>JADLBR010000191.1 GCA_020847615.1 Verrucomicrobiia bacterium
CGGTTCGCCGACACGGTGTACCTCCTCGAGGCGGGCAAGGTGCGGTGCTCCGGGCCGCCCGCCGAGGTCCTCACCGAAGAGACGATCCGTTCCGTGTACCGCGTCTCGACACGCGTCGTCATCGACGGGGAGGGACGGCCCCTGGTCACGCCGCTGGGCCTGGCTCGAGAATTCCCGTAGCCGAACGCGTGAGCGTTTGGTGCGCGGGCGCTGGTGGGACGTGGCCCGCGGCCACCGACCCGGCTGGCTGGGCGCATCGGCGGGAGGGCCCGCGGCCTCGCGGGCCGCGATGGCCGGGGTGCCGCAGGTTCTGGTGGGGCGCGGACGCCGGGGCCGGCGTCCCTCCCGGCCTCTCGACATCGCCGGGCGCTTGGGTAAATGATGTCGCCCGTGACGGCGGCGGGATCGACGGCGGTGGAGATCCTGGAGACCCTCGTGACCCTCGGCCGCGCCAGCAAGGCCGGCGGGCGATTCAGCGGGTGAGGTCAATGAGAGAGGGTCAGAACCGCACGCTGACGCCCACGTAGATCTTGCGTCCGGGGCCGGGCACTGCCGTGCCCCACATGGGAGCGCCCGCGTTGGCCATCGTCATGGTCTTGCCCTGGCCCACGTAGGCGCCGCCCAACGGCAGGTCGTAATTTGTGCCGAAGATGTTCTCGATGCCGAGATCGATGCGGAGGTGCTTCCACGTGTAACTGCTGCGCAGGTTGAAGAGGTCGTAGGCGTCGGTGCTGATCTCGTTGCGCGCCGCCGAGACGTCATCCTTGGCCTCGGCATGCTCCCACTCCAGGGCGTTCCTCCATCGGCCCAGGTCATGCGCGAGGGCCAGCTTGGTGTTGAATGGCATGATGTTGTACAGGTTGTCGTCCGTCGAGCGGTTC
This sequence comes from Verrucomicrobiia bacterium, assembly GCA_020847615.1. GTDB lineage: Bacteria > Verrucomicrobiota > Verrucomicrobiia > JADLBR01 > JADLBR01 > JADLBR01. The sequence continues at coordinate 882 of JADLBR010000191.1, forward strand.
TCGCCGCGAGCGTAGCTGGCCAGGCCGCTGAGGGTGAGGTCGCCGCAGGCGGATGAATGCGCGAGCCGCACGTGGGCGGAAAGATCGACGCCGGAGAGCCGGGCATCCTGGTTTACGTACTGGAGGATCGAGTAGCCGCTGGGGGTCGTCGAGATGCGTTTGGCGTCGATGAAGTCGTCCACCAGGCTGCAGTAAGGCGCGACACGCAGGCCCCAGACCTTCCGTTCCGCGTCATGCCAGTCAGCCGACAGGCTCAGGGTGTGCGCCACTTCGGGCTCGAGGTCGATGTCGCCGAAATAGCCATTGCCATCGCCGACGAAGTTGTTCATCGCCGCCGCCATGGACCACGTGGACCACGTATAGCGCTCGTAGAGGTTGGGAGAACGCGTTTTCCGGGAAACGCCAACCTCGTAGTCCTGCGTGTCGCTGGGCGTGAAGCGGGCCAGGGCGGTGAAATCCCAGTTGCGGTCGGTCTTCTTGTGGTTGGCGTCGTTGAAGGCGGTGCTCTCGGCGATCTGATTGGCCACGTCCATACCCGGCATGGGGGCGGTTGCGAGGTCCGTCTTGTAACCCTGCACGTCGCCGGCGTTCATCCTCACCGTCTCGTGGCGGATGCCCAGGAGGCTGGTCCATTGCGGGGTGATCTTGGCTTCCCACTCCCCGAAGATGGCATAGCGGTCGCGCTGCCCATCCCTGATGTTCCAGAAGGTGCCGGGCCACATCATCGCGCCGGAGGCCGGCCACCAGTCGTCCAGGCGATGGCCTTGATACGCGAGCCCGATGCGCAGGGTGTCGCGCTCCGACAGAAACAGGTCCGAGCCCAGAGACAGGCCGGTGGTCCGGGCCTCTGTGTTCATCGGCATGCCCCGGGCGCAGGTGGGGCCCACGGGGCCGCAGGGCTGGCCATCGACGTCGTTGCCCGCCACGCCGCTGCCAGAGCCGTACCAAAAGCGCTTGTCCTCCCCGAAATCCATCTCGTGGTCGACTTCGTCGTGGTAGGCGCGCGCCTTGATCTGTCCCCAATGGAAACGGCCCTCGTAGCCGAGACCGAACTTGTCGCTCTCGTTCGACGTCATGTCCATGCGCTGGTTGGGGAAATTCTGATAGGGGATGTCCTGGTGCGAAAACGTCAGATCGAGCAGGTGGTCGCCCAGGCGGCAGGCCAGGTCGAGCGAGTGGATGGTCGATTCGTAGGCCGTCGAGCCCACCTCGTCGAGCGGCAGGGAGTGGCCATCGCGCCCGGTCCGATAGGGGTTGTCATCGGAGGCCGGACTCGGGGTGGTGGCGTTGTAATCGGCGGGCTTGAAGTCGCCGCCCGCCTCGTAGTTGGCCGACTCGACGGTGGAACCGGCATAGGTGAGGCTTAGCTTGTCGCTGGCCACGGTCGCCCTGAGGTGGCCGCCCCAGCCGTCGCCATTGCTGCGGTAGAAGGTGCCGAGTTCGCCGGTGGCCAGGGTCCTGGCGCCGGGCAGCGCGAACTGGGGCTTGGCGGATTCCACCACGATCGCGCCGCCGATGCTGTCGCCGCCGACGCTGACCGGGACCGCGCCGGTGTAGACCTTGATCTTGCCGACCGCGCCCGGGTCGATGTAGGAAAGCGCGGGGTTCATATGGTTGGGACAGGCCGCGATCAGGTCCATGCCATCCACGCTGGTGCGCAAACGGTCGTCCGCCAAGCCGCGGATGGCGGGCAGGCTGGACACGCCGCCCGCGCCGTAAAGGCTGAAGCCGGGCACGTCGCGCAGCAGGCTGGCGCTGTCGCTGGTGGCGGCGGGCAGGGATTCCAGCATTTCCGGCGCAACCCACGTGGCGCCGAGGGGCGCTGTGTCGGCGCGGGGCGCGGTCACCAGCACTTCCATCAAGGGGGCGGGCTCGACGGCCGCGGCGGCGACGGCGCCGCACATCAGGGCGATGGCCGCACCCAAGGGACGATGGCGCGCGAAAACCCCACGTCGGCCCAAGGACGAACTGTCGCTGCGCCGCCCCTGGCCATGGACGGATAGGTGCGGTGGTTGCTCGCGGGCCGCCCGGTTAGATGCATTTGTCCGTATTAACAATTTATAAAAAAGTAACATCGTCACCAAGAGTAACGGCGCGCCTGGCGCCGGGGCAATCCAAATCCCGGGGTTCGTGCAGATGCGTGACCCCAGACACGAATGGCGCTCAGTTAAGGGCTATCACGGTCGCCGGTGCCCGTATTCCCCGCGAATCACGCCAACCACGCCAAGAATCCTTGGCCCTTTGGTGTGATCCGCGTGTTTCGTGGGAGGGACGCCGGCCTCGGCGTCCGCGCGCCACCAGCATGCGGGGACCTTGATCCACCCGGCCCGCGAGGCCGCGGGCCCTCCCATACGTTGCTTAACTTAGCGCCGTTCACCCCAGAGGAGTTTGCCGGACAAAGTCCGGCAAACTCCTGCGCGGGCCACACGCCGCGGGCGTTCGGCTACGCGAGGGATTTCGGGCCGCCGGCGCCGGCATCCCGGACGTTCTCGGCCTCGGCGGCGAGCCGGCGCGCCTGGTCGAGTTCCTCGGGCGTGAGCAGGCTGTCGCGGAGATGGTTGAAGAGGGGGTTCAGGAACGAATCGAACCACCGGAAAATCGCCGATTGTTCTTTCAGCGCGTTCTTCTGGAAGCGCAGGCAGTGGTGGCAGCCCGGCGAGCGGGTCATGTACTTCTGCGGCTCGATGCGGGACACGAGCGCGAACAGCCGCACGCCGGTGGCCAGCACCTCGCGGAAGGGGCGGAACCACCACGCGCGCTGATAGCAGAGCGTCTCCAACTGGATCGTGCACAGCCTGCAAATCAGATCGGCCTGATGCGCTGGCGCGGGACCCGCGGTCATGGTCCGGCCATTCTATCCACGATGTCTTTCCCGAAAACAAAAAAGCGGCGCGGGCGCACGGGCCGACGCCCGCACTTCTTGGTTTCTTGTCAACGATGTCCCCCGGTAACATCCCGTGGCGTATGCCGTATAATGAGACTCCTGGAATCGTCCGCGCATCGGCTGGGTCTTCTCTTCGTTGTGGCGGGCACTGGAATATTCGAATCATCATCCTCTCGCGCCCAGGAACCGCTGGCCGAGGTCACGGTGAGGGCGACGGCGATGGCATCGGGCCTGACGGCGGAGACCGCCGCGCAGGCCCGCGATCGGATCGGGGGGGAGACGGCGGGAGGAGCCGGCGTCGTGGACGCGGCGGATCTCCAGAAGCGCTCGCTCAACAAGATGGAGGATGCCCTGCGGGGCCAGCCCGGGCTTGCGGTCGAGACGCAGTTTAGCGGCACAAGCCAGGCCCGTTTCGTGATGCGCGGATCGGGGGTGGCGGGCACCCCGCCGACGCGCGGCGTGCGGCTGCTGGTCGACGACATGCCGATGACGTTGCCCGATGGGCACTTCCTGCCGCAGAACATCGACACCCGGGCCGTGGACCACATCGAGGTCTACCGCGGGGCCGCCTCGATCTCGCGCAACATCGGCAGCCTGGGCGGCACCATCAACTTCGCCACCCCCACGGGTCGGAGCGCGCCCCATTTCTACGGCCGCGTCGAGGGCGGGAGCTTCGAGACGTGGCGCGAGCACTTGGCCGCGGCCTACGCGGCGGAGAACGCGGACCTCTATGTCTCCGGCACCATGGGTTCGCAGAACGGGTTCCAGTTCCGCACGGGGGAGGAGGCGTGGTTCGCCAACGCCAACTTCGGCATCCGGCTCGCCGATCCCCTCGAGACCCGTTTCTATTTCCTGGGATCCGAGATTGATGGCGAACTGGCCGGCACGATCTCGAAGCGGCTCTGCGATTTCGATCCCACGGCGGTGAATCCGGTGGGCGTTGCCCCCAACGTGCGGGTGGATCTGCCCTTTCGCGACATCATGGTCAACCGCGTGGGCAACCGGACCGTGTGGCGGCAGGATGACCACGAGATCGAGGCGGCCGTCTGGTGGCTCTACAGCGATTACCGGGCATTTCGCCCGCGGGCGACCGAGGGCCTGGACTTTGTCTCGAACGCGACCGGCGGTGACCTGGATTACCGTTTCGACGGGGACATCGGCGGGGCCAAGGATACGTTCGAATTTGGCCTGCACCCGTACGTGGAATGGCGCGACATGCGGCGCATCCAGCTCAACTTTGGGGAGCCGGGCCTGCTCCAGTCCGATCACGATGTGGACACCGGGTTTTACGCCGCCACCCTGGAGAATCGGTTGTGGCTGACCCGACGGCTGAGTCTGGTGACCGCGCTCCAGGCGGTCCACCACTACAGGGACATCCAGGAGAATTACAATTTGGCCACGCAGCCTCCGGTGCCCGGCAAGGTGCCGCCGCCCGGATCGGTCGCACCGCCGGCGCAGCGCTTCTTCCACTACGACGCGCTCAACCCCAAGGCCGCGCTGATGTACGAGTTCACCGACGACATCCTGGCGTTCGCCGCGATCAGCCGAACCTACGAGCCCCCCCTGGCCGACGATTTGCTGGGGTCCGCGGCGCGACAGGGCCGCCTGGTCGGGGCGAAGATCACCCAACTGCGGGCGCAGAACGCCGTCACCGTCGAGGCGGGCACGCGCGGCAAGGCCGGGCCCGTGCATTGGGACGTGACGTGGTACCGCTCCTGGATCGAGGACGAACTGATCCGGACGCGGCCCCCGGCGGGGCCCGACGTGACGCTGAATTCGGAAACGGGCACGATCCACCACGGCGTCGAGCTGGCCCTGGACGCCACGCTGGCCGAGGGACTCTTTGCCGATGGCGCCGAGGTGGGGGAGCGCGACCGGGTCGACTTCCGCCTCGCCTACACGTGGAGCGAATGCTACTTCGACGAGGACCCCCTATATTTTCAGAACGAGATCCCGGCGATTCCGCCGCACCTCTTCGTTGCGGACATGACGTACTCGCACCCTTGCGGTTTCTATGTCGGGGTGAGCGCGGACTGGATGCCCGAGCCCTATCCGGTGGACTATGCCAACACGCTGCACACCGACCCCTACGTGCTCTGCGGGGTGCGCGCCGGGTATCAGAGGCCCAGGGGCGTCTCCGTATTCGTGGATCTCTCCAATGTCTTTGATCAAGAGTGCATCTCGGGGGTGTCCCCGCTTTCGGGTTTGGATGGGACGGTGACCCCCGATACCCCCGCGCTGTTTCCGGGTCCCGGCTTCGCGGTTCGCGCGGGACTCGAGGTCCGGTTCTGATGGCGAGTGATCGCGAACTCTCTTGTCCCCAACCCGGGTCGTCGGCTCGTATCCAGATGACAAGGTGCGCGAGCGCGTGGGGATGAGACATCCGAGATTGCGACATTGGGTAGGCCCCGCGGCCGGTTCATTATTGGCGCACGGCGTGGGCGTGGCCCTGGGGGTGAGGTTGCTCAGCGGGGATCTCGCCGGCGACCTCACGGGTGCCGACCGGATCCCTGTCCGCGAGCCGGTGACGCTCCGGATCACGGCGGCACCGATCGCTCACGAGCCGATGGAGGCGGAACCGCCGATGCCCGAGCAGCCCGAGCCCGAAAAGCCGGAACCGGTGGTGGTGATGCAAGAGCCGCCCCGCCCACCCGAGCCGCCGAAGGAGGAGGTGCCCCCCGACGAGCCCGAGCCCATGGTGGAAGAAGCGAGCGTTGCCGAGAATCTGCCGCCAGCCTTACCCAAACCCGTCGCCGCGGCGCCAGAGCCCGATGCCGCCAAACCGGCCCGGCCCGCGACGAAAGCCAGACCGATCTCCAATCCCCCCGCCGCCAAGCCGGTCCCGCCGCAGGCGGCGCCGGGCCGGGCAGCCCAGCGGGCCCCGGGCGCCATGCGACTGTGCACCCCGGCGGACTATTTGCGGCGCAGCGCCATCCGCTATCCCGACGAGGCGCGCAGCCGGGGCTGGCAGGGCCAGGTCGTGTTGGTGGTCTTGTTGGACGCAGATGGGCGACCCACGTCGGTTGATGTTGCCCGGAGCAGCGGTCACGGGATGCTCGATGAGGCCGCCCGCCGCGCGGTCGAGGGATGGCGATTTCGGCCCGAGCGGGTGGGCGGAAATGCGGTGCCCTCTCGGGTCCTCGTGCCCGTGCGGTTTGCGCTGGACTGACCGCAGGGGCCGGCAATGCAGCCGATCGCCCCAGGAGGCTGCCGGACTTTGTCCGCCAGCCTCCTCTGCCGGCCAAGCCCGCGCCCCCGGCCCGATGCGGACCCCGATCTCGTTGCGGAATCCTTTTGTGCTGCCAGCATTTCCGAAGAATGAAGGTGCTCGTCACGGGCGCGTCCGGATTCATCGGCGGCAATCTCGTTCGCGCGCTACTCCGGGACGGCCATGCCGTGCGCGCGCTGGTGCGCCCCGCAAGCGACCGGCGCAACATCGAAGGCCTGGATGTCGAAGTGGCTCTTGGTGACCTGACCGACCCCGTGTCGCTCGCGCCAGCCCTCGACGGTTGCGAGGGACTGTTCCACGTCGCCGCCAGCTACGCGTTCTGGTCACCCGACCCGCGGCGTTTCCATGAGGCCAATGTCACCGGAACCCAAAACATGCTCGCTGCCGCGCGCCGCGCCGGGGTGAGGAAGATCGTTTACACCAGCAGCGAATCCACGCTGAAGATCCCGGCTGACGGGACGCCGGGGACCGAGGCCGAACTGGACGATCCGGACAAGTTGTCCGGTGACTACAAACGATCCAAGTGCCTGGCGGAACACCGCGCGCTGGAGATGTCCAGAACCGGCCTGCCCATCGTGATCGTCAACCCCACCACGCCCATCGGGCCATTCGACGTCAAGCCGACGCCGACCGGAAGACTTGTCGTCGACTTCATCAATGGGAGGATGCCCGCCTACGTGGATGCGGGGCTGAACATCGTGGACGTGGGGGACGTGGTGCAGGGGCATATCCTGGCCATGGAGAAAGGCACATGCGGCGAACGTTACGTGCTCGGGAACCGCAACCTCACTCTCAAGGAGATCTTTGCGATTTTGGAAGGCCTGACCGGCATCCGATCTCCGCGGATCCGCGTTCCCCTCTGGACAGCCCTGGTCGCCGCCCACATCGACGAGGCGATCTGCGGGGGCATTTTCCGGCGGGAGCCCACGATCCCCGTGGCGGCGGTCAAGGCCGCGCGCGAGTACCGATTCTTCGATTGCTCGAAGTCCGTCCGGGAACTGGGCATGCCGCAGACGCCCGTGGAAGAGGCATTCGAAAGGGCCATCCGATGGTTCAGGGAACACGGGTATGTCCGACCTTGACGATTCCCATCACCATCGCGCCCGCCTTGGACGTCCGCCTCCTCACCCGCCGCGCGGGCGGGCAGGCTGTCGGCGGCTACGAAGACTCGGCGGTTTCATCGGGAACTCACGAACTCAGGAAGGGCTGGGAACGGAATCGCGCTGAGTCGAGTAACGTTTGGGAGGGCCCGCGTCCTCGCGGGCCGGGGTGGCTCAGGCAGCCCTCGTGCTGGTGGCGCGGGGACGCCGAGGCCGGCGTCCCTCCCAAAGGAAGGCGTGTGGGGTTGGCCGGCGACATCCAGACGGATATACGCTTCGGTCCCTCTTTGCTGCCTTCCTGAGTTCCAGATTGCCTGAAGAGCCTACCGGATGGCGCTCGGGGTCATACGGCCATGGACACCCGGCAATGCCGATGATAACTTGGATGAGTTGTTCACCGATAGAAATCAAGGAGAAGCCATGAGAGTGCGTTCGTTTCTTGTCTTGGGGATGTGGGTTCTGGTTTTGGCCTGGCCATGCGCCGGCCAAGAATCGGGTGGGGGCGATGCGGCGAGCGTCCGGGCGACCATCGAGCAATTGGCGAAGCAGTACGAGGCGGCCTTTGGCAAGGGTGACGCAAAGGCCCTCGCGGCGATGTTCGCCGAGGATGTGGAGTTCACCGACGAGGATGGCGTGACGGTCGTGGGGCGAGAGGTGATGGAGGGCATCCTACGCAAGGCGTTCGCCCGGAACAAGGGGGCGAAGTTCGCGATCCAGATCGATTCGGTCCGCGCGTTGGGGCCGGATGTCGCCGTCGAGCGCGGGACGACGTTGACGACGTCCTCCGACGGCGCGCAAACGACATCGGCGTACACGGCGGTGCGCGTGCGCAAGGACGGGAAGTGGCTGATTGGACAACTGGTCGAGTCGCCCCCTCCCGCGCCCGCGCCCGGCGAGATGCTCTCCGGCTTGGCCTGGATGGTCGGGACATGGAAGGAGAAGGACGGCGACGCCGAGGTCGAGACCAAGGTGGACTGGGCCAAGGGAGGCAACTTCCTGACGCGCACGATCAAGGTGACCCACGCGGGCGAGGTCACACTGGAGGGTTGGCAGATCATCGGCTGGGACGCCGCTCGCGAGCAGATCCGCTCGTGGCTCTTCGACAGCGGCGGCGCCGTCATGGAGGGGGTCTGGACCGCCGACGCACAGGGCTGGCTGATCCGGCAGGTGGGCACGCTGCCCGATGGTGGCCGCATGTCTTCGGACAACACGATGCGGAGAGTGGGCGATGACAAGTTCATCTGGGAATCGACCAACCGGACATTGGATGGAGAACCGCAACCTAACCTGCCCAAGATCGAGGCCACCCGCGTCAAGGAGAAGTGAACCGGTGCATCGAGGAGGCATCACCATGCGCATCTCATCGAAGATCCTGGCTTTCATCGCGGTGACGCTCGCGGTGTGGTTGCCATTGGACGAAGCATTTGCTCGGCGCGGCGGCGGGGGCGGCGGGGGTGGGGGCCGCGGGGGCGGGAGTCGCGGGGGCGGGGGCGGGGGCGGAGGCGGTTTCAGCGGCGGCGGCGGCAGCCGGGGTGGCTTCTCCGGCGGCGGCAGCTTCCAGCGGCCTTCCGGTGGCGGAGGTTCGCGCGGATCGAGTTTCGGAGGGTCGGGCTTCGGCGGCGGATCGAGCTTTGATCGATCCAGCTTCGGGTCGTCGGGTTTCGACCGGTCGAGCATCTCCCGGCCATCGAGCGGCGGGATGGTGCCATCGGGGGGCACCCGCGATATCCAGCGGCCCAGCGCCGGCACCAGACCCTCGGGTGGCGCGTCGCAGCTACCCTCCGCGAATCGGCCCTCGATCGGGTCAGGGACAAGGCCATCCCAGTTGCCCGCCGGCGGCGCCGCTCGACCGGGTGCCGGTACCGCCGGTCGGCCGTCGCAGTTGCCCTCCCGGCCCGGCCAATCGGACCTGGGGAACTTCCTCGGCATCAGCGCCGGGGCCGGCGCGGGGGC
>JADLBR010000192.1 GCA_020847615.1 Verrucomicrobiia bacterium
AACATTGTATTGAAGGACGCCCGATGTCCGAATGGCCGGAAATGCCCATTTCTGGGCACGGCGTTGAGGCTGAGCGCCTTCGGTTCATTCCCCAGTGGTCGAAGGTAGCACCGCGGTGCGCCGTGCTCAAGGACATTCGGTGTCCTTAAACACGGGTGCGCCGCTGGGAGAGGCGCCTTGTTTAGGGACACGGGCGCCGTGTTGAGGGACACCGCGTTGGGAGGGGCCGTGTTTAAGGACATTTGGGACCGGTTGCCCGGATGCGGGCAGCGGTTGAGGCCGAGTGCCGCAAGATCGACGTCACGTGGTGCCTGTCCTTCTGTCGCCGCCGGGAGGCGGCCATCGACGCGACCGCCGCAAAGGCATTCCTCGATGGGCTCCGCCGCGAGCTGGGCCGGGCTGCGGTTGCGGGAGTGCCTCCTTGAAGGAGGTGTTTCGGCCCAGGCCCGCCCAATGGCCTCGCGGCAGGGGTCGGTCTTATGCCGAATCCAGACCGACGCTTTTCATCTGAAAGGCCGTCTGGATACGGCATAAAGAGCGATTCTGCATCATAGGACTTGTGCCGAGTTTGGCATGGGGGCCCATCGCTGCGCGAGGTGGGCTACTTCGATGGGCCTATGGCGTCCTGGATCGCGAGGATCTGGCGGGCGATGATCCAGCGGTACACGTCGAACTCCGCCGGCGACCAGAGCCCGTCGTGCTTGTATTTCTCCTGGACGCGGATCGCGTCCCAGACACCGCGCAGCTCCCGCTCGGCCCCGGACGCCGCCCCGGCGGCCGCGCCCCCCCGGGCCTTGGCCTCGGCGATGAGCTGCTCCAGCGTGTGGATGTAGCGAAAATCGTCGTAGCCCTCGCGGTACGCCTCCCACAGGACCACGGGCATGGGCGTGCCATCGGGCTCGCTGCGGTTGAAGAAATCTTGCGCGTAGCCATCGAGATAATTGAAGGGGTCGCCGGTGCTGGCCGAGTATATCCAGGGGATGAGGGCCCGGAAGCCGGAGCGCCAGAAACCGAAGCCGTAGGTCATGCGCGCGCCCGCGACGGGCGTGTGGTCATTCTCGCCGTTGACGTGGTTCGGGTAGCACCAGTACTCGACCTTCCGCGCCCGGCTATCCGACAGCACGGTCTCGCGGTCGGGCGCGAAGGGCTGGGTGCACCAGACATCGACGTGCGGGCGCATGGGTCCGAACACCTCGGCCGTCGGGTCGGCCGTCGCATAGGTCCGGACGCCCGCAGCCCTGCAGGCCTTCAGCACCGTGACCATGAATTCGACCTCCGCGGTGCCATGGCCGGGCTCGTCCACCGGGTAGTACAGGAATTCCGGCCATCCGCGCGCGGCGCGCTCCGCCTCGATGGCCCTCACCATCCGCGTGATCTCTTCCGAGAAGGCGGGGGGCGGCGCCTTCACCCCGCGCAGGTGCGAGCCATACCGCTCCTTCATGTGTCTCTCGTATACGCCGTCGGTATTGATGCCCATGACGACGGGCCCCGCGAATCCGTGCTTCTTCCAGAGGTCCAGCTTTTCCGCCAGCGGCTCCCAGCGAAACGCGAACTTTCCCGCCGCGTCCGCGGGCGGGGTATAGATGGAGAGCACGATGTTGCGCGTGCCGTGGGCGACCATGTCGGCGTGCTCCATCTCGGCCCTCTTGCGGAAATGCGCCCGCGACGCGTCATCCTTCGCCTCGAACGCCAGATCGATGGGGTGGCGATAGTAGATGCCGAAGATCTTTGAAGGATCCTCGCGCAGGCGGATCGGCAGCACCCGCAGCTCGACGGGGACGCGGGCGGTCGCGCCCCCGCACCGGAACACGATTTCGCCGCGGTACAGCCCGGGCGCCGCGTCTTCCGGGATGCGCAGGGTGAACCAGACGCGCTCGTTGCGACCGGCCCGCAGGGGCAATGCCTCAAACCGCTCGAGGGCGTCGGGCACCTCGCGATAGCGCCCGGAGACGGTGTAGTTCGGGCGGGCGCGCATGTACCGCACCCGGCGCACGTCGATCGAGGCCGCGGGCACCGGGCCGATGGGGCCCACCTCGATCCGGGCGGCGGGCAGATCCCGGAGCGGGCGGATGATGAAGTTGGCGGGCTCATACTCGCCCGGCGCCGCGAAGAGGCGCAGCGTCGGGTCACACTCGCTGGGCCGCGGCTGGGTTCCGGGATAGATGCACTCCAGGCAGGGCCTCGTGAAGAGCGTGAAGCCCCTTTGCTTGTCCGCCCCGGACGCGTCGTGCGCGGGACCCGGTTCGGGCGCGGGCTCCTCGCGCCACCGGGCCCACTCCTCCGGCGGCATCCGGAATATCCAGTCCTCCAGCGGGCCCACGATCTTGTCCAGCGCCGTGGCGGCATCCGCGACCGGCCAGGCGATGACCGCGCTGGCCACCCATTTGCTCCTGGGGTCAAATTCGATGGACAGGGGCTCCGCGCCAACCCGCGCCCGGAAGCGCTCGACGCGAAACGGGTAGCAGCCCTCGATCTGCACCCGGCGCTCCTCGCCGCCGACGCGCACGACGAAATCAAAATACTGCGCCCGGAACGCGGGGTCGCTCGTGCCCAGGACGCAGTAGACGTCATGCTCACCTGACCCGAGGCGAACCCGGAACGCGTTGGCCCGATCGCCGACGATCGCGTCCTCGGTGATCGGGTGGGTCCAGATCGGGGGCGGTTCCGCGATGCCGCGCGACCGGTTCTCGACGCGCTCGCGATAGGCCTTGGCCACGGCGCGCAGGCCCTCGGTGCTGCGCCAGCCATGGCCCGCGGCGGTGTCAAACGCGTCCGCGGCCGTGACCCGCACCCCGCCCTCGCAGACTTCGGACCTGTCGGTGCCGAAATCGAATACCTGCGGCGCGGCGGCAACCCAGCAGGGCGCGAGGAGCAGGGCGACGATGCGCAGTCGTCGCATCGTGACGCAGGCATTCCCGCCTGCGGCGGCGGCCCCGAGCGAACGGGGGCAGACAGGAATCTCCGCCCCACGCGCCTTCATCATCTTCACCTCGCCCATGGGGACTCCACCATGCGGATCCGGGCCGTCGCCTTGTCCGGTTGCCCCGCGATGCCCGCGACGATCTCGCATTCGCCCGGCCCAAGGGGCGCGCGGCCCGTCACGAGTTCGACGCGGTGCTCCCCGCGCCCCAACCGCAGCGCCGCCTTGGCCCGGGTCTCGTCGCCGCGCCGGAGGAGCACCTCCACCTCGGCCGTCTCACCCGGCCGCACGCCGGAGACGCGAAAGCGCACCGGGACACGCGCCGCATCGGCGTACAGGACCGCGCACTCCGGCGCGAGGCCCAAGAGAACCGGTGCGGCGGGGCGGCGCAGCTCGGGCCCCGCGACCCAGAGATCCAGCGTGTCGCCGTGCGCGTACTTGGATTCCGCGATGTGGAACTGGACGTGCCGCACGTCGCCGTGCCGCGGGATCTCGCGCAACGGGATGTCCAATTCGACCCACTCGCCCTTGCGCAATTCCGATAGCGGCCGCTGGAAAGACGAGGATTTGTCCGGGGTGTGCAGGCCGAGACCGACGGGCTCGCGGGGCAGTTCCCCCCGCGAGGTGTCGGCGCGCAACCAGAGGTTGAGCGAATCCCATCCCGACCAGTCGCGCGCGGGCCCCTCCGGAATCGCCCTCCCAAATCGCGGCCAGCCGATCGGGTACTTGGGTTCGCCCGCGGTGTGGTCCACGGTCACGCGCCAGCGGAGCGCCGCCGTTCCATCGGGCGCCCTCTCCTTCGAGGGCTCCAGCGCAGATTCCGCCACGGACCAGCCTTTCGCGTCCGACGGATCGAAGAGGGGATGCCTCTCGGCAGGCGGGGCCGCCGGGGCGCCGCAGGCGAGAAAGCCGATGGCCGCCATGATCCGGCGCGCGACAGTCGCCCCGAGTTGGACCGCCTTCACCACCCCCCTGTAGCAGAAGGGCGGGCCCATGTGTAGCCAAACGCGCCAGCCCTTGGCCGATTGGGCCAAACCGCCACCGGCCGGGCGACGGCTCTCGCGATTGCCTGCCGCCGGACCGAATTGCTTCCGGCGCCCAGGGGCCTTATGCTGTCCGGCCATGGCACTCTCGAGCGAGCGCGATCCGTTCAACATCCCGGTGCCCATCCGCGAGATGGCCGTCTTCCGCGGCCTCTCGGGCGAGGCCCTCTTCTCGATCGTCGCCGCCATGCGCGAGCGCGTGTTTGGCCCGGGCGAGGCGATCGTCACGGAGGGATCCGTCGGCGACCACATCTATGTCGTGGGCACGGGGGCCGCCGAGGTGTTGAAAGGCGTGGGCACCGACCACGCGACCATCCTGGCCGTGCTCAAACCGGGCGACTTCTTTGGCGAGATGGGCCTCATCGAGAATGATCGCCGCTCCGCCACGGTGCAAGCCAGCGCGGAGGAGACCACCATCTTTTCGCTCGGGCGCTCCCACCTCGTGCGCCTCGCCGCCGAGCACCCCCGCCAGTACCACACCATCATCGGCAACATCGCCCGCGAACTCTCCCGCCGACTCCGCTCCCTCGACGCCGCGTACGCCGCCCTGCGGCGCGAGCGCCCCGCCCTCACGCCGCCGCCCTCCGGCCCCGGATGGGAGGGGGTCTTCATCTTCGACGGCCTCCTCCCCGACGCGGTCCGCGCGCTCGCCGTCGCGGCCATCGACTTCGCCCTCCAGCCCGGCGAGGTCGTCTTCGAGGAGGGTGCCGCGGGCGACAGCGTGTGGCTGGTCGGCGAGGGCAGCGTCGAGGTCGTCAAGTCGGCCGGCCAGCCCGGGGAGACCGTGATGGCCATCCTGGGCCAGGGGTGCGTCTTCGGGGAAATGTGCCTCGTCGAGGGCGGCGCGCGCTCGGCCACGGTCCGCGCCCGCGAGCGATCGCTGGTCCATGGCCTCACCCTGCCGATGTTCGAGAAGTTCTCGGCCTATTGGCCGGCCGAGCACACCCGGATCATCCTCAACATCGCCCGCGAACTCTCGCGCCGCCTCCGCTCCTTGGATGTCTCGGTCGTGGCCGCCGTCAAGGAGCTGGAGGGCCAGTGATTTCCAAGAGGCTGTCGGACGCCGTCCGGCAGCCCGCCGGAGATTTTTTTTCGCCGCCGTCGGCACGACGCGGGATATCCACCGCCGATTGAACGACCGAAGTCGCGAGCGGGCAGGGGGTTCTGGAGTTATTCACCATGTATTCCCAACATGTTGTGAATGTGTTATTTATGTGATTGCTTCCCTTGACGGAAGGCGGGGCGGGAGTATGTTGGGGCAGGTTCTTTGAAAGAACGGATGGCGCTGGAGAGTGCGCGTGACTCTCTGGTGCGA
>JADLBR010000193.1 GCA_020847615.1 Verrucomicrobiia bacterium
AACAGTTTGTGATTTCGAAAAATGGTGTTTGGGAGCGCGCGTCTCCATCCCAACCTGTTGCTATCGCGCGGTTTTCCCAGAGCCCGGACACTTCACAGCCCGCAAGGCTGTGAAATGTCCGGGCTAGAGCCATTCGTGTCGGACCACAGGTTTTCTCTGGCCATCAACGGGTTACGGCGCACCGACGACCGGATTCGGCCCGTTGGGGGCGGTTTTCGACATCAAAAATCACCCGCAAGGACCCACCCTTAGAGCCAAAATTCAGACCCAAAATTTGATCCTAAGGTCCCGAAACCGTCCCCCGCCGACTCCCAAGAGCCTGTCATTTTAAGAAGTCCTGTGGTCCGACCCCGGTGTGAACCGGGCCGATCACCACCTCGCCGCTCAATTGCCCTGAAAGGGTTGCCACGCCTTTGGGCGTCGTGACGTTGAAGGCGTCGGACGTAGACAGGCGGCGGTTGCTGCCCTCTGCCATTGCGAGTTGGCAACTCTTGGGCGACGTTAATCTAGAGCCCGCGTGGCCGCATCAATCCGCCCTAGGAGGGGGCCGATGGGATGGCCGATACGGGGACAGGCAGTTCGGGGTGTGGTGACCCGGTGACCGGGTCGCGGCTCGGGGGCTATGTGATCGAGGCGGTGTTGGGCCGGGGGGCCATGGGGAGAGTATATCGGGCTCGCCAGGTATCGCTGGACAGGCCGGTGGCGCTGAAGGTGATGATATCCTATCTCTCTCAGCGCGAGGACCTCGTCGCCCGCTTTCGCCGTGAGGCGATGGCCGCCGCCCGCCTCAACCACCCCAATGTGGTGCAGGTCTACGATTTCGTGGAGGCGGAGGGAGCCTGCTTCTATGTCATGGAACTGGTCGATGGACTGAGCCTCGGGGACTACCTCGGCCGGGGCGAGCGCTTCAGCGAGCAGGAGGTCATCGAGGTGGGCCGGGAAGTCACGATGGCTCTGGAGGCCGTGCACGAGGCGGGCATCATCCATCGCGACGTCAAGCCGGGCAACCTTATGCTCACATCCAAGGGGGTGGTGAAGCTCGCCGACCTGGGACTGGCGCGGGTGCATGATCTGGGCACGGACGTGTCGCTGACCCTGACCGGCATGAACGTGGGCACGCCCCTGTACATGGCGCCCGAACAGGCGCAGGGGGCGAAGACCGTCGACCACCGGGCTGACGTCTATGCGCTGGGGGCGACGCTCTACCACCTGGCGACTGGCAGGCCGCCGTTTGAGGGCGAGACCCCCGGGGCGATTCTGATGAAGCAGGTACACGAGCCCCCTCCCGACGCCCGTGCGCTGAACGCGTCGCTGGGGCAAGCTTTCTGCGATTTGTTACGATGGATGATGGCCCCGCGACGGGAGGATCGTCCTGGCACGCATGGCGAGATCCTGGGGGCGCTGGCCCGCTGCCATACCGATGTGCTGCGGCGCAAGGCCGACGGCCCTTCCCGGATCGTGTCGAGCACCCTGGCGCCACCGCCAGAGGAAAGGGGCTTCCCTGGGGGTGCCAAGCCTTGGCCGATGTGGGCGGTGTGCGGCGGCGCCCTCGCCACGATCGCCGCGGTGGGATGGCTGGCGACACGGCCGGTCGAGGATTCCGAATCGGCGAGGGTGTCGACCGCAGAAAGCGCAGTACGCGCGGATGGGGCGGTTTCCACCGCGAAGGACACGGAGGCCATGAAGGTCGGTGGGATGCCGCCGGTGCCCGAGGCGGCTGTTCCGACGCCGCGAACGACGGCAATCGGGGCGAGCGTCACGCCAGCCAAGCCCGTGGAAACGGCGCCCCAGGCCCCACCGCGAACACCGAGCGCACCGGAGGCCGAAATAGGGACGGTCGTGGCCGTGCCAACGACGCCCCCGGTGACGCCAGCGGCATCGGTCCCCGGCAAGCCGATCGCCACGCCGGAGGAACTGGGATCGGCGACCAAGGAGAAGACGTTCATCAATTCCCTCCGCATGAAGTTCGTCCCGATACCCGGGACAAAGGTACTCTTCTGTATTTGGGAGACGCGGGTGAGGGATTTCGAGGCGTTCGTGAGGGAGAGTGGCTACAATTGGGATCAGAAGCCAAACTTCGAGCAGACGCCGGATCACCCCGTGGTGATGGTCAGTTGGAACGATGCGAAGGCGTTCTGCGATTGGCTGAGCAAAAAGGAGGGACGGGAATACCGCCTGCCGACCGACGAGGAATGGGATGGGGCGGCGGGCCGGGAAGAGTTTCCCTGGGGAAGCGAGTGGCCGCCGCCGGAAGGAACGGACAATTTCGCCGGCCAACCCGACGCTCCTCAGGATGAACTGATAATCCGGGGTTACCGTGACGAGCACCCACGCACCGCACCGGTGGGCAGCTATAAGCCGCTCAAGAACGGGCTGTACGATCTTTCGGGCAACGTTCGGGAGTGGGTCGAGGACTGGTACGCCGAGGCCCTGTACAAGAAGCACGTGGCCGGCGGTGGATTGGAACCACGCTCCGACGAGCTGCCTGACATCATGAAGGGCAACGTGCGCAAGGTATTGCGGGGCGGGTCGTGGAGCGACGCTCGTCGCTCGTACATGCGCTCTTCCTCTCGCGATCACCGTCCCCCCAATTCTCGGGTCAGCAACTTCGGTTTCCGGTGCGTGTTGGTGATGTCGTCGCCCTTCCCGACCTCGACACAAACGACACCAGCCAAGGCAGCGTTGATCGAGATGTCAGCCACGGCCCCGCCATCCGGCGCTCAAACCCCGGCGCCAGTGGCGTCCGTCGCGCCTCCGGCAGCACCGAAGCCGACTCCTTCCCCAGCACCCAGTCCCCAGAACCTCGGACCTTTCTCCCCCGACGAAGCGAAGGAGCTTGACGCGATCCTGGCGCCGCTGCGGGAAGCGCAGGCTTCTGCGCAGCAAGCGGCGTTGGATCGGATCGGGCGGTACGTCAAGGAACTCGAGGAATTGGAGAGGAAGCTCGCGGCGCGGGCGGACCTGGACGGCGTGGTCAAGTTGCGTAAGGAACGCGAGGTGTGGACGGGTGGGCAGCGGACGCCCAAGCCCGACGCGTCGGCGAGGATGCCCGCGGAGTACAACAACCTTCGCTACTTCTTGGACCGGGACTTGGGCCTGATCGACAGCCGGGTGGATGCGGCTCTGGATCGGCAATCCCCCAAGGCGGCGTTGGGACTCAAGGCATTCGAGGCGAAGCTCACCCGCGCCACGCGGCTTGAGGCGGCGCTGGCGGTGAGGGAAATCAGCGCAAAGATCGAGGAGAGCAAGGTGCGGGAGGTGGGTGCGGGGGATGCTATTAGATCGGCGACAGAGGACCGCCCATTCGTCAATTCGCTGGGCATGAAGTTCGTCCCCATTCCCGGCACCAAGGTCCTGTTTTGCATCTGGGAGACACGGGTCAAGGACTTCGAGGCGTTCGTCAAGGCGAGCGCCTATTATTGGCACGCGAAGCCAACTTTCGAGCAGGGGCCGGACCATCCGGTGGTGCTGGTCTCGTGGGACGACGCAAAAGCGTTCTGTGATTGGTTGGGCAAGAAGGAGGGAAGGCAGTACCGCCTACCGACGGACGATGAGTGGGATGTTGTGGTGGGCAAGGACCCATTCCCTTGGGGCAAGGAGTGGCCGCCGCCAAAGGGAATGGGCAATTTCGCGGGCGAGGAATCGAAGCCGGGTAGGCCGGATGACCCGAAGGAAGGGAGCACAATCTCAGGTTATCGGGACGAGCACCCACGCACCGCACCGGTGGGGAGCTACAAGCCGCTCAAGAACGGGCTGCACGACCTTTCGGGCAACGTGTGGGAATGCTGCGAGGATTGGTACACGGAGGCACTATCGAAGAAGAGCAGGGATGGCGGAGGCGGCCAACCTAGTCGTGAGGTGATGGGCGAAATCAGGAGGGGCGACGTGCGCAAGGTGTTTCGGGGCGGGTCGTGGCGTGATTGTTTCAACTGGGTTCTTCGGTCCTCCAATCGCCTCGACCAGCCACCAGACTCGCGGAGCGACCTCCGCGGTTTCCGCTGCGTGCTGGTGCTGCCGTAGGGGCTGGGGCCACAAGGCACCGTCGCGGCCCATGATTGCGTAATCATGCGTTCCATGTTGTGAGCGGCGGTTTATCGGGGTCGGACCACAGGTTTTCGTTGGGCATCAAGGGGTTACGGTGCACAGACGACCGGATTCGGCCCGTGGGGGCGATTTTCGACATCGAAAATCGCCCGCAAGGACCCACCCTTCGAGCCAAAATTCAGGCCTAAAAATTGATCCTAAGGTCAGGAAACCGTCCCCCGCCGACTCCCAAGTTCCTGTCAGTTCAACAAATCCTGAGGTCCGACCCCGGTGGAAACCCCGGTGGAATTTTCATGTGGAAACTTCTGGTGGGTCGCGGAGTGCCTGAAGGCACCACTACGAGCATTCTCGTCGTCTTGGGCTCGTAGTGCCGCCTTAAGGCGGCTTCAGCATAACCTGCTGATGGCGTGTCTGTTGTGACACGCATCGAAGGGTCGCCAACTGAGATGTTTCAGGTCAGCGATGCGGCAATTTCCGGGCTACGCCTCGGTGAAGAGGTCGGCCTGATGGCCGGGGGGTTTGAGGCCGAGTTTGGACCAAGTTTTTTTGGTGGCGACGCGGCCTTGGGGGGTGCGCTGGAGGAAGCCCTGGAGGATGAGGAAGGGCTCGTTGACCTCCTCGAGGGTGCCGGGTTCCTCGCCGACGGCAACGGCGAGGGAGTTGATGCCGACGGGGCCGCCATCGAATCGGTGGACGACGGCCTCGAGGACGCGCTTGTCCATCTCGTCGAGGCCATCCTGATCGATCTCGAGCATGGCGAGGGCGCGATCGGCGATGTCGCGGGTGGCGTGGCCGGTGCCCCTGACCTGGGCGAAGTCGCGGACCCAGCGCAGGAGGTTGTTCGCGATGCGGGGGGTGCCGCGGGAGCGGCTTGCGACCTCGGCTGCGGCATCGTCGTCGATCGTGACATTGAGGATGCGGGCGGAGCGGAGGACGATGGCCTTGAGATCCTCGGGGATGTAATAATCGAGGCGGTTGACCATGCCGAAGCGGGAGCGGAGGGGGGCGCTGATCATGCCGGCGCGGGTGGTGGCGCCGATGAGGGTGAAGCGGGGGAGGTTGAGGGTGACCGAGCGGGCGTGGGGTCCCTGATCGATGATGATGTCGAGGCGGAAGTCCTCCATGGCGGGGTAGAGGTATTCCTCGATGGCCTTGTTGAGGCGGTGGATCTCGTCGATGAAGAGGACATCGCCGCGCTCGAGGTTGGTGAGGAGTCCGGCGAGGTCGCCGGCCTTCTCGATGACGGGGCCGGAAGTGACCTTGATGTCGGCATCCATGGCGTGGGCGATGATGTGCGCGAGCGTGGTCTTGCCGAGGCCGGGGGGCCCGGAGAAAAGGAGGTGCTCGATGGGTTCGCCGCGTCCGCGGGCGGCCTGGACCAGGACCTCGACGCGCTCCTTGATTTTCGCCTGCCCGGCGAACTCTGCGAAATCGATGGGGCGGAGGGAGAGGTCGAGGGCGGTGGTCTCGTCTCGGTTCATCTCATCGATCGGGCGTGCGGCCATCTGGCGGATATTTGGGGCTGGGGCGGGGAAGATTCAACCCAGAAAGGGCGCTTTTCACTTCCGTTCGGGTGCGAAGGTCGCTAGGAGTTTAGCCCGTCTAATATGGAAAAGAAAGCAGTAGAAATGGGTGCCGCCGAGGGTCTGAAGACGCTGCCGGGCGACGAGGTGAGGCAGGTGATGTGGCGGTTTGCGGACCGGTACGATCTGGCGATGCTGGTGCAATCGAGCCGCGCGGTGGCGCGGGGACCGGTGGCGCGGCTGGTGGCCAACGGGGCGCGGAACTCCCACGAGTGGACCGAGCAGAAGGCGAGCCTGCTGGAGGTGTTTGACACCTCGGGGATCACGGCGGTGTTCATGGATCCGGAGCACGGGGGATTCATCGAGGGGCCGAAGAATCTGGCGATGGCGCTGGTGGCATTCGAGCTGTCGTGGGTGGACGCGGGCGCGGCCACGTGCAGCCTGGCGGGGAATCTGGGGCTCTCGCCGATCCACGAGCGCGGGACGCCCGAGCAGAGGGACCATTACCTGAAGTTGTGCGCGCCGCCGCAGCCGGGGGAGGACCGGAAACCGTGGCGCGGGGCGTTTGCTCTGACGGAGCCGATCCCATTCGTGGGGGTCGAGACGGGGTTGCTGGGGGGCAAGGTGCGCGTGGTGGAGTGGAAGGAAGGGCAAGAGCCGGTGCTGCACGTCGACAAGCGCGGGCGTTTCATCACGAACATGGGTTTTGCGAATTTCGTGACGGCGGCGGTCGATTCGGACGATCCGAGGATCAAGGGTTCTTGCATGGTGATCCTGCACGAGACCGACCCCGGGATCTACGACCGGGGGGTGCCGACCAAGAAGCTGGTGCACCAGCTCTCGTCGACGCGCGATCCGGTCTTCAGCCAGAAGATCCCGGCGAGCCGGATCATCGGGGGATACACGGTCAAGGATGGGGTGATCGTTCCGAACTACAGCCACGGCGAGATCATCGAGGCGGTATTCAAGCGGACGCGGGTGACGGTGGGCCTGATGACGGCGGCGAAGCTGCTCTCGGCGGTGGAGCCCGTGGTCCGGTACCAGCGCGGGCGGTTCCGCGGTGGGGCGGGTGGCGAACCGGGGTCTCCGCGGCACGACCTGGGCCTGCAGACCAAGCAGGACGTGCTGCATCGGCTGATCGACGTGTGGGCCGCGGGCGAGGCGAGCGCGTCGCTGGGGTTCGCGGCGGCGCGGATGTTTGACGAGATCGACCCCTTGGAGCGCGAGGTGGAGAAGTTCCTGGCGGCCAAGAAGCTGGCCGGGCGCGCGGCATTCAAGGCCAAGGGCGAGGCGCAGAAGACCGCCATGGGGCTGGTCGGCAAGGGCGCCGGGGCGCTGGACAAGGCCGATCTGCTGGTGCGCTACGCGATGATGGATTCGGTCGCGAACGTGTATTGCCCGGCGTGCAAGCTGTGGAACACGGGGCACGGGGCGAACATGATGCGCGAGGCGGTCAGCCTGATGGGCGGGTATGGCGTCACCGAGGACTGCCCGGGGTTCCTTGGGCACAAGTGGATGGACGCGCAACTGGAGGCGACCTACGAGGGCCCGGAGGCCGTGCAGCGGCGGCAGCTGTCGATGACGATGACCAACGAGCTCTTCCTGGCGCAGTTCCGGCATTGGGCGGCGCAGATGCGCGCGATCTCCTCCGAGCGCCCGGGCACGGGCGCGTGCACGCTGGCGACGGCGATGCAGATGTGGCTCTGGACGCTGGAGCACCTGCAGCAGGCGACCGACGCGAACGGGCAGAAGCTCTACACCAGCAACCGGCAGGGGGTGACTTTCCCGCTGGCCGACGCGCTGTGCTGGCTGCTGGCGGCGCGGTGCCAGATCCTCGACGTGCTGGAGTTGGAATCGAAGGGCGCGGACAACCCGGCGCTGGCCGAGGGGTTCGGGGGGACCGTCGGGTTCCTGATCGACCTGTGCCACGTGCAGGCGGCGCGGGCGTCCGGCGAGGTGGGGCGGATCTGCGCGGAGCTGGTCTTCGGGTACAATCGCCATCCCGCGTGGACGGGCGAGAGCTGTTCCGCGTGCTTTGGCGCGGACGACCTGGATGGGCTCGAGGGCGTGATCCCCGGCATCGCGAGCGCGGCGCGGGGGGCGGCGGATGTCATTGAAAACGGCCAGTCGCGGCCCTCGAAGGCGGGGCCGTGCGTCTGCATGGAGGGCATGGAGGCGTTCGTGCGCCTGCGCGGCAAGCTGGACGGGTGCCTGACGGGCTCTCGGTTGGCCAAAGATCGCGCGGCCGAGTCGTTGTCCAAGGTCATGATTCCGGAGGCGCTGGACTACCCGGCCTGAGGTGGCGGGTCGCAGGGAAGGGCCGATGTCGGAGGCACAGAAGGATGCGGCGCCCGAGGCGGAGCGCCAGTCGATGGATGCGGACATCGTCTGCATCGGGTTTGGTCCGGCGACCGCGGGGTTTCTGAAGACCCTGTCGGGTCGGCTCGTTAAAGACGATGGGAGCGCGGCGTTCGAGAGCGCGGTGGCGCCGGGCATGCCGCCGCAGGTCATCTGCTACGAGCGGGCCGACGACATCGGTTTTGGGGTGTCTGGGATCGTGACGGCGGCGCGGGGGATCCGGGCGAGTTTCCCGGATCTGGACGTGTCGCAGATCCCGATGGCGGTGGAGGTGGCCGAGGAGAGGGTGGCCTATCTGTTCGACCCGGTGGGGGCGAGCCGGCGATCGGGTTTGCTGCGGGTGGGAGACGCGGTCATCAAGGCGCTGGGGGGACTTCTGGGCATCCGGGATGAGGCGCTGGAGCTGCCGTGGACGCCGGCCTTCTTGCACAAGCATGGGGGGCTGGTGATGTCGATGGGTCAGTTCAGCCAGTGGGTCGGCGCGCAGGTGATGGGGACCGGCGTGGTGCAGATCTGGCCGGGGACGCCCGTGGCGGAGGCTTTGATCGACGGGGCCGACGTCAAGGGGGTGCGGCTCTTGGACCAGGGGACCGACAAGGCGGGCAAGCCCGCCGATGGGTATATGCCGGGCATGGATGTGCGGGCCGCGCTCACCGTGGTGGGCGATGGGCCGATCGGGCCGGTGGGGCGACAACTGGACGAGCATTTTGGATTGCCCGAGGGGCACCATCAGCGCGACTGGGCGGTCGGGATGAAGGTCGTCGTGGACCTGCCGGAGTGCTGCGCGCTGAAGGCGGGAACGGTATTGCACACCTTCGGGTATCCCGAGCCGGAGATATTTGGCTTTCTCTACGTGCATCCTGGCAACGTGGCCTCGATGGGCATCTTCGTGCCCTCGTGGTTCGACAGCCCGATGCGGACGGCCTACCGGTACATGCAGCACTGGATGCTGCACCCCTACCTGTGGAGGCATCTCAAGGGCGGGCGCATGCGCTCGTGGGGGGCCAAGACGCTGCAGGAGTCCGGCAGGCGCGGCGAACCGCGGCTCGTGGGCAACGGATACGCGCGGATCGGCGAGGGCTCGGGAAGCACCAACATGCTGACGGGCTCGGGCGTCGATGAGGCCTGGTCCACGGGCGTGCAGTTGGCCGAGGCCGTGCTGGAGTTGCTGGCGGAGAAGCAGCCATTCACGCGCCAGAATCTGGAGGCGACGTACGTGCGGCGTCGCCGGGAGAGCTGGGTCGAGCGCGAATCGCGCGTCGCGGAGAAGGCGAGGGACGGATTCCACCACGGGTTCGTGGGCGGGCTGGTGGGCATGGCGCTCACGGGCCTGACGAACGGGCTCGCCGCGATCCCGGGGCGCCCGGTGCCGCCGCACAGGCGGGTGCCATCGCTCGAGGAGTACTATCAGGGCAGGATTGCTCCGGAGGAGATCGCGCGTCTCCGGAGGGAGTGCGCCGCGAAGGGCGAGTCGGTTCACGGCGCGCTGATGGAGCGGTGCGGATGGCCGGCGATCCCGTACGACGGGCAGTTGCTGGTGAGCCATCAGGATGCCCTGTTGCTGGGCGGGAAGGTGCAGGCCCCGGCGGGGTACGCGGATCACGTGGTGTTCCGGTACCCGCACCTGTGCGAGCGCTGTGGCACGCAGATCTGCGTGGAGCTGTGCTCGGGGCAGGCCATCATGCCAGGCCCGGAGGGCGTGCCGACGTTCGACCGCGAGAAGTGCGTGCATTGCGGCGCCTGCCTGTGGAATTGCGCCCAGGCGAGCCCGGACGACCCCGAGCAGGGGGTCATCGCATTCCGGGCGGGTGCGGGCGGGCTGCATTCGGCCGAGAATTAGAGGTTCTCGCGCAGGGACGCGGAGGGTCAAGGGACCTGCCCTGGAAGCCCGTGAACTTGAAACTTGAAACTGGGGCTAGAAACGGCCCTAATGCGTGATTCCGCGTCAGGCGGCTGATTGGAGCGAATATGAGTCAGTGTTATCACATAGTGGTGTGCGGCAGCGTGGTCCCGGATCCGCTGCAGACGATCGAGCCGGTGAGCGGGCCGACGGGGCCCGGGTTGAAGAACGAGCCGATGCTGCCGGCTTGGCTGGACCCGTGGGCGGGGCACGCGCTGTACGAGGCCGCGCATCTGGCGAAGAGCCAACCGGGAAGCAAGGTGTGGCTGGTGAGCCTGGGGCCGAAGGCAAAATTGCAGCAGGTGATGATGACGGTGGCGCAGAAGGTCCCGTTTGAATTTGTG
>JADLBR010000194.1 GCA_020847615.1 Verrucomicrobiia bacterium
CCAACAGTTTGTGATTTCGAAAAATGGTGTTTGGGAGCGCGCGTCTCCATGCCAACCTGTTGCTATCGCGCGGTTTTCCCAGAGCCCGGACACTTCACAGCCCGCAAGGCTGTGAAATGTCCGGGCTAGGCCGACTTGGGGGGAGCCGGCTTTTCTCTTAGGAACGGGATGGTGATCTCGCCGAGGATGAGCTTGCGCAGGGTGTCGGGGTAGAGGCGGTGTTCGGTCTGCAGGACGCGCGCGGCGAGGGACTCGGGGGTGTCGTCCGGGAGGACGGGGACTTCGGCCTGGGCGAGGATGGGGCCGCGATCGTAGTCGGAATCGATCAGGTGTATCGTGGCGCCCGAGGTCGTTTCGCCGGCGGCGATGACCGCCCGGTGGACATGGGCGCCGAACATGCCGGCGCCGCCGAACTTCGGGAGGAGGGCGGGGTGGATGTTCAGGATGCGGTGGTGGAATGCACCGAGGGTGGCCGGGCCGATCTTCTTCATGTAGCCCGCGAGCGCGACCCAATCGACGCGGTGCCGCTGGAGCGTGTCGCGGATGGCGGCGTCAAGGGCGGCCTCGTCGGGGTGCGTCTTGGCATTGAGTACGACGGCGGGCACGTCGGCGGCCCGGGCGCGCGCGATGGCCTGGGCGTCGGGGTTGTTGCAGATGAGGACGGCGGGATCCGCGGGGAGTCGGCCATCGCGGCACGCGTCGAGTATGGCCTGCATGTTGCTGCCGCCATGCGAGGCGAGGAACCCGATGCGCGGCCGGGCGCCAGGGCCGTTGTCCTCGGAGAGCAGGAACTGGGCGAGGGTGCGGTGCAGCGCCGGGGAGAACAGGGCCCAGATATGCGCGGGGATCCGGGAGCACACGGTGCGCTGGGCGGGGTCCCAGATCGCGCTGGAGTTGGGCAGGACCATGAGGTCGCCGGCGCACCAGGCCAGGAATGACGGTGTCTGCCACGCGGCTTGGTCGAGGCGCTGGAGGAATCGCGAGCCGGGGCGCATCTGGAGCGTGGCGGGCAGTGGGAGGAGGCGCGCCATGATCGTGCCGTGGTGGGGCGTGTTGAGGAACGCCGCGCGGCGCACGGGGAGGCGGGGCCGCATGGCGATGGTCTGGCGCACGACGAGGCCGCCCATGCTGTAGCCGACCAGGTTCACCGGGCGGTCGATGTCGGCGATGCGGCGGGCGAGGCGACGCGCGGCGATGCCGATCGGCGTGCGGCCGGAGGCGTCATAGCGGAAGATCTCCGCGCGCACGCCCCAGCGCTCGAGGTTGCGGGCCATGAGGCCGAGCCGCCAGTGCGTGCCCATGAACCCGTCCAGCAGGAGGGTCGGGCCGATCGGATCGCTCATGGCTCAAAGATAGATCATGCGCGGGATGGATCGAGGCAAAATGGAACCGGCGGCGCTCGGGCGCCGCCGGTTGCTCCTCGGACAAACGGGTTACTGGTCGGCCTTCTTCGGTTCTTCGGCCGGGGGGGGCGTATTGCCGAAAGCGCCGCCCGCTCCGCCGCCGGGTGCGCCGCCTGGCCCGCCGGGACCTTTCTTGCCTGCCCAGCGCTGCTTCATGTCGGTCTTGATCTTCTCGATGATGGGGGCCACGGAAGGATCGGCCTTGATCATGGCTTCGTTCATCTTGTCGTTGTGCTCCTTCATCTTGGCGAAAGCGTCCTCGCGGCTCATTGCGCCGGACTGGACCTTCTCGCGCATGCCGCGGAGTTCCTCTCCGGTCGCCTTGAGGGAGGGGTCATCGGCGAGGGCCTTCTCGCGGGCCGCCATGAGTTTCTGTTTCTCTTCCTCGGTCAGGTTGGCGCCGAAGAACCCGCCGGGTCCCCCGGGTCCACCCGGTCCGCCGAATTGCTTTCTGGCTTTCTTGCCCTCGCCGCCCTGGTCTTCCGCCCGAATCGCCACGGGCGCGGCGAGCGCGATGGCGGCGAGCATGATGAATGAGAATCTGATGGTTTTCATGGAGGGTGGAACCCGGGCATCCCCGGAAAGTTTCGGGGAATCGGCGAGCGGCGAATGGCGGGGCCATTCGGCCGCGCCGGTGCGCGGGCTACGCGCCCGGGCGGAGGGGCCGGTTGGCGTCGCCGAGGGTGACGATCTTGGGCTTGTGGGAGGCGGCCTCCTGGGGCGTGTATTGGCCGAAGGCCATGATGGTGAGGAGGTCGCCGGGCTCTCCGAGGCGGGCGGTTGCGCCATTGAGGCAGATCGCGCCGGAGCCGCGGGGCCCGGGTATGGCGTAGGTCTCGAAGCGCTGGCCGTTGGCCATGTTGCCGACGAGGATGCGCTCGTGGGGCAGGAGGCCGACGGTCTCCATGATGTCGAGGTCGATGGCGAGGCTGCCCTCGTAGTCGAGGGACCTGTCGGTCACCCTGGCCCGGTGGATCTTGGACTTGAGCAATGATGCGGTCATGGAAGCTGGAAGTCAGGCGCCCGACGAATTATAAGGCAAGTAGAATCCCGTGGCAAATGGGCGTTGGCATTGACGTGGCGGGAGGGATGGGGCCATGCTTGGGGGCATCCGATTGTCAGGAAGCGAGGAACGATGCATCGATTTCAGGTAAAGGGCGGCCGGCTCTGGGCGGAGGGGGTATCGGTCGACCGGTTGGCCAAGGCGCACGGGACGCCGCTGTACGTGTATTCGCGGGGCACCCTGGTGGACCACTACCGCAGGCTGGACGCGGCGCTGGGGGGCGTGCCCCACATGGTGTGCTATGCGGTGAAGGCGAACTCGAACCTGGCGGTGCTGGCGGCGCTGGCCCGCGAGGGCAGCGGCTTTGACATCGTGAGCGGCGGCGAGCTGTACCGCGTGCTGAAGGCGGGGGGGGACCCGGCCCGCTGCACGTTTGCCGGGGTGGGCAAGACCCGCGAGGAGATCGAGTTCGCGATCCGCAAGGGGATCTGCTGCTTCGTGGCGGAGAGCGAGGCGGAGCTGCAGGAGATCGACCGGGCGGCGCGCGGGTTGAGGCGCCGGGCGCCCGTGGCGGTGCGGGTCAATCCCGACGTCGCGGCGGGCGGGCACCAGAAGATCACCACGGGGACGTACGAGAACAAGTTTGGCGTGGCGTTCGAGGGCGTGGCCGAGCTGTATGCCCGCGCGGCGAGGATGCGCGGCCTCGCGATCCGCGGGGTGCAGATGCACATCGGCTCACAGATCACGGCGCCGGAGCCCTTCGTGGCGGCGATGCGCAAGATGGCGCCCCTAGTGCGCGAGCTGAAGGCGGCGCACGGCATCGACTTCTTCAGCATCGGGGGGGGCGTCGGCATCGTGTACGATCCCGCGCTGGCGAGCGGGATGGCCGAGTGGTGGGAGGACCGCGAGATGCCGCTCACCATCGATGATTACGCGAGGGCCGTGATCGCGGAGACCGGCGGCCTCGGCGTGCAGGTCCAGGTCGAGCCGGGCAGGCTGATCGCCGGCAACGCCGGGATCCTGGTGGCGCGCGTGCTGTACGTGAAGCGGACGGGCTCGAAGCGGTTCGTCATCGTGGATGCGGCGATGAACGACCTGATCCGGCCCGCGCTGTACGGTTCGTTCCACGAGATCGTGCCCGTGCGCCAGCTGAGGTCCGGCGCGTCGGACCCGGAGTGGGTGGCGACGGATGTGGTGGGGCCGGTGTGCGAGTCGGGCGACGCGTTCTGCCACGATCGGCTGATGCCCGACCTGCGCGCGGGAGACCTGGTCGCCTTTCTGAGCGCGGGGGCGTACGGTTTCGCGATGGCATCGAATTACAATGCGCGGCCGCGACCGGCGGAGGTGCTGGTCGACGGACGGAAGTCGCGGGTGGTGCGGCGGCGCGAATCGCGGGCGGATCTCGTCCGGGGCGAGTGCCGGTGAGCGCGCCCGAGGTGATCCATCGCGGCGGCGGCCCGGCGGGCGTCAGGCTGACGGCCGGGTGGGCGCATCGCTGCTTTGGCGGCCACCCCTGGATCTACGCGAACGAGATCGCGGGCGTGCGGGGCGAGCCGGAGGCGGGGGCGACCGTCTGGGTGCGCGATGGCCGGGGCGGTTTTGTCGGCTCCGGGCTGTACAACCCCGAGTCCGAGATCCGGATCCGGCTCTTCTCGAGGGAGCGGGAGGTGTTTGAGTTTGGGCTCATCGAGCGGAGGCTGCGGCGCGCCGCGGAGCGCCGCGGGGGGGCGGGGGTGTGCCGGCTGGTCTGGTCGGAGGCGGACGGCCTGCCCGGCTTTGTCGTGGACCGGTATGACGGGGTGGCGGTCATGCAGTCCATGACCGCGGCGGGCGACGCGCACTTTGGCGAGTTCCTGCAGGCGGTGCAGCACGTGGTCAGGCCGACGGCGATCATCGAGCGGAGCGATGCCCCGGGCCGTGCCCACGAGAAACTGGCCGCCAAGGTCGGGGTGGCGATGGGCCAGTATCACGGGCCGTCCCGCCACAGGGTCGGGGACGCGGTCTTCGAGCTGGATCTCTTTGGCGGGCAGAAGACCGGGGCCTACCTGGATCAGGTCGCGAACTATCGGGCGGTGGCGGCGCGGGCCAAAGGGAGGCACGTCCTGGACTGTTTTTCGCACACCGGCGGCTTCGCCGTGCACTGCGCGCTGGCGGGCGCGGCGTCGGTGGAGGCGGTGGAGGCCAACGACGCGGCCGTGGCCTGCGGGCGACGCAACGCCGAACTCAACGGCGCCGCCGTCCGATGGCACATGCAGAACGCCTTCGACTGGCTGCGCCTCGCGGAACGCGAGCGGCGGAAGTTCGGCCTGGTCATCCTCGACCCGCCGTCATTCACGCGATCCCGCTCCCGCGTGGAGGACGCGCTGCGCGGGTATCGGGAGATCCACGTGCGCGCGTTTGGCATGGTGGAACCCGGAGGCGTCCTGGCGACCTTCTGCTGCTCCCACCACGTGGATGCGGGCATGTTCGAGGACGTCGTCCGGGCGTCCGCGGGCGATGCCGGACGATCCGCCCGCCTGATCGAGCGCCGCGGACAGGGCCCCGACCATCCCGTGCTGCTGACGATGCCGGAATCGGAATACCTCAAGGGCCTCATCATCGAGGTCGACTGACGAAGGAACCCCCGAGCGGCGGCCCGACGTATCGCGCGGGTTGCATGCGGCACTTGACGGGGAGCCCATCCCGGTGGAATATTAGGGTTCAAGGAAGCATGGTGCGTCGGGGTGACGTGGCCGATGAAGGGGCGCAATCCGCGTGCGGAAATTGGGGCACGCGTGTACCCCCGCGGGGCGATGGGCTAGTTTTTTTACAATTTCCGTTGTTCCCGTTTTGAGGATTCGTGGTAGCATGGGCATCCAAAGTAGTACAAGAGGTGGTCCGGTTGGTGAGCGATAGACATACCAGCGAGCAGGCCGATGAGCTGCTGAAGAACTCACTGCTCTACAGGGAGTTCCTTGCGGAGCGCGAGGAGATCTTGAGGCACAAGTGGCTCGAGAGCGAGAAGGCGGGTCACGACGTGGGATTCGAGAAGGCGTTGTTGGACTGGACGAAGACGCACAGGGCGAGCTGGCGGGCCTCGCGCCAGAAGAGGTTAGCGGAGCAACATGCGCAGTGATATTGCCCTCTGGGGATCGCGGGGGCGACGCGAGCCGGGGGCATGGCATGGGGCATGATCCGGCACCGCCCAAGGGGCGGCGCGTGATGGACGCGGGGGCGATCGAGGGGGCGCTGGATCGGATCGCGCGGGCCATCGTCGAGCGGAATCCGGACCTGGGTGCGGTGATGCTGCTTGGGATTCAGAAGGGGGGCGTGCCCTTGGCCCAACGCATCGCTTCCCATATCGAGCGGATCTCCGGGGTGGCGGTGAGGTGCGGGACGCTGGACGTGTCGTTTCACCGTGACGATCTGGGCAGCCGGCTGCCGGTCCCGGAGGCGACGGAACTGCCCGGGAGCCTTTCCGGGTCCACCGTGGTGCTGGTGGACAGCGTGCTGTACTCGGGGAGGACGGTGCGCGCGGCGTTCGAGGCCCTGCACCACTACGGGCGTCCGGAGCGCATACAGCTTGCGGTCCTCGTGGACCGCGGTCACCGCGAGTTGCCGATATCGCCGGACTTCGTGGGGGCGGAGATCCCCACGGTGAAAGGGCAGAGGGTGCGCGTGAGAGAGGACTACGTGATGGTGGTGGAGCCATGAGCGTCTGGCGGCACAAGGATCTCGTGTCCATCCAGCACCTGGACGCGGACGAGATTCGGGAGGTGCACGCGGCGGCGCGCACGTTCAAGGACGTGATCCGGCGCGAGATCAAGAAGGTCCCGGCGCTGAGGGGCAAGACGGTGGTGAATCTGTTCGTGGAACCGAGCACGCGGACGAGGATCTCGTTCGAACTGGCTGCGAAGCGGATGAGCGCGGACGTGGTGGCCGTGCATTCCGAGACCAGCAGCTTCCGGAAGGGCGAGACGCTCAAGGACACGGTGAGGAACCTGGAGGCGCTGAAGGCGGACTTCGTGGTGCTGCGGCACAAGGCGGCGGGCGCGGCGCAGTTCATCGCGGAACGGTTGGGCTGCTCGGTGGTCAATGCGGGCGACGGGGCGCACGAGCATCCCACGCAGGCTCTGCTGGACACGTTCACGATCCTGGAGAAGCGGGGGCGCATCGAGGGCCTGAGGGTGCTCATCGCGGGGGACATACTCTTCAGCCGGGTCGCGCGTTCCGACATCTGGGCGCTGACGAAGCTCGGGGCGAAGGTGGTGCTCTGTGGGCCGACGACGCTGCTCCCGGACGTCTTCCGCGACCTGGGCGTGGAGGTCTCGCACGATTTTGACCGGGAGCTGCCGAGGGCCGACGTCATATACCTGCTCCGCGTGCAGCACGAGCGCCAGCAGCACATGATGTTTCCGAGCATAGGGGAGTTCGTGTCGCTTTTCGGGCTGACGCCGGAGCGGATGGAGCGATGCAAGCCGGACGCGCTGATCATGCATCCGGGGCCGATCAACCGGGGCGTCGAGATCACGAGCGAGCTGGCCGACGGCCCGAACTCGGTGATCCTGGAGCAGGTGACCAACGGGCTCGCGGTGCGGATGGCGGTGCTCTACCTGCTGAATGGGGGGCAGGCGCCGGAGACCGTGGCGGAGGGGATCGCATGAGCGGGCCGAAACATGCGCAGGGCGTGCTGAGGGTCCGGGGCGGGCTGGTGATCGATCCCGCCAACGGCGCCGAGGAGGTGCGCGACGTGGTGGCCATCGGGGGGCGCATCGTCGATGGGGCGGGCGTCGCCATGGCGGCGACCGACGAGGTGATCGACGCGAGGGGGCTGGTGGTCGCCCCGGGGCTGATCGACGTCCACGTGCACCTGCGCGAGCCGGGCAGGCCGGACAAGGAGGACATCGCCTCGGGCACGCGGGCCGCGGCGCGCGGGGGATTCACCTCGGTGGTGGCGATGCCGAACACGACGCCGCCGGCGGATTCTGCGAGCGCGATCGCCTGGATGCGGCAGCGGGCCGAGGAGCGCGCCGCGGTCAACGTGTTTTTCACGGGGTGCATCTCGCAGGGGCAGAAGGGCGAGCTGATGGCGCCGCTGGCCTCGCTGAAGAGGGCGGGCGTGGTGGCGGTGAGCGATGACGGGCAGTGCGTGCAGAATGCCGAACTGATGCGCCGGGCCTTCGAGTACGCGGGCATGATCGGGTTGCCGATCCTGGATCATTGCCAGGATTTCAACCTGTCGGCGGGCGGCGCGATGAACGAGGGCTACTGGAGCACGCTGCTGGGGTTGCCGGGATGGCCGGCGATCGCGGAGGAGATGATCATCTCGCGCGACGCGCTGCTTGCCGAGTTCACGTCGCACCACGTCCATTGCCAGCACGTCACGACGGCCGGCGGCGTGCGGATCATCCGCGAGGCCAAGCAGCGCGGCGTCCGGATCTCCGGAGAGGCGACCCCGCATCACCTGACGCTCACGGATGCCGCCGTGCAGGATTTCGACACGAACTTCAAGATGAACCCGCCCCTGCGCACCGCGAGGGACATCGAGGCGCTCGTGGAGGGGCTGGAGGATGGGACCATCGAGATCCTCGCGACGGATCACGCGCCCCATTGCTCGTACGAGAAAGAGGTGGAGTTCGAGGCCGCGCCATTCGGGATCGTCGGTCTGGAGACGGCGCTCGGCGTGCTGTTCCAGGCCCTGCACCACCACCACAAGTTGCCCTTGGCCAAGATCCTCCGGAAACTGACGATCAATCCGGCCAAGCTGCTCGGGCTCGCCGACAAGGGGCACCTGGGGCCCGGCGCGGACGCCGACATCACCCTGATCGATCCGGGCATGGAGTGGGTCGTTGATCGGTCAACGTTTGCGAGCAAATCCCACAACACCCCCTGGCATGGCGCTCACCTCAAGGGGCGCGCCGTGAAGACCATCGTGGGCGGCAGGGTCGTGTGGGATCTGGCGCGGGACGGGTAGTCGCGGGGGCCGCAGGCTTGGGAAAATGTGGCCGAAGCCGTGAGGCTTTGGCGGCCAAACGCGCACGCGTTCGGCTACGGGATGCGATGCGGCAATTCTCGAGCTAGCCTGCATATTTCACGCGCATGCGCGAAATATGCAGGCTCAAAGGAAAACCGCGCTCTGAAATACGGGTCCCCGATCGGTTTTCGGCACTGGAAACGCGGCCAACAGTTTGTGATTTC
>JADLBR010000195.1 GCA_020847615.1 Verrucomicrobiia bacterium
AAAACCGCCTTCTATTTGCGAACAAAGGAGTTATGCAACGAGAGCACGATTCGTTGCAGTCGCTCAGGCACGGTGCCACATCTGGGTCTTGCCCATCATAACTGCCTTGGAATAAGGCGGTTTTGCTTTCTAGCAGCCTCGTCAGACTTGGCTAAGTCCGACAGGCTGCTAGAATTTGAAGACCGAATCGATCTGAATGCGCAGGAGGTCCTCGCCCTCGAGCCCGCGCGTGCTGTTGCCCGAGTTGGGGCGATGGCTGATCTTCTCGGTGATGAATCCGGCGAATCCGAGCTGCCACCACTCGCGCATGTTGTAGGCGAGCTTGACCACGTGGCCGCGGCGGTCGGTGCCACCGTAGCCATAGTCGGAATCGGTGATGGCGTCCCACGTGGCGTCCGCCTCCAGATGCTTGTACTGGTACGCCAGCTGCCATTCGCCGGTCTTCTTGGCTTTGCCGAACATGATCTGGCCGGCGTATGCCTCGGTCTGATCGGGGTCGACGATCTCGACCCCGGTGTCGTGGAAGCGGTCATCCTCGAACCGCCCGCCGAGATTCTTCATGTACTCGCCGGAAAAGGTCAGCACGCAGGGGGTGCCGAGAAACTTGTCTTCGGAGATCGTCCAGGCGAGTTCCGCGCGGCCGTAGGCGACCGTGAAGTCGTCGGCGTAGGTCGTGCCGCCCACCAGCGGATTGAAACCAGCCAGGTTGCCGCGATTGGGCGAGGCGCTGGCGGCGGGAAGGCCGGAATTCTGGATGCCCATGCCGTCGAGACTCTGCGTGAAGTACGCACCCCCGACGGCGGTGAACGCGACCGTGCCGAGTTTGGCCTCGACGCCGCCCTGAAACTCGTAGAGGAACGGGTCGGCCGTGCTCATGGCGATCTCGTCGAGGGGGGCCTGAAGGAAGTTTGCGAAGAGGCGCCACTCGTCCTTTGGTCCGAGCGTGAAACTGATCTGCTCGGCGAGGCCCTCGGGGGTGACGTCGTTGTCGTACTGCATCGGAGACGCGAAGTGCGGCTGCCAGATCGGGTTGTTCATCTTGCCGACGGTGACCGTGAACCATTTGGCCCACGGGGGCGTGAGCTGGGCGAAGAACAGGTCGAAATAGACTTCCTTCTTCGTGAAGGTGTCCTGGAAAGTCTGGTTCGTGGAGATCGGGTCCCTGTCGGGGCTCGTGGTGAGCTGGACCCCGACCTTGCCCCAATCTTGGAAAGCGACGGTCCCGCCGATGCGCGCCCGCGCGCGGAACCGGAGCCGGTCGTCGTTTGGCGGGAGGTACCGCCAGTCGTCGGGCTGGACGTCCTGCGGTGTTTCGACACCGAAATACTCCGAGCGCATGCGGAGGTCGCCATGGAGCTCGAGGGCCTTCACGAAGGGTGGCAGCTTGAGTTTGGAATTGGCCTCGACGGCTTTTGCCGTCTCCTTCTCGGCCTGCGCCTGAACCTGTTCGGCCTCCGTTTCGGTGATGACTCCCTTGCGGACCAACAGGTCGAGGATCGCGTTGCTGGTCTGGGCGGCTGATGGGGCGCCGGGTTGCAGCATGAGCGCCGCAATGGCGATCGGGCAGAGTCTGTGTCTCATAGGGGGATTCGGTCTAGCTGTCCTTGGTGGTGTGGTGCTGTCTCGCCGCGGACGATTCGGGGCGGGATGTCGCCCGCGTGTCAGAACTGCGACGTTTTAGCATAGTGAACGTGACAGGTATGGATCGCAGCGGTGACAAACGAGCGACCCAAAGGTTACAGTTGTGTGACAAATCGGGGGGTGCGGGCAGCACCGCCGGGGGATTCAGTGGGTGGTATCCGCGCAAACCAGACAGGCTGGATCGCGGCGAATCGCCAGACGGCGAAATTGCATGGACCCGAGGTCGATGGAGAGCAGCGAGCCAGCCAGGTTGTGGCCAAGGCCAGCCAGGTACTTGATGGCCTCGGCGGCGGCCATGGCGCCCACGGTGCCGGAGACCGCACCGAGAACGGGGAACTGGCGCCGCCAGTGCGCGGGATCCTCGGGGTAGAGGCAAGAAAGGCACGGGGTCTCGCCGGGGATAAAGATGGTGAGGTGGGCCTCCCACTCGTACATGGAGCACTCGACCATGGGTATGCGCAACCGCACCGACTCGCGGTTCATCGCGTGGCGCTCAGCGAAGAGGGGGGCCGCGTCGATGATGATGTCGGCCCCGGCGGCGAGGCGGGCAATGTTCTCCTGGGACACATTCTCCGGGATGCCGGTGACTTCGACGCTCGGGTTGAGTTCGCGCAACCGCCGGACGGCGGACTCCATGCGGGGTTTGCCGAGCCAGTCGTGTGTCATGAGCAGCTGTCGATTGAGGTCAGACGGCTGGACGTTGCCACCGTGGGCCAGGATCAGGCGCCCGATCCCGGCGGCGGCGAGGTAGTACGCGGCGGTCCCACCGACGCCGCCGACCCGTGAGACAAAAGCGGTCGCGGCCTTCAGCCTGCGCTGGCCGATCTCGCCAAAACCCTCGACCCACATCTGCCACTCGTATCGCGCGCGGTCGTGCTCGGTGAGGTCGGATGGAGGCGGGCATTCCATGGCGAAGGGGGGCCGGGTCAGGTGCCACCGATCTCGACCGAGACCTCGCCCGTGCCCGGCACCGAGAATTTGCGCACGCGGACCCTGGCACTGCGGATGGGAAAGCGTTCTGCGAGAACCGCCAGCACATCGCGGGCCAGGGTTTCGATGAGTTGCCGGGGCCGGGACTGCGCCACCTCAAGCGCGGCCTGGCACACGGCAAAATAGTCCACCGTGGCGGCGATGTGGTCGTTATCGTTGGTGGGAGTCTCGAAGCCAATATCCAGAAGGAGGCGCTGTGGGTGGGCGCGCTCGGATTCGGGGACGCCGATGTGGCACCATGCCTCCAGATCTTGAATTCGGATTTGGGCGGTCGCCATGGGATCACTGTGGGGCATGGCGCGCCAGAGTCAAAGGCCGTGAGCGTGCGGCGACGCGCTCCTCCGGGCGCTGCGGACAAGGGGGCTTGCGCGCTCGTCCGAGAGGGGCTATACGATCTTTGCAGAGCGGCCCTAGCTCAGCGGATTAGAGCATCTGACTTCGGATCAGAGGGTCGGGGGTTCGAATCCCTCGGGCCGCGCTGGGTTTTCTCGGTTGTTGCACTCATTTTTCGCCCTCTGGGAGCGTTTCGGCTTCGGCGCCCGCCGCGACGTGACAGGGC
>JADLBR010000196.1 GCA_020847615.1 Verrucomicrobiia bacterium
GCGCCTACAATAGCGCGCTCGTCGCGGTCGACGTGCTGAGCCGCGACCTGGGCCGCGGCATGGAGATCGCCTCCGACATCCTCCTCAATCCCTCCTTCCCGCCCGACGAGGTCGACAAGGAGAAGGACAAGCAGCTCAAGGCCATCCAGGCCGAGCGCGACCAGGTGATGGCCGTCTGCCGCAATCTGCTCAGGAAGAATTTCTACGGTGACGCGCACCCCTACGCCATGAACCCGCTGGGTCGCGAGGACACCCTCCGCGCCATCGGCCCGGAGGACCTCCGGGCCTTCCACCGCGCCCTCTGCGCGGGCTCCAACACCGTCATCGCCGTCTTTGGCGACGTCGACCCCGCCGCCGTCCGCAAGATGGCGCGGGATCATTTCGGCGCGAT
The DNA here is from genome assembly GCA_020847615.1 of Verrucomicrobiia bacterium. GTDB lineage: Bacteria > Verrucomicrobiota > Verrucomicrobiia > JADLBR01 > JADLBR01 > JADLBR01. The sequence continues at coordinate 392 of JADLBR010000196.1, forward strand.
GCCGCGCGGCGATGCCCCCCCCATCCCGCGGATCGACCCGCCCGCGACCGCGACGCAACCCCGGCGCGCCGAAGAGACCATGGACAAATCCCAGGCCGTCATTCAGATCGGCTTCCCGGGCGTCGCCATCGACAGCCCCGATCGATTCGCCATGGAGGTGCTCACCGAGGCCCTCGCCGACATGGGCTCGCGCCTCTTCATCCGGATCCGCGAGGAGCAGGGCCTCGCCTACTTCGTCGGCGCCGCCCAGAGCATCGGCCTGATCCCAGGCCACTTCGTCCTCTACGCGGGCACCTCGCCCGAAAAGGCCGATGCCGTCGTCACCGACCTCCTGGCCGAGGCCGCCAAACTCCGAGAATCCGGGCTCACCGAGGAGGAGATCGCGCGCGCCAAGACGAAGCTCATCGCGGCCCAGCAGATGGCCAAGCAAAAGAATGGCAACTACGCCTACGCGGTCGCCCTCGACGAACTCTACGGACTCGGCGCGGGTTTCGAGCAGGCGTACGCCGATCGCGTCCGCGCCGTCACGCCGGCCCAGGTGGCCGAGGTCGCCCGCCGCCACCTCCTCGAGGATCGTTGCGTGATTGCCATCGTCCGCCCCCCGAGATAGCATCCCCCCCGTGAGCCAAAAGGACGACCCTTCTGCGGCAGACGAAATGTCTGCCCGCTTCGCGCAGTTCGTGATCATGCAGAGCCAGAATATCCTCTTCTCCCTCGGCCGCCTCGGCGGCCCGGGCGGCGAAGAGGCCGAACCCCACTTCGACGTGGCCCGCGTGCTCATCGACCAACTCGAGATGATGCAGCACAAGACGCGCGGCAACCTCTCCGCCGAGGAGGCCACCCTGCTCGATAACGCGCTCTCCAACATGCGCCTCGCCTTCGTGGAGACCGTCAACACCGCCTCGGCGGCCGGCCCCGCAGCCGGCGACGCGGAGAAGCCGCGCCCCGCCCCCGAATCGCCCGCCACGAAGACCGAGGCCCCCAAGGAGGGCGGGGACGAGGGCGGCGAGAAAAAGCGGTTCTCCAAGAGCTACGGCTGATCGACACCGCCCCTTCCGTGAAAGCCCAGAGCATCTCGCGCATCGCCCTCCACGCGGCGCTCCTGTTCATCCTGGCCGCCGTCTGCCTCCTGACCCGATCGACCAAGCGCGAAGACGTTTTCTCCGAGCGCGGCATCACCTACCTCGACCCCGATTGCTATACGCGCATGGCGCGGGTCGAGAGATTGGCGCAAGATCCCCTCCACCCCCTGCGCTGGCACGATTTCGAGAACTACCCCGCGGGCATCCGCCCCCACACCACGTCGCTGCTGGACTACATGATCCTCGCGCTGGCGGCGGCGCTCCGCCCCTTCTGCGGCAACCCGATCGACATCGCCGGCGCCTGGATCTCCCCGGTGCTCGGGTTGGCCCTCCTGTTCTTCCTCTGGTGGTGGTGCGGCCTGTACCTGGGCCAAGTCGCGAGGTTCTTCACGCTCGCCGCCTACGCCATACTTCCCACCCTGGCGTGGGGACAGAACATCGGGAGACCCGACCACCAGAGCCTGATCCTCCTCCTGGTCACCGTCGGCATCGCGCTCGAGGTCTGCCTCATCCGTTGGCCGCAGGGCCGTCTGATGCAGGCCGCGGGCGGAATCGCGTGGGCCCTGGCGCTCTGGACGTCCCTCTTTGAGCCGCTCGTGCTCCTGGTGGCGGTCATCATCATCCAGTGCCTCTTTGACTGGCGGGGCATCCTCCTGCGCCGGCCCACCTGGTGGATATGCCTGGCCGCCGGCTGCGCGCTCGCCCTCGCCATCGACGGCTGGACCCGTCCCCAGATCGACCCCGACACGCTCCCCTACCTGCGCCGTTGGCTCGCCGAAATCGGCGAACTCGCGGGCACCGGACCACTGCGGTTCACGTTCTGGTTCGGCGGCTGGATCTGGGCCCTGCCGGTCACGCTGTTCCTGGGATCCCGGTACCTCAAGCTCCAGCGCCAGCCTTTCGTGCTGCTCGCATCGATCACCATCCTGCTGACCGCGCTCTCTTTCTGGTACATGCGCTGGGGTTCCCTCCTCGCCGCCGCCTGCTGCCTGTTCGCCGTGCCGCTCCTCATGAGCCTGCCGGGACGCTTCTGGCAGCCGGTCGTTTGGTTCTTCCTCTTCGTTCCCGTCTTTGTCTACTACGTGCACGCATGGGACGTCTCGGCCGCCCGATCGCCCTACAGGGACTCCGACCTCCGCCTCGTCGCGAAGAACATATCCCCGGAGGGCGGTATCCTGGCCCCTTGGTGGATCTCGCCCCCACTGCTCTACTTCAGCGGTGCGCCCATCGTGGCCAGCAGCTCGCACGAGAGCATCGCCGGGAATGTGGACGTCGCGCGTTTCTTCACACAGCCCGACTGGCGCAAGTGCCGCGAGATCCTCGACCGCCGCAAGATCCGCTGGGTCGTCACCGACCACCCGGGGCGCGTCCTGAGCCAGGCCATCCGGCTCCTCGGGCTCGGCAACCACACGGAGGAAGAGGCCCTCCGGATTCGCGGCCTCGACCAGACACTCGCCGCTCGCCTCCATGGCGCCCGCGCCGTCCCCCCCATGCTGAAGCTGCGCGCCGCCGCCGGCGATTTCTTCCTCTACGAGTACGTCCCCGAGTGAGCCCCGGAAAACCCGAGGATCCTGACTCGAAAATTGCCGCATCGCTTCCCGTAGCCGAACGCGTCAGCGTTTGGACGCCAATCGCCCGAGGCGATCGGCCACATTTTCTGCCCCGGTGGTGCCGCCCTCGGGTGGCGCCACCGGCTTGGGAGAATGTGGCCCACCGGGTCCGGCGGCTGCCAGATCGTTCGACCTGCCCGCGGGTCCACGGTCTGGCGACCGTGGCTACGGGGCTCCGACTCCACGAGCCGCCAGCAACCTCCCCGCGTCCCCGCGCGCCAACAAGGCTCAGCCTGCATATTTCACGCGCATGCGCGAAATATGCAGGCTCAAAGGAAAGCCGCGCTCTGAAATACGGGTCCCCGATCGGTTTTCGGCACTGGAAACGCGGTCAACAGTTTGTGATTTCGAAAAATGGTGTTTGGGAGCGCGCGTCTCCATCCCAACCTGTTGCTATCGCGCGGTTTTCCCAGAGCCCGGACACTTCACAGCCCGCAAGGCTGTGAAATGTCCGGGTTA
>JADLBR010000197.1 GCA_020847615.1 Verrucomicrobiia bacterium
CGGCCCAGGCAATAGAGCGAAATCGCCGACCACTGGCCGTGGCGCGAGCCCACCGCGGAAGGGGCACGCGTCAGGCCGTACACGCCCTCGTCCTTGCGGTGGGCCAGTTGCCGCGCGAACGCGTTGGTGACCCTGAGGCGCTCCGCGTCGCTGAACACGGGGCTCTCCTCGATCAGATCCCAGAACAGGATCATCAGGTGCGCGTTGTAATGGTACGGCCCGGCCAGCGGATCCTCCTTGTTCTCGATGCGCTCCTCGTCGATCTCCGCGATCTCCCCGAAGGCCCGCCTGTCGGGAAACGCGAGCCGCAGCGCCTCGCGCGCGTGGAAGGGATCCCCGCTCATGTAGTAGGCCGCCATGCGCTTGCTGATGCTGTTCCATCCAAAGTAGCCGACCGAGCGATAGCCGGCCGATGCCTCCCATGTCTCCATCTCGCGCACGTCGCGCGGCACCGCCATGCCATCGCCCAGCTTGATCTCCATGAGCCAATCGACCGATAGCGATGCCGCGGTCGGCCCACGCGCTCGCCCGAGCGCCGCGATCATCGCGTCGGTGGCCCGGTCCACCCCGGTCGCGTCGCTCCCGCCGACGACGATGACGTTGTGACCGCCGCCGCAGGGATTGTGCAACGTCCGCACCTCGTGACCGCCAGGGCCCGGATAGCGGAGGTCGGTCAACAGGAAATAGCGGTTATAGAGTTCCGAGATCGTGGCGTTCGTCGAACGATTGCCGAGGACGACGAGGTTGCCACTGATCGGCACCGCGGCCTCGGGCGCGTCATCGGCGATGACCGGCAACAGGCAGCCCGTCCGCCCTTGCACCGCCGCCTGAATCCGCGACGCCTGCGCCTGATAGACACCCGTTTTCGGCGCGACGATGCGCGCGGTGGGCCTGCCTTCGCGGACGAGGTGTGTCGTGAGGCAGGGATCCTTGACCGAAGCATACTGGGGAGGCACCGGGGTTGGCGGTGGCTGTGACGGGAGCACGCCAGACACGAGCCGCACGCCCCCGATGAGCACTTTGGGCGTCGGCCCGCGGTGCGTGTAGAGGTAGATCTGGGCTGCGCGCGTGCCCGGCGGCGCCATGGCTTGGACGGCAATCTCCTCATACCCGTCCGCGCGCCTGGGGTTCAGGGACACCTGCTCGTAGGTGCCCGAAGGCAGGAACCGAAGCTGCGCGTGGGCGCCCGCCGCAGAAGCGCCCGGCACCGCGCGAACCCTGACCCTCAACGCGTAGCCTGTGTCGGGCACGATCGGCACCACCTGCGTCAACCCGACCTCGGCCGAAGGATCACCATCGTCGATCAGCACCGCCTTGCCGGCCCCCCCATCCTCAACAACTGCGATCCTCCGGCCCGCATCGCGCCCGCCATAGACCGACCAGCCCGCCGGCACGCCACCGGCATCGACACCCTCGGCAAAACCCGCGTTCCTGACGGCGACCTCCGTCTCGGCGAATGCCGTCGCCGCGAGGAACGCGACCGATGCCAATCTGAACAGCAGCTCTCTCATCCGTCACTCAGAGCCCGGATGCGCCGCGGCGGCGCGTCCTATTTCGCGCGGACGACCCGGAACCCGCTGAAACGCGCCCACCGCTCGGCGTCCTTCGGCCCCTGATAGACCTGGAGGCTGACCTTGGGTTCGCCACGCTTCGGCAGTAAACACTCGGCGGCATCCTTCCATCCCTCCGTGCCGGTGGGCCGGTACTGCCCTCTGATCGTGTCGCCCGAGGCGATGAACCTCACCTCCAGCGACAGTGCGTCGATCGGGATCTTCGCCAAGGTCTTCGTCTTGTCCCCCTCCTCGCGACCCATCACGAGGCACAGGACGTTGTCCACCTGCTCCTGGCCGATTTTCACCATGTGGGCATCGTCGTAGTACCAGACCAGATCCACCTGCTCGTACTGGCAGGCGGGTTTGTTGGACACGGTCACGGCGACCTCGATGGGCTGGGCCGCGGGATCGGGGATGGGGCGCACGAGGACGTTCTTCGCGTTGTTCGCCTTGCCCCACATGTTGCCGGGCTGGATGCGCACCTCGAGGCCCTGATCGGTCACGCGCCACGCGCCCGGTTCCTCGCGGATCCAGGACCAGCCCGCGGCCAGCCCGCCCCGGAAATCGTCCCGGAAGAGGATCTCGGGTTCCGCGGCAAAGGCCCCCGAGGCGAGCGCGAAGGCGTAGGCTATGGCCGCGACGATCGCCCTCATTTCTTCTCCGTCTTGAGCGGCAGGCGCTTGGCCTCTTTAACCTCGGGCACGTCCTTGTTCATGGCGTCGTAGAGCGCCTTGAGGCGCTGGATCTCCTCCGCATGCTGCGCGGCGACGTCGCGCTGTTCGCCGGGGTCCGCGACCAAATCGAACAACTGCATCGGCGCGGGCGCGACGCCGGTCTGGAGGCCGGGATGGTCCGACGGCTGGTATTGCTCGTAGGGGGCGAGGATCGTGACGCCATCGGGGGCGCGCGGATCGATCCAGCGGCCGTCGTCGCCGGCCTTTAGCTTGAGCTCGTGGGCGCGCAGGACGTGGAGCTTCCAGCGCGCATCGCGCACGGTCGCGAGGCGCGATCCCTGGTGGCCGAAGATGGCCTCGTGGGGCGACGCGGCATCGCCGGTGAGCAGCGGCATGATATCCCGTCCGTCGACGATCCGCCCGTCGGGCATCTTGGCGCCCGTCGCGGCGAGCACCGTGGCGAAGAGGTCCATCATCACGGCCGGCTGCGCGCTCGTGTGGCCGGCGGGGATCTTGCCGGGCCAACGGGCGATCATCGGCACGCGATAACCGCCCTCCCACGAGGCGCCCTTCATGCCCCGCAGCCCACCCGTGCTGCCGCCGAACCACGCGCCATTGTCGCTCGTGAAAAACACCATCGTGCGCCCGTCGATGCCGGCGTCCTTCACCGCCGCAAGCACGGCCCCGACGCTCGCGTCCAGCTCCGCGATGACATCGCCGTAGAGCCCGGCGCCACTCTGCTGGTAAAATGACTCGGACGCCGCCAGCGGCTTGTGCGGCATGGCCTCTGCGAAATACAGGAAGAACGGCCCATCGCGATGCGACCGGATAAAGGCGGCGGCCTCGTCCGCGTACCGGCGCGTCAGCGTGGCCTGCACCACGGGATACTCGACGGTCTCCGTGCCGCGCAAGAGCTTCACGGGGCGCATGTCGTTGGAATACGGGATGCCGAAGTACGAATCAAAACCCCTGGCCGTGGGGAGCACCGAGGGATCCTTGTGGCCGAGGTGCCACTTGCCGATCATGCCCGTCGCGTAACCCGCCCCCTTCAGCACCTGCGCGAGGGTGACCTCGCCCGCGGGCAGCGCCAGCGCGTCGGCCTCCGGACCCGCGTCCGGTGTCGGATTCTGCGTCATCCCGCACCGGAACGGGTACCGGCCCGTCATGAGCGACGCGCGCGTCGGCGCGCAGAACGGGGCGGGGCAGTTGAATTGCAGCAACCGCGCACCCTCCGCCGCCATGCGATCCAAACTCGGCGTCTTGAACTTTGGGTGACCGTAGCAGGCCAAATCACCATAGCCCAGATCGTCGGCCAGGATGATGATCACGTTGGGCGGCGGCGCCGCCGCCAATGCGGCCGATGCGCCAACTGCCAGAGCCCACCGGACGAGGGAGGGAAGA
>JADLBR010000198.1 GCA_020847615.1 Verrucomicrobiia bacterium
CTATTCTCTTGCAGCAATCCGACTGATGTCGGAGAAATTCGTCTCCGTCGGCATGACGAATAGGCACCGCCCGCGGCTGCGGGATGCCCAGACTGCACCGACGGCGCGCTTCTCGGCTGCGTCAGCCATGAGGTGGGCGCCCTTGTATTCGACCACGAGGACTCGCCCGTCCTTGAGCTGGCACACGAAGTCCGGGTAGACCCAGTCTTTCGATGTCTGGAGGCGGAAGGACGTTTTCTTGCGCGAGAGGTTCCTCACCCAGAACGCCACCTCGGCGAGGGAGTCCAGGAACTGCGCGCACTGGAACTCCTCGGTCAACGATCCATCCTGTCGCTTCTCGGCCAATTCGCCCACGCGCGGGCCAAAGTAGTGTTTCTGGAATTGGAAGGCGCCATCGTAGAGCCAGCTCGGCTCGTAGCTCATGTTCTTGAAGTTGATGGCCTGCGCCGCGTCCACCGCGAGGGGTCCCTCGGGCAGGAGAAATCGCTCGAAAGCGGCCCTGCGCTCGGACTCGCGGTGGCGCCCGATGAGGGCGTCGATCTCATCGCGCAGGCGGTAGCGGTCCAGCACGAGCGCGCCGACATCGCCGATGCCGCGTTTCGCCATGATGCCGCGGAGGGCCTTGAGCAGGAACGCGCCGGATTCGCCAACCGGTATGTCCTGGTGGTCGATCTGGCGATCCAGCCAGCCCACCAGGGCCTCGATGGTCCATTCGGGGAGGGCGCCCAGCGCGAGCACCTGCTGGTGGAGAGTGCCTACAAAATCTTCCGTCGTATCGCCGAGGGCCTTGGCCTCGACCTTGCCAGATCTCGCGACATCCAGTTGGCCGATCTTCCCTCCGGGTCGCACCAGGGGATCGTACTGCTCTGGCAGGGTGGCGTCTTTCTGGCTCAGCCGCCACGGGTGCTCGATGAGGAATGTGCTCTCGAACTCAAAAAGCTCGTGGCCCTCGCGCACGCAGAGCAAGGGCACGATGAAATCGAGCTGGCGCTCGTAGGGGGATGGGAGCCTCGTTTCGCCGGTCCCACCGAATGCGCGCTCGGCCTCCCGTACTGTGGCGGCGGCCTCCTCGATCTTTGTTTTGGCCTCATCTGATTTGACGCAGCCCTTTAGCCGCTCGGTCTCGCCCCTGTCGAGGGGCACGAGGATGGTGATAGCGCCGGCGGCCAGATCGATCCGGGCCTTGCCGCCGAGGGCGGTCACCCCGGCCTCTGCGGCGGCGGCGTCGATCTCCGATGGCTCCAGGGTCACGGTCTTGGGCTGGACGCCGAGCGGCAGGACGCCCTGCGGGACCGGGATGATGATCCTCTCGGCCTCGGCGGCGGTGAAACCGTTGCTCTCCAGCGCGTCGCGCAGCTCTGACAGGACTTCCGAGAGGGAGCCGGAAACGGAAAACGCGTAGGCGCAGTTGAGGTCGGGGTGCTGTTTTGCCGTGGCGCGGGGCAGACGCAGGATGCGCCCGACGATCTGCTCGATGGCGGTGGCCGACCGCGTCTCCTTCAGGCTGCACAGCACGTAGGCGAACGGGCAGTCCCAGCCCTCCCGCAGCTTCTGCACCGTGATGATGACCCGCACGGGGCACTTCTGGGAGGCGATCTCCTCCGCGGACGGAAGCTCGTCGAGGCTTCCGACCGATATCTTTATCTGGTCTTTCGCGACCCCGAAATCTGCCGCGAGGCGCTCGCGCAAAGGCCCGCAGCCATCGACGCGCTCCGCCTGGATCAGGAGGATCGGGCGGATGTACTCGCCGGTCCTCTGCGCCTCGGCGTCTGCGAGTTTTTCGAGGTCCGCCCGCAAAGAGATCGCCTCGGCGAGCAACTGGTCGCGCTGGCCGGGGTGGCGGGTGATGACGCGCAGGGGCAGCTTCACCATGTTCGCCGCCTTCAGTTCGGCGGCCGAGACGTGGTGCAGCACGTTCGAGGGATTGGGGTATTCCCGCGATGGGGTCGCGGTGAACTCGATGATGCAGGAGGGCCGGACGTTGCCGAGTGTGGCGAACGAGAGTTCCGTCCGCGCGTTGTGGGCCTCATCGACGATCACGACCGGGCGGCGCAACCGCAGCATGTTCACCAGCGAGGGCACCGGCTTGCCGTCGGGGCCGGGCATCAGGTCGACCATCCGGTCGGGCGGGACGTTGAGGAGATGCTCGGCAAAAGAGCCGTTCTGCTCGTAGACCTTGCGGCCCGTGATGTCCTCGACGCGGAAGGATTGGATCGTGGCGACGATCACGACGGTCTGGCCATCGAGGGTCGCGCGCGACAGGCGCAGCGCCTCCTCGATCGTCACGACCTCGACCGCGCCGCAGGCCACGTCCAGCGCACGCCGGTAGGGATGGCGCTGGTCCCGCAGCGCGGTGGCGGTCTGTTCGAGGATCGTGTTGCTGGGCACGAGCCACAGGACGACGGCGCGCTCGGCGCGGAGGAGATCATTCTTTGCGATCCCGGCCGCGTAGCAAGCCAGGATGGTCTTGCCTCCTCCGGTGGGCACGCGGATGCAGGCATAGGGCATCCCCGCCGCCAGCCCCTCGGCCTGTACCGGGATGAAGGGCGCGGGCTGCGCCCCGTTGCCGACCTGGACGGCCTCAAATGCCCTCTCGGGGCCGCCATCCTGCGAGCAGCGGCGGAAGAATTCCCGCAGCGAGTCCAGTACGCGGACCTGATAATTCTTGAGCGTGATCATTTGTAGAACTTGGGCCGGGCGAGGTGGTCGCATTTTGCGACCACCTCCGCCTTCTCCTGCGCCGTGTTTTGTTTCATGAGACTTTGATCTCGTAGGGCGTCTGTCGCACGACGATGTTCTCGGAGGCCAGCCGCTCGCGGCCAAGCAGGCAGCCGGCGCAGTAGATAACCTTCGGCCCGGCGAACGGAGGCAGCTTGGCAAGCACGGCCCGCGTCAGCACGTTGCCGCCACCGGCACTCTTGTCTTCAAGGATGCCGTTGAATAGGAGATAGACGCCCACGCCCCGGCATTCTCCGAGGAACGGCGACTTCGGGACCCGCTCGCGCGGCAGCGGCTCGCCCGTCTCCGTGAAATAGACATGCCGCGCAAGGTCGGCGAAGCGGACGGTCTCGCGGATCGTTCCACCCTCGTCGAACAGCGGGTCACCCAGCGTGCAGTACCGGAAGCCACCGCCAAGGCCCTCGACGCGCTCGCCCTTCGCATTCTTGTAGCCCTCAGCCACGCGGCGCACGCGCTCGGCGGTGACCTCGTGCGCGATCTTCGATTCCAACTCCACCATGATAAATCGGCGCGGCTCCGCATCGGGCGTGGCAGCATTGACCTTCAGCACCGCATGCGCAGTCGTCCCCGATCCGCCGAACGAGTCGAGGACGAGGTCGCCAGGGTTGGTGGCAATCTGGAGAATGCGCTCGATCAGGCGTGTGGGTTTTGGAGTGATGAATACGTCCTGGGAAGTTTCAAAACTGAGGATCGAGAGCAGCTCCTTTTTCGCCTCCTGGGTGTGGCCAACTTCGGAATGGACCCACAGTGTTTGCGGAATTACGCCCTCTTTGACCTCACTTAGGAACCTCTTCAGGCGGGGCATGTTGTTGCCCTTCGGCCCCCACCAGATACGTCGATCTGAGTCTAGTTCGAGGAACTTGGGTCGTGAGACTCTCCAATACATCCCTGAGCCGGGACCGGGGATGACCCGTCCAGACGGGCATGTGATCGGGTAGGTGCCTTCCGAATAGTAGTTGCGCGCTTGTAGATCCCCAGACGTCCATGGACCGCGCGGATCGTTGTCTGGGTTCTTGTAGCGTTCAGATGCCTCGGCACTTCGAGGGATGAGATTCGGACGCCATGTCTCGGCGCGCTTGGCGTACACCACAACATAATCGTGGTCTTCCGAGAAGTGCCGCGCTGAGTTCTTTGGTGCAAAGACCTTCTGCCATAGCACGGTCGCCACGAAGTTCTGAGAACCGAAGACCTCATCGAGCACGAAGCGGAGTCTCTGAACCTCATTGTCATCGATGCATACGAAGATCGCCCCGTCCTCCGCGAGGAACTGTCGCAGCAGCGCGAGCCTTGGGTACATCATGCAGAGCCAGCGGTCGTGCCGGTCGAGGGTCTCGCCCTCCTTGCCGACGACCTTGCCGAGCCACTCGCGGATGACGGGGCTGTTCACGTTGTCGTTGTAGGCCCAGCCCTCGTTTCCGGTGTTGTAGGGCGGGTCGATGCAGATGCATTTTACGCGTCCCGCGTAGTACGGCAGCAGCGCCTTCAGGCCGACGAGGTTGTCGGCCTCGACGATGAGGTTGCCTGCGCCGGGGTCACCGCAGGACATGTCCGGCACGTCTTTGAGCAGATGGAACGGGACGTGGAGGTGGTGATTCACCACCGCCTCCTTCCCGATCCAGTTCAACGTCGGCATCGACGAGACTGTGCCGAGAACCCTTCACGAGGGCCAACAGTTTTCGTGCCGTTGACAATCCGCCTGGGTTCATGACCTGGGCCATCGCCGCCAAGATCGCCGCCAAACTCCTGACCTCCCCCCGCGCCAAGGCCATCCTCGGTTCCTCTGCCCGCCATGCCTTGACCGTCGGTGCCGGGTGGCTCGCGGCCCACGGTCTGCTTGATCCCACCAAGAAGGAAACCTGGGTGGCCGCCGCGTTGCTGCTCCTTGGCTGGGGCTGGGGGCTGATCGAGAAGGCGGCGCGGGAGGCGTGATGATCGTCTCGCTGTTCGAGCCTGGTGCCGGTCCCGCCGCGGCCGCGCTGCGCTGGTGGCAACGATGCCCTTTCGCGCACGTGAAAACCGCTTTTCTGATGCCCGATGGGCGATGGAAGATTGCCGAGGCGCTGGGGGAGATGAATTGGGTCGTGTGGCGGGATCCGGTCCCAGCCGATGCCGCGGCGCGGGCGTTGGCTTTCGTGGATCCGCCTGATCCTTTGGCCGTGGCGCAGGCTGCCGAATTCGCCGCCGCCCAGGATGGCAAGGGCTACGACTACGCCGGCATCGGGGCGTTTCTTGCCCGGCGGGACCGGACGGCCGCCGAACTCCAGCGGGAGCGGGAGGGCCGGGAGGTGTGGTTCTGCTCCGAGCTGGATTTTGCCATCGCGGCCAAGGCGGGGCGGCCGCCGTTCTCCCGGATGCAGCCCTTCGAGTGCAGCGTGAGGGATGCCTGGGTCAGCCCGGCGCGCGTGGAGATCCCGAATCCATTGCGGCAATGAGGTTGTCACTTTGACACCCGGCAAAAGCGCATGGGTGCCATCGTGCCTTCCCAGCGTCCCAAGGTCTCCGAGAAGCGGGTGGCCGAGATCCTTGTCGAGTGCGGCGTCCGTGATCCGGTGGCGGTCGTCGGCTGGCCCGGCTGGTTCGGCGACATGGGTCGCCCCGGAAACGACCGGAACATCTACGACGACGCCATCATCGTGGCGAGTCCCACCGCTTTCGCGGCTTTCAACGGCAACGTGGATCCGGTTGGCCGCGGATGGAATCCCGGCGTCGGAAAACCGTTCGCTTCGCTGAAGCCCGGCGTGTGGCGCTATCGCCCCGGCTGGCACAAGTGGGGGCGACCCGGCGGGCATCCGGCGTTCCGGCAGGCGAGGCCGGTGACCGTCCTGCGCGATCCCGCCAATGGCCGAGGTGGCTATGAGGAGACCGGCGACTTCGGCATCAACATCCACCGGGGGTCTTACAACTCCCCGTCGAGCTGGGGCTGCCAGACGATATGGCCCGACCAGTGGAAGGCGTTCTACGAGTTGATCACTTCCGAACTGCGGCGGCACGTCGCGCCGAAGATCGAGGACGCGGTGTTTCCGTACGTCCTCCTCGCGCGCTAGCGGGTCCGCGAGGCACGACTTCGCCCGAGAACCATTTCTTTGCCTGGTCCGGGGTGACCAGGTTGCCGGCGAGATCGCGAATCGACCTGTAGGAGCGGTAGATCTCCTGGGGGCTGTTGCCGCATTCGTCCGCGACGCGGGCTACGTCGCCGATCTCGGCGAGCCGGTAGCTGATATACGAGTCGCGGAGCCCATTGCGTGGCCAGCGACCGAGGAGCGCTCGGGCGATGGGCTCCATGCGATGTTGTGGGCGGCCCTCGACCAGGAGCGAGAGCTTCGACATGAGAGGTTCGAGCTTGCTGGCCAGTTCGGGCCGGAGGGGGATGAGCCTCGGACGGCCCGTGAGCAGTTGTGCGTGGCCTTTGGTCTGGGTCTCGTCGAGCGCGATCCAGCCGGTGTCCCAGTGGAGCGAGTTCGGGGTGATGCGTTCGATTTCCGCGGAGCGGATTCCCGCCAGGCCTCCCAGCAGCAACCAGACGCGGCATTGGTCGTCCGGGGCCAGTTCGTAAAGCCGCCAGAACCACTCGGGCGGCAGGACCGATTTCTCGCCATGCCGGATTCGGGCTCGGGTCACACGCTCTGGCGCGGTCTTGCCCTCTGGCAGGAAGCCGCGGGATTGGGCGAACCGGAAGAGCGTGGTCCACGCCGCCCGGTAGTTGTTGCGGGTGCGGGCACCGCCCACGCCATCGAGAGCCCTTTCAATGTCCTGTGTGGAAATCTCTCCGATGCCGCGTTGGCCGAAGTGCTCCGTGATCCGGATCATGTAGTGGTGAAGCGTCCAGCGGTACCGCTTCGACCGGTCCTCGCGGGACTCGAGGAACTGCTGCGCCAGTTCGGCGACCTTCGCCACGCCTGCGGGGGGGCGGTGCTGGACGTAGAAGCGGGCGGCCTCGATGAGCCCTGCGCCGGTGCCCTGCAGGATTGTTTTGGCCTCAGCGAATGCGGCCGCGTCGGCAGGGGAGATCCATTTGCCGAACGAAGCGATCTTCGGGCTGCGGGAGCGGAGTTTTTCCAGGAGGGCTTTTTTCGATGCGGCGCGCGCGAAATGGTTCTTGCCGCCCATGCGGGCATAGGCGCGCCAGTCTCCGTCCTGCCAGATCCGCCAGGTGACCCCGTTCAGGAGCTGATTTTGCCGAATTTTGTCAGAGTCTCCGCTCACCGTCTCTGACAAAATCTGACAAAACCAAAAGGCCATTTCAAGGCCAAAATGGACCAGTTGCTACCTATGAGCCGCATAGGTAAAGGGGTGCTGGAGACAGGACTTGAACCTGCACGCCTTGCGGCACTGGAACCTAAATCCAGCGTGTCTGCCATTCCACCACTCCAGCGTGGGGAAGTCGTGAATACGCTAGCCCGAAAGGCCTGGGGTTAAAGGGCAAACGCGTGGTGGGATGGGGTCCGCGGGGGCGGTTCGGAGAGTCCTCGACGTAAGCCCTTGGTGGGGCTATGATTTACTGTAACATGGCGGTTGTGACCGCAAGCGCAGGGCAGGAACACTGGCTCTCGTACACGTGTCCTCATTGCCTGTCGATCCTTGAGGTTGACGGCGATTGGTCCGGGCAGGTGGTGGGCTGTCCCAGTTGCGGGAGCAGTGTGCAGTTGCCGCGGGTGGGCGATCCCGGCCTGAGGGACCGTCGCTGCACGTGGTGTGGGCTGCGGGCATCATTCATGGGGTTTCGCGCGAACGGGCAGTTCGTGTGCCCGGGTTGCCGGGCGGCGGTTGACAAGACACCCGAGCCCCCGAGGGGGACGGAGCCCGGGCCTGTGGCGGTGGTCTTGCCGAAGGCGCCCCCCGAAAAGCGTTCCAAGCAGGAGACGCAGCACATCACGCTGCCGACACGACATCCCATCGGGGTGACAGGGAAGTTGGGGGCATCAGGGGTTTTGCCCCATGGGCCGCCCGCGGTTTCCCGTCCGATCCCTGGCGCGACCGTTGATGCGGCCGGGGTGGTGGGGCCGCGACCGCCGGATCCGGTCGTGTCGCCGGTGGCTTTCAGCCCGGAGGTCAAGGCGGCGCTTTCGCGGTCGCTGCCGGACACGGTCCGGATGACCCGACCGGCTCCGTATCAGTCGTCGGCCCCGGCCCCGACCGTGGTGCCGGGGGGGACGCCGCAAGCACCGATCGTACCACCGCCTCCCGTTCGGCCGAAGGCGCAGGCGGTGCCTCCGGCGATGGCGAAGGTGCCCGGCGTTGGTGCGCCTGCCCCTGCACCGCCGGGGCAACGGCAGGATTCGGGACGCGGGCCATTCGCCTCTTCGGCCAGGCGACCTGCGGCCATCAGCATCGAGGAGGGTGTCGCTAAAGCGGGCCCGAAGCCGGGCAAGGAATACGCGAAGTTCCTCCACGAGAAACCGGAGACAAAAACGGCGGTCCCGGACGAGAAGTCTCTGCATCTGCCGCCATCGGGCCCGGGCTGGAGGGCCCCGGCCACCAAGCCCGCCGAGGTGGACCGGGCGGTCGTGGCGAGGCCTCCGGTTCGCGAGGCGCCGCAGGGATTTCCGTGGATGGTCCCGAACCGCGCCGAGAAACCCGAGGCGCGAGCGCCTGTCGTGGGGCCGCCCATCACCTTACCGCCCGCTTTCACAGATCGTGCGGCGATCGCGGAGTCCAAGAAACGGACGGATGTGATCCCCATCCGGGTGGAGGGCAAGGGGGTCGGGCCCGAAGTTTCGCCGCCGCCCGCGGCCCAGAAGGAAGATGAGAGACCCATCGCGGGACCGGAACCGGACGCCGTCACGTCGGGCGCTGCGGTCGCGGACACGCCGGCCGGCGCTGCAGGAGAATCGCTGGGTGAAGGCGCGGACGAGGCAGGGGCCGCGGAGGTCGCGAGGGCCGGGGATCTGGAGGTTCCGGAACGCGGCGAGACACAAGCCGCTGGGACGGATGAGCCGGAGGAGGAGCCCGCGGTCGAGGTGGCCGAGGAGCTTGCGACTTCCGCCTCCGATGAGGAGGAGGCCGAGCCGCCTTTGGAGCCCTCATGGCTGGAGGCCTTCGCGAAGGACAGCGTGGCCGCAGTCAAACTCGCGGAACCGTCCGCCCCCAACGAAGCGGCCGCGCCCGCGGCGCCGGTCCAAGAGGCACCGGAGGAGGTTGCTGGCGTTGATGAGACCGAGCCTGCCGCCGCAGAACCGGCGCTGGAAGAGGCCGAGGCCGTGGTGCCCACGCTCGCGGACGACGCGGAGGCGCCCGAGGAAGCGCGGGAGGAGGATGCGTCCGCTGGCGCCGCCGTCGCGGACGCGCGGGAGGAGATTGAGGTGCCCGCCGTGGCGGCCATCGAGCCAATCGCATTGGCCGTTCCCGTGCCCAGGCCGCGGGCGGTATCGGGGGGCGCGGTCCCTCCGCCGTTCTTCAGGCCGGCACCGGGCTTCGTCGCCCCGCCGGCTGGTCCGCCAGGTGCCGAAGGGTTTGGCCCTTCGACCATCGCGGGCCCGAACGTGGTGCCGGTGCCCGTCATCGCGTTCAGGAAGAAAACCGATCGCATCGCTCCGGTGGTCCCCGTGGCGGAGATGCCACAGGCGGTCGCGGTTCCGCCGGAGGTTTCCGCCCGGGCGCTGCGGTTGGCGGAGGCAATATCCGGTTCGTCCGCCAAGGAACCCTCCCGTGGCCCGATGGGCGCCGTCCGAGACTGGATCGAGGACCGCCTGCCCGTGTTGCTGGTGATGGGGTTGCTGGCGGCGGTGGGCTTGACCGTCTTTGCGCTGTGGCGCTCCGCGGAAGGCAAGGTGATCTCGCAGGCCGGCTTCCAGACCCCGGCAGATTTTCAGACATTCCAGAAGGCGATGGCCCATGTTAAGGAGGGCAAGCTCCGCGAGGCCCTGGAGGCGGTCAGGGTGCCGGCGACGCGCGCCTCTGCGGACCCGGGTCTGCGAGCCTTCTATTTCGAGTTGCGGGCGGCACTTGGGGAGGCGCCCGCGACCCCCACGGAGATCGCCGAATTGCTGCAGTCCAAGGAGGCCGGCCACGCGACCGTGGCGCGGGTGCTCGCGTGGGAGGCCGCGTGGCACCATCCCGACATCGACGGGCGCATGCGGGCCGTGAGGGCCTTGACGCAGCTCGGTCCAGGGCACCGGATCCCCCTGGCGGAGCGGGAGGTCAGAAAGGCCCTTGGCGATAGCGCTGATGCGGCGCTTGGCCCGCGGCCCGCGGGCCTCGATGGCTATCGGTGGGACGAGCGGTTCGTGCGCTGGTACCACCTGAGGGCGGTCACGGGAGACAACGATGCCCGCGACCGCTTGATCCAGTGGGTCAAGGATGGCCAGACCGACAGGATCCGCCGGGAGGCCGCGAGCCTGGCGCTGCTGGAACTCGACGAGCCCGATGCCGAGAAGATCGCGCACGACGTGTGGCAGGAGCAGATGCGCATCGAGGCGATCAATTTTCGCGTGACCACCAGCAGGGCCCTGGGCATCGATGGGGGCAAGCTCGCGCCCGAGGAGGTGCGTCGCATCCGCGACTGGGCCACCAAGGAACTGGGCTATTCCATAGCGCGGGCCTTCGGTCTTCTCTACGAACAGGGGATCGTGGCGGGGCTGGAATTGCTCGAGTCGACGTCGCGCAACGACGGCGTTTACGGTTTTCCGGCGATCGCCGCCGTGGCCGAACTCAATCGCGTGCTGGGCGGCAAGGCGCTGGGCCGGATGGCGGCGATCCGGGATTATTGGAGGGCGGAGCTGGCGAAACTCAAGGCGGACCCCAAGGAAGCGTCCAGCGACGTCGGCCAGACCTTTCAGAAAGTCATCGGGAGAATCATCGAGGCGGTGACCATCGAGATGGCGCGGGCCGGTGACGCGGAGGCGCTGAAAGAGGTCACCGCGGGGCTGGGCGCCGAGAACGATTTCGACAAGGTGCAGGCGGCCCTGAAACTGGGTGAGCGGGGCCTCGATGTGGCCATGCCGTTGCTCGTGGACATCGCCCGGGGGGCCGAAAAGCCCGTCGCTTCGAAGGAGGAGCGGGGCGAAGCGAGGCGGGTCTTGCTGGCAAAGGGCGGGGGGGTCGCGCGCGGTTATCTGGACGGTCTGCTCGCCGATCCCGAGACGGCGATCCGGTTCGATGCCGCCTGTCGGCTCCTTGAGTTGCAGGTGGAGGCGCAGCCCAAAGCGGTGCCGGCCGCGGATCTGGCGCCGCCCAAGGCGTCCAAATAGGGTCGCTGGGGGTGCCTTTACTAGCCGCACCGATGGGTTAATATATTCATCTTGATGAAGCGTCGCGCGATAGAGTGGGTGCTGGTGGCCCTGCTGGCGGGCAATCTGGCCGTGGGGACCCGCATGCTGGTGGGTCAGGGGCACGGGCAGGGGGCGCCCCAGGCGGAGGACCTGCTGGGGGATGGCTACAGCTACATGCGGCTGCTGGCGGACGTGATGGTGACCGTCCAGCAGCATTACGTCGACGAGGTCAAGACTCGGGACAAGGACCTCATCTATGGCGCGCTCAAGGGCATGCTGTCGGCCCTGGACCCGCACAGCCAGTTCATGGAGCCCGATCTTTTCGAGGAGATGAAGGAGGATGCCGAGGGGCGTTTCGGCGGCATCGGGATCTCGATCCACAAGCCGGGCCAGACCGAGTGGGTGTCGATCATCACCGCGATGGAGGGCACGCCCGGCGATCGCGCGGGGCTGCGCGGCGGCGACAAGATCATCAAGATCGACGGCAGGGCCACGCAGGCGATGTCGATGGAGGAGGTGCTCAAGGGCCTGCGGGGCGACCCGGGCACGGAGGTGGACCTCACGGTGCTCAAGGGGGTCACCGGCAAGATGGACGAGGTGCATATCGTCCGGGACTTCATCACGATCCAGAGCGTGAAAGATAGCCGGATGCTGGAGGAGGAGATCGGGGGCGGCGACAAGGTGGGGTACATCCGCGTCCTGAATTTCAACGAGCAGACCGGTGAGGAGTTTGAGAAGGCGCTCGCGAAACTCGAGGCCGAGGGGATGCAGGCGCTCGTCATCGACCTCCGCCGCAACCCGGGCGGGCTCCTGGATGCCGCGGCGCGCGTCGCGGGCAAGTTCATCCCACCCGGCGAGGTGATCGTGTCGACGATCGGGCGGGGAGACCAGCAGGGCACGGTGATCCGCAGCGTGGCGGAGCGGAAGCGGTTCGACTATCCGGTGGCGGTGCTCGTCAACGGGGCGAGCGCCAGCGGCGCCGAGATCGTGGCCGGGGCGCTCAAGGACCTACGCCGCGCGATCATCGTGGGCGAGACGACCTTCGGCAAGGGGAGCGTGCAGAGCGTCCTGAAGAACTTCGATGGCTCGGGCGTGCGCCTGACGACGGCGAAGTACTACACGCCGAGCAACCGGACGATCCATGAGGTGGGCGTCGAGCCAAACGTGCCGGCTTCGATGGAGCCGGAGGTGGCGGCGGCGCTCGCGCGGCATCGCCTGCAGGCGGCCATCGATGGCGGCGGGCGGATGGAGCCCGAGGGCGTGAGCGACGTGCAGTTGCGCCGGGCGGTCGATGCGCTCAGGGCCGTGCGGATCTACAACCGGCGGGTGATGCCCGAGGTCATGGCGCGCACGGCGGCCCGATAGGCATGCCTGGCCCGACGATCTGTTTTGGGGTCGAGACCTCGTGCGACGAGACCGCCGCCGCCGTGGTGGCGCTCGACGGGGGTCGGCCCCGGATATTGGCTTCGGTGGTGGCCTCGCAGGCCGGGCGGCATGCGGCGTATGGGGGCGTGGTGCCGGAACTGGCCACGCGGGAGCATCTCAGGGCCCTGGATTGGGTGACGGACGAGGCCATGCGCTCGGGCGGGGTGGCGTGGCGGGACATCACCGTCGTGACGGCCACGCGGGGACCGGGACTGGCCAGCGCGCTGATGACGGGGCACAGTTTCGCGCGCGCCGTCGCGATCGCGGCGGGGAAGCCCTTTCTCGGGAGCAATCATCTGGAGGGGCACCTAGTGTCGGCCTTTCTGGATCCGGGGGCGCCGCCCATGCCCGATGTCGGGGAATGGCTCGCGCTGGTGGTCAGCGGCGGTCACACGCTGCTCGCGATCGGGCGTTCGGACGGGACGCACGAGGTGATCGGATCGACGTTGGACGATGCGGCGGGCGAGGCCTTCGACAAGGGCGCCAAGATGCTGGGCCTCGGCTATCCCGGCGGCTCGGCGCTGGAGGCCGCGGCACGGCACGGCGACCCGTCGGCGTACGACTTTCCCCGCGGCATGCTGCGGTCCGGCGATCTGTCGTTCAGCTTTTCGGGCCTGAAGACCGCCCTGAGGATCTTGCTTGGAAAGAGGTTCGGCGGCACCGCGCCCGCCGGGAAAGCCCTGGCGGATCTCTGCGCCTCATACCAGAGGGCCATCGTGGATGTCCTGGCCGCCAAGGCGACGATGGCGCTTCGGCAGACCGGCCTGCGGACGCTTGTCCTGGCCGGCGGCGTCGCGTGCAACGCGGCCCTGCGCGCTGCCCTGGCTGAGGCGTGCGGGCGCGACGGCATCCGGCTGCTGGCCGCCCGGCCCGAGCATTGCACCGACAATGCCGCGATGATCGCGCTCGCCGCCGCATGGCGCCACGCGGCCTCGGGTGCGGTTTCGCCGTGGGACGAGGATGTCGATCCAAACCTCGGCCTGGCACCGGCAGGGCAGAAAGTGTAGCCGCAGCCGTGAGGCTTTGGCGCCCAAACGCTGACGCGCTCGGCTACGGGATGTGCCGCGGCTATTTTCAAGCCAGCGCCGCCCCCGGCGCGCGGGGCGGCGCTAGCCTGCATATTTCACGCGCATGCGCGAAATATGCAGGCTCAAAGGAAAACCGCGCTCTGAAATACGGGTCCCCGATCGGTTTTCGGCACTGGAAACGCGGCCAA
>JADLBR010000199.1 GCA_020847615.1 Verrucomicrobiia bacterium
CGATCAGATCGGAAGGGGCGAAGGGGTACAGTTTGAAGGCCCACTTGTAGAGATCCATGTTGGCGTGCAGGCAACCGCACTGCTCCAACTCGGGGACCGTCGCGCGGGTGGGCTGGAGCCTATTCATTGGCCTCGCGGCGGGCGCGAAGAAACGGAACGCGTCGAAATGAGAGCATCGGATGGTTTGCGCTTCGAGAAACCGGGCGACGTCGCCAGGGGGAAATCGGAGCGGCCATGCGGCATGGCGGATCGAAGATGGCTGTAGCCGGTAGACCATGGCCCATTCGTGCAGTCCCATGCATCCAAAGAACGGGGGTCGCGCGTTGCTCGCCTCGAGAAATGGGCGCAGCCACGCGAGAAACGGCAGGCGCCTTTCCGGGACGGCTGCGGTATTCAGGCGCACGCCGGCCTGGGTCACCACGTATTCTGGCCCGTTGAAATAACGCCGCGCCTCGGGACCTTGGAGGAGGATGTCGGGCCCGGGATGCCACTGGCGCAGCCGAGCGACGCGGAAGGGGTAATAGGAGAAGATGAAGTCGTAGACGGGGTGTCTCTGGCCGCGGGACGCGCGCTCTTGGTGCGGGTCGGTCCATGCGCGGACTCGGGCCTCGTGCGCGCGGGCGCGCCGGAGCCACGCGGCCTCGTCCAAGGCGCGCGGGGAGGGACTGTCGTCGGGCATGGGCTGGATGGCCCGCGGGCCAAGCGCTATGCGGTCGCGGGCGCCTCTTTGCGGCAGGCGTGGGGCAGGGGCTCCTCGACGTCCGCGAAAGGGGCCTGGGGCTCGAGACCGAGCTCGCGCAGCAGGGCGAGATCTTGTTCGGCCTCGGCATTGCCGGTGGTGAGCAGTTTCTCGCCAAAGAAGATGGAATTGGCCCCGGCGAAAAAGCAGAGGGCCTGTGCCTCGCGGGACATGCACTCGCGTCCGGCTGAGAGCCGGATCTTGGTCCCGGGGAGGGCGATGCGCGACGTGGCGACCAGGCGGACGATCTCGAAGACATCGATCCGCGGCAGATGCTCCAGCGGGGTGCCGGGGATGGGGACGAGGGAGTTGATGGGGAGGCTTTCCGGGGCGGGGTCGAAGCCAGTGATGACTTCCAGCATCCTCAGCCGATCCGCGAGGGATTCCCCCATGCCGATGATCCCCCCGCAGCACACCGACATGCCGGCATCCTGAACGGCCTGGATCGTCTGGAGGCGGTCCTCAAAGGTGTGCGTCGTGACAATGTTCGAGTAAAACTCGGGGCTGGTGTCGATGTTGTGATTATAGGCGGTGACGCCGGCCTCTCGGAGTCGGCGCGCGGCGACGAGGCTGAGCTGGCCCAGCGTGACGCAGACCTCCAGGCCGAGCGAACTCACGGCGCGGACGATGTCCAGCACCTGCTCGAATCTCTTTTCCCCCTCGCGGACGCCCTTCCATGCGGCGCCCATGCAGAAGCGGGTGGAGCCCGTTTCGCGGGCGGCGCGGGCGACACGCATCACGGCATCCTTCTCAAGCAGCGGCTCGGGAGAGACGGGTGTCGCGTGGTGCGCGCTCTGGGCGCAGTAGGCGCAGTCCTCGCTGCAGCCACCGGTCTTGATGCTCAGCAGGGTGCAGAGCTGGACCTCGCGGCGCGGCCAATGGGCATCGTGCACGCGGCGCGCCTGGCCGAGCAGGTCGAAGAGTGGCAGGCGGTAGGTTGCCTCCAGTCGCTCAAACGTCATCCGTGGCATGTCTGGGTCTCCGTTGCTCCCCCGCCAATTTTTTGGTGGGACCCGGAAGGTTGCGTTCGAATCGCCATCCGGTCAACCGCGTTGAGGGGCCGCGGGTGCGCGCGGGGGAGCTACTTGTCCAGCAACCGCTCAAGCTGGGGGTCGATGGCCTCGCCGAGCGCGCGTGCCCGTTCCAGGTGCTTGCGGGCGCGGTCGGTGAGCGGCGGGCTGGCGGTGGCGTAGAGGATGGCGAGGTTGAGGTGGGCGGCGCCGTAGTCCGGGCTGAGGCGGATGGCGTCGAGGAACTGGCGTTCGGCGAGCGCCGTCCACTTGAGGCTCGAAGCGGCCACCCCGATGAACAGGCGGACCTCCGCGTTGGCGGGATCGAGGGCGGCCGCGCGGGAGGCAGACTCCAGGGCCTCCCTGGGCTGATTCTGGCTGACGAGGACGGCCGCCAGATTGGCGAGCGCGTGGGCGTTGTCCGGCGCAATCTGGAGTATCTTGCGATAGGCGCTGGCGGCCTCGGACAATTTGCCCCTTTTGAAGTCCTCGCGGGCCCGGCGGTCGAGGGCGAGCTGTTCGGCGTCGAGTTCCTTGGAAGGTCGAGGCGCATCCGGTCCCGAGGGGAGCTTGTCGAGATAACGGATGAGGGCGCCCTCGGATTCAAGATCCGCGGCGGAGGGAGGTGCGGCCGGGGCGCGGGCAAGGGATGGCGTGGCCGGGGGTTCCACCGCAGGCTTTGCGGGCGATTCCGGCGCGGGTCGTTCCTCCGGCTGGGCCGACTCGGGCTCGGGCAGGGGGAGCGACACCGTTGGACGGAACGCAAAAAAGGCCACGGACGCGAGGGCGGCGATGGCCGCGGTCCCGAGGGCGAACCAGGTGCGCCTCGGTATTTTCCATCGGACGGGCTGGCGCTTCTTCGCCGCGGGCGGTTCCGGGGGCGGTGGCGGCGCGACCTGCCGATACGTGGTCGGGGGTTTGAATGACGCGGTCGATGCGCCGGGACGCGCGACGGCGGTATCGTCGGCGCCGAGCAACGCTTGCATCGCATTTGCAAAACGGCTCTGGGGATACAGGAGTTCGGCCACCTCGCGCACGCTGAGTGGCCGGTCCTGGGGCCGCTTCGCCAGACAGCGGGCGATGGTATCCTCCCAGCACTTCGGTACGACGCCGCCGCGGACGCCGAATTCCTCGCGCCTCCGGGCCAGCATGGGCGGGATCGCCGTCATGACCTGATGGGTGATATCGCCCTCGTAAAAAGGGGGCCTCCCCGTGACTAATTCATACAATGTGGTGCCCAGGGAATAGATGTCGTCGGCGACGGTGGGCGGCTCGCCGTTCATCTGCTGGGGACTCATGTAGACGGGTGTGCCGATGCCGGAGACCTCGTCCTGGTGGACCTTGTGGCCCTCGGAGACATTCCGGGCTATCCCGAAATCGGCAATCTTAAGGTCGCCGCGCCGGTTGAGGATGAGGTTGGCGGGCTTGAGGTCGCGATGGACCAGCCTGGCGGTGTGGTGGGCGTACTCGAGCGCGTCGGTGAGTTGCCAGATCCATTTTTCGAGCTCCAGGGGTTCGTAGACGCCGCTGGCCTTGTTGGTCTGGAGGTTGCGCAACGTATCGCCATCGACGAACTCCATCGAGATCGCGGCCCAGTCCTTGTCCTGGATGAAATCGTAGACCCGCACGATGTTGTGGTGGGTGAGCTCCAGGCACTTGCGGGTCTCTCGTTTCAACTCGTCCAGTGCCGTCGGGTCGTGGAAGAGCGAATCATTGAGGAACTTGAGCGCGACCGCTCGCCCGAGCTGCTCGTCCTGGGCGAGCCAGACCACGCCCATGCCCCCGCTGCCGAGCAACCGCTGGAGGATGTAGCGGTTAAAAATGCGGTGGCGCGGGGCGAAACCGCGGACGGTCACCCCGAACTCCCTGTAGTCCATCGGCTTGAGGATTCGCTCGGCCATTTTGCCTCGACGTGGACAAGTATTCCTTAAAATGCGCTATCGCAAGTTAAGATCTTAAGAATAGGCTGATTTTTGTGCGGAGGGCGAGACGGAAAACGGACGGTTGCCGGGGGCGGGGTGTGGCGGTCTTGCTGGCGTGGGTTGTGTCCGTGGGATGGGGCTGCGCCGGCGCGGAAGAATTTGTGATGCTGGAGACCGGCGGGGGCGTCGCGACGGTCTTCGTGACCGGTCGCGTGGAGTTGGCCGACGCGCCGGCCTGTCCCGCCTCGACGTTCAAACTCGTGATCGCCTTGGCGGCGATGGAGGAGGGGATGGCTACGCCGGATTTGCGGCACCGGTGTGGCGATGTGCCGGCGGTTGACTCCCGCGGCGAGGCGGGCATGCGCGAGGCGATGCGATACTCCAGCAACGACTATTTCCTCTGGCTTGCGGGACGGCTTGGCGCCGAGCGGGTTGCGTCATGGGCGACCCGGGTGGGCTTTGCAGAGGGGCCCCTGGCGTCCGATTGGGTGGGGGTGGATTCGAGCGCCGTGGTTCGGGGTGGCGCGCTCAAGGTGACGCCCAGACAGGTCCACGCGTTTACCGTGCGCCTGATGCGGGGGGCGGTGACGTCGGGGGCTGAGGTGCAGCGGATGATGGAGGAAGTGATGGCTTGGCCTTCGCCCGACCCCTCCGTGAGGCTGTGCGGCAAGACGGGTGCGTGGGGGGGTGCGGCGTGGTTCACGGGATTTGTGGATCGGTCCGGCGAGCGCAAGGCGGTGACCGTCTTGGTGCCGTATCGGGTCCCCGAGTGGGGGCCGGCGCGCGAGCGGGCGATCCGGGAGTTCTACGCGCGAGCGGGGTTTCGGCCACCGGGCAGCTAAGGCCTATTCGCCGAAGCGCGCTCGCGGGTGATGTCGCCACCGGCGACGGGAGACAATAGAAGCGCACCCTGCAGGATTCGAACCTGCGACCTTCTGATCCGTAGTCAGATGCTCTAATCCGCTGAGCTAAGGGTGCGGGGTGGGGAAGATTGCGCTTTTGGGGTGAAATCGCAACTGGATTCTAGGGGGGATGGGGCCAAGATGGTGCGCCATGGACCGTGGGAGGACGATCACGCTGGCGAGCAGGAATGCGAAGAAGGCGGTCGAATTGCGGGCACTCGTGGGCGACGGATGGGATGTTCGCGGCCTCGGGGACTGCCCGGGCGTGCCCGAGGTGGAGGAGGATGGCGCGACATTTCTGGAGAACGCAGCGAAGAAGGCGGTCGAAGTGTCGCGGCACGTGGTGGGCCTGGTGCTGGCGGATGATTCGGGGCTGGAGGTGGATGCGCGGGGGGGCGCGCCCGGGGGGCTGTCGGCGCGTTTTGCCGGAAATCACGGCGATGACGCTTCCAACAACGCGATGTTGCTTGGGCGGTTGGACGGGGTGGCGGCGGAGGGGCGCGGCGCGCAATTCCGTTGCGTCCTGGCGCTGGCGCGGAGCGGCGAGGTCCTGTTCACGTGCGAAGGCGTCTGCCGTGGCTGGATTGGATTCGCCGCGCGCGGGGAGCGCGGGTTCGGGTACGACCCGCTTTTCGTGCCGGAGTGGGAGGTTTCGCGCGAAGGGGGGACGCTACGATTTGGCAGGACGTTCGCCGAGATCGGGGCAGAGGAAAAGAACCGGCGAAGCCACCGGGCCCGCGCGATGGACCTGCTGAGGAACCGATTGGCCGACCTGGGCTGACGGTGCCGGGTGCATCTGGGCGGCGGAGGTGTCAGTCGGCACGCCGCAGGTGGCCGCGCGCGGGACGCGGACCGTCGGACTGCGGCAGCCACTCTGCCGCCTTCCGAGGCGCAAGCGCCACTTGGCACCACACAATACGTTCGGATCCAGATAGTTGCACGCGCATCCGGCGCTTTTCGCGGATTGGTGTCGCATGATCCGAAAATTGTCGGGGGTCGCTTCCACGGTCTGGCGACCGTGGCTACGAATCTTCGAGCTAGATCTCATCCGGCAGCCGCCGGACCACCGGCTTGGGAAGATGTAGCCGATCGCCTCGGGCGATTGGCGGCCAAACGCTCACGCGTTCGGCTACGAGAGGAGATGCGGCCATTTTCGAGCCAACCGAGGCCGTGAGGCTTTGGCGGCCAAACGCTCACGCGTTCGGCGACGGGATGCGCTGCGGCTATTTTCAAGTCAGGGGGATGGGGCGGCTCCCAGTCGTTGGCCAATCTCGCTGGCGCGGGCGGGGTCCAACTCCAGCGATTTTTTCCATGCCTCCCGGGCCTCCTGGTGGCGCCCGAGCTTTTCGAGTATGTCGCCGCGGTGCTGGAGGATCTCGGGCTCATCGGGGTCGGTCTGGAGGGCGCGGTCGATTTCCGCGAGGGCCTCGTCGAGGCGCCCCATGCGGAAATAGACCCAGCCGAGGGTGTCGAGGTAGGCCGCGTTGCCGGGATCGAGCTCGAGGGCTTTCTGGACCATCTCGAGTGCCTGCTCGAGGTTGACGCCGTGGTCTGCCCAGGTGTAGCTGAGGTAGTTCATCGCCGGGTGGTGGCGCGGTTGCGCGTCGATCGTCTTGCGGAGCCAGCCCTCGGCCTCGACGATGTCGCCCTTTCGCTCGAAGACGATGCCCCGGTTGAACCAGACGAACGGCAGGCTGGATTGCTGTTCGCCGAACTCGGCGATCTTCTCGGCCTCGGTGATGGCGGCCAGGGCTCGGTCGAAATTGCGGGCCTCGGTGGCGGCGTGGGCGGCGGCGAGCCGCAGCGGGATCGACGCGGGGAATCGCCTGGAAGCCTCGTCGAGCATCAGCAGGGAATCGTCGTGCCGTTTCAGGGTTTCGGACAAGAGCCGGTGCAGGTCGAGATACGGTTCGGGGCCCGCGAGGGGCCCATTGACGATCTCGCGGAGGAAGCGTTCGGCATATTCCCAGTCTTTGTGGCGCTGGCTCATGGCGGCGAGATCGGCGAGGGGAACGCCCTTCTGGCGGGCCTCGTCCAGGCTGCGGCGCATTTCGTCGCGGCGCCCGATGCGGCCATAGACGTCGGCGAGGCTGACGAGCAGGGCGGGGCGGTCGGGTCGCTCGCCCGCGATGCGCTGGAGGAGGGGCACCAGCTCGTTGTGTCGCCCGAGCTGGGCGTAGACGATGGCCGCGAGCTGGCGGGCCGCGGCGGCGGTCGCGGGATCGCCCTGGAGGAGGGGCTCGAGTATGGGGAGTGCCTCGGCGGGACGATCGGCGACGATGCGCAGCTGCGCGACCTTGAGCTTGAGGGGCTGGTTGGCATCGGGGAGCGCGGCACCCGCCTCGAAGAGGGGGAGCGTCTTGATGGCGATGTCTTTGACCCCGAGCTTGTCGTGCTCGGACAGCATGTCGGCATAGCCCCGGCCGACGAGTTCCCAGAAGGAGGCCTCGCCGGAGTGATCCCCGGCGCGGATGCGGAGCAGGTCGGTGGCGATCTCGGGGCCATCTCGCGCGGCGTCGAGGTCGAAAAGGACGGCTTGGGCGAGATGGCTGGGCTGTTCGCCCGCCAGGGCGCGGGTGGCGGCCTCCCGGGCATCGTCCGGTCTGCCGGTCCTCCGGAAATCGACGGCGAGCCTCAGCTGCATGAGGGGGTCGTCGGACACCTGGTCGCGGATGCGGTCCAGGTTGACGAGGGCGCGGTTGGTGTCGCCCCGCTGGAGAAACTCGTGGGCGAGGCCGAGCGCCAGATTGGTGAGGCCGGCGTCGCGTCCGGCTGCGCTGTGCCACAGGCTCAGGGCGCGATCCAATTGCCCCGCGCGCCGGGCCCTGATGCCCTCGGCATATTCGGCCAGTGCGGTGGCGTAGGACTCGTCGGACGGATTGAGCTGCAGGGGCGGTCCTTCGTCGGAACGGAGCGCCGCCTGGACGCCTCGGTCGGGTTCGCGCGGGGCGGTGGCGGGACCCTTCGGGGAACAGGCAGCGAGCAGGGCGGCGAGGATGGCCGCCGCGGCGCCGCGGGCGCTACCCGGTGGTCCGTGGCCGATGGGCATACCCATCCCTAGCAGCCTGGCGGACTTCGCCAAGTCCGACAACCTCCTGGCATCATGCCGGATTTTGGGAAGCCCTCGGCCCTGCGGCGGGCCGCGGCGCGGCCCGGTCCTCAGGACTTGTAGCGCAGGCGTTTCTTGTGCCGGTTGGCGCGGTTGCGCTTGCGGCGCTTGTGCTTATTGATCTTCGCCTTGCGGTGTTTCTTTAGCGAACCCATGGGCTTCCGTTTCAGTAGACGACTTTGTTCAGCGGATATTCGATGATCCCCTCGGCGCCGAGGGCCTTGAGACGGGGGACGATTTCCCGGACGACCGATTCGTCGAGCACCGTTTCCACCGCTATCCAGCCGCCGTTGGCCAGCGGGGACACCGTGGGATTTCTAAGCGCGGGCAGCGCCGAAAGCAAGCCCTGCAGGGCGGCCTCGGGCAGATTCATCTTGAGGCCGACCTTGTCGCGGGCCGTCAGGGCGGCCTGGAGCAGGAGCATGAGATTCTCGAGTTTCTCGCGTTTCGCGACGTCGGCCCACGCCCCGCGGTTGGCCACGAGCTGGGGGAACGACTCCATGAGCGTGTCGACGATCCGCAGCTTGTTCGCGCGCAGGGACGAGCCGGTCTCGGTGATGTCGACGATGGCATCGACCATCTCGGGCACCTTGACCTCGGTGGCGCCCCACGAGAACTCGACATGGGCCTCGACGCCGTGCCTCTCGAGGTATCGCCGCGTGAGGCCAACCGCCTCGGTGGCGATGCGTTTGCCGGCGAGGTCCTTGACGGTGCGGACGGGCGATTCCTCGGGAACGACCAGCACCCAGCGGGCCGGGGAGGAGGTGGCGCGGCTGAAGGCGAGGTCGCCGACGACATGGACATCGCTGCCGTTCTCGGCGATCCAGTCCTTGCCGGTGATGCCGGCATCGAGGAAACCGTTCTCGACGTAGCGGCTCATCTCTTGGGCGCGGAGCAGGCGCAGGTCGAGGGCCGGGTCGTTGGCGATCGGGCGGTAGGAGCGCGAGCTGACCGTGATCCGCCAGCCGGCGTGCTCGAAGAGCGCGAAGCACTGTTCCTGCAGGCTGCCCTTGGGCAACCCGAGGCGCAGCGGCAGTCCTGGCTGTGTCTGGCCGACCGGTTTCATGTACGCAATTTTGAGAGC
Organism: Verrucomicrobiia bacterium; assembly: GCA_020847615.1. Classification (GTDB taxonomy): domain Bacteria; phylum Verrucomicrobiota; class Verrucomicrobiia; order JADLBR01; family JADLBR01; genus JADLBR01. Next base: position 8,767 of record JADLBR010000199.1, read on the forward strand.
CCTTCTGTATGCGGCTGGGGCGGGCGCCTGTCGAGCCTAAAAGGGCAGCCTAAAACGGCGCAAGGGCGCCGCGGGGCCGGCGTTCGTCCGGGCGAGCCACGTTGGATTCAGGCCGGGTTCTTGCGGCTCCAGGTGCAGCCGAAGTCGGCGGTTTTGCAGAGCTCGATGTGTCCATCGGCGCCGAAGTCCTTGGTTCGGGCCACCAGTTCCGCCAGCTCGGCCTCGGTCATCGGCTGGAGCATCTTCCGGCGGGTGGTCATGTTCATGGCGGAAGTCTTGGCCCGGTCCGCGCGGAAGCAAGGCCGCAGGGGGGCGCCCAGGGCCGCTGGCGGTTGACAAAATATCTAGATAGAGGAATATTCCGGAAATGGAATATATCGAGATCTACAAGTGCCTCTGCGAGCGGACGCGGCTGAGGATCCTGAACCTGCTGCGGGATGGGCCGCTGTGCGTGTGCCACCTGCACGAGATCTTGGGGGAGGCGCAGCCCAACGTCTCGAAGCAACTGGCGTATCTGCGCGACCGCGGCGCCGTCGAGTCGGAGCGGCACAACACCTGGATCATGTACCGGCTGCCGGGGCGGCGGCACCCGATCCTGGAGAAGAACCTCAGATGCCTGCAGGACGTGGCGAGGGAAGACGGGGTCTTCCGACGAGATCTGGCGCACCGGGCGGCCGTCGTGCGGCGGATCGCCCGCACGAGGGAGGGATGCCCCGAGGAAGTCGCGGGAGGGAAATGCTGCTGATGGCTTGCCGGAATGATCGGGGGAAGCGAGGCGTGAGATGAGCGCAAAGTTCAGGGTGCTGTTCCTGTGCACGGGCAACTCGTGCCGAAGCCAGATGGCGGAGGGCTGGGCGCGCCACTTGAGGGCCGACGTGATCGAACCCTACTCTGCCGGGATCGAGTGCCACGGCATGAACCCGCACGCGGTGCGCGTCATGGCCGAGGCGGGCGTGGACATTTCGGGGCAGAGATCGAAGACGGTGGCCGACCTGGGCGATGTTCAATTCGACTGCGTGGTGACCGTCTGCGGCCACGCCAACGAGCACTGCCCGGTCTTTCCGGGGAAGGCGAAGCGGTTGCACGCGGGGTTTGAGGATCCGCCAAGGCTAACGAAAGACATGCCCGACGGGGAGGCGAAGCTGGCGGTGTACCGGCGCGTGCGCGACGAGATCCGCGCGTTCGTTGAGTCGCTGCCCGGCGCGCTCATGGGCAGGATGGTGGAAAACTCCGGTGTTGCGGCCGGCGACTGAGCGGAAGAAAGGGCCCACTCTTATGACAACTCAAATTGCTTCCGAAAACGTCCGGCGGGCCGTCCGCGAGGGCTACGGCAAGATCGCCTCCGGCGGAGGCTCGTGCTGTGGGCCGGGGCCGACCTCCTGCGGTTCATCGCCGGCCGACGCGTCGATATTGGCGCAGCACATCGGGTATTCGCCCGAAGAACTGGCCGCGTTGCCCGACGGCGCGAACATGGGTCTCTCCTGTGGCAATCCGACCGCCATCGCCTCGCTGGAACCGGGGGAGGTGGTGCTGGATTTGGGCGCGGGAGGAGGGTTTGACGTGTTCATCGCCGGACGGAAGGTTGGTCCCGGCGGGCGTGCCATCGGCGTGGACATGACGCCCGAGATGTTGTCCAAGGCGCGATCCAACGTCGCCGGCTATCGCCAGAGGACGGGGCTGGACAACGTCGAGTTTAGGCTCGGGGAGATCGAGCACCTGCCGGTGGCCGATGCCAGCGTGGACGTGGTCATCTCCAACTGCGTGATCAACCTCTCGCCGGAAAAGCCGCGGGTATGGCGCGAGATCGCCCGGGTGCTGAGACCGGGCGGGCGGGTGGCGGTGTCGGATCTGGCGCTGCTCAAGCCGCTGCCGCCGGCGGTCGCCGGCATGGTCGAGGCGCTGGTGGGGTGCGTGGCCGGCGCCGAACTGGTGACCGAGACCGAACGGATGGCGCGGGACGCGGGTCTGGTGGACATCCGCCTGACCCCGCGACGCGGCTATGTCGAGTCGATGGTCGACGCCGACGATGCCCTCTACGCGAAGATCGTCGGGCACCTGCCCGCGGGGATGGGCCCCGCCGACTACATCACCAGCCTGGAGGTATCGGCCCGGAAACCACGGGAGCGGAGACCATGAAGAGGGAGGAATCCAAGCGGCTCAACTTCTTCGAGCGGTATCTCTCGCTCTGGGTCTTGATCTGCATGGTTGTCGGCGTAGCCGTTGGCAAATTGCTGCCCGGATTGATCGCCACCCTGAGTGGGCTTGAGTTCGGCGAGGGTTCCCAGGTCAACATACCCATCGCGGTGCTGATTTGGCTGATGATCTATCCGATGATGCTCAAGATCGATTTCGGGTCGCTCGGCGGAATCGCCAAGAAGCCCAAGGGGCTCATCGTGACGCTCTTCGTCAACTGGCTCGTCAAGCCGTTCAGCATGGCCTTGCTGGCGTGGGTCTTTCTGCAGAACCTCTTCGCCCCCTGGATCGATGTGGGGACGGCCAGGGGTTACACCGCGGGGCTCATCATCCTGGCGGCGGCGCCGTGCACGGCCATGGTGTTTGTCTGGAGCTATCTGACCGACGGCGATCCCGCCTATACGCTCGTGCAGGTGGCGGTGAACGACCTGATCATGCTCGTCGCCTTTGCGCCCATCGTGATGTTCCTCTGCGGCGTGGCCAACGTGGTCGTGCCGTCGAAGGTGCTCGTCACCTCGGTGGTCGTGTTCATCGTGATACCGCTCGCGGCGGGCTTTCTGACCCGCAAGGGGTTGCTGAAATCACACGGCAAGGAGTGGTTCGAGGGCGTGTTCCTGCCGAAGTTCCATCCGGTGACCATCGGGGCACTGCTGGCCACGCTGGTGCTGATCTTCGCGTTCCAGGCCGAGAACCTGACGACGAAGTGGTTCGCGGTCATCCTGCTGGCGGTGCCGATCATGGTGCAGGTGTATTTCAACTCGGGCCTGACGTACATGCTGATGCGGTTGTTCAAGGTGCCGCACAACGTCGCCTCGCCCGGCGCGCTGATCGGCGCGAGCAACTTCTTCGAGCTCGCCGTCGCCGTGGCCATTACGCTGTTCGGGCCGGGCTCGGGCGCCGCGCTGGCCTGCGTGGTGGGCGTGCTGGTCGAGGTGCCGGTGATGCTCTCGGTCTGCAACGTCTGCAACCGGACCCGGGGATGGTACGGGCCCGCGGCCTAGCCTGCATATTTCACGCGCATGCGGGAAATATGCAGGCTCAAAGGAAAACCGCGCTCTGAAATGCGGGTCCCCGATCGGTTTTCGGCACTGGAAACGCGGCCAACAGTTTGTGATTTCGAAAAATGGTGTTTGGGAGCGCGCGTCTCCATCCCAACCTGTTGCTATCGCGCGGTTTTCCCAGAGCCCGGAC
>JADLBR010000200.1 GCA_020847615.1 Verrucomicrobiia bacterium
CGGCGAGGCGCTCGATTTCGGCGCCGTGCTGGCGGGCACAGATCCCCTTGCCGTGGACACGGTGGCATTCCACTTGGCGGGGGTGGACGCCGGCGCGATCTGCACCCATCGGGCCGCCCGGCTTTCGGGAACCTCGGGAACCCGGCTTGAGGAGATTGAACTGCGGGGGGTGGGCATCGGCGAGATGCGCTGTCCCCGGCTCGAGCCGCCGCCTGATATGGCGCCGCTGATCTTCTCGCCCTGGCACATCGTGCGCGGCTGGGTGAGGCACCAGTGGCGGGTTCGGTTCACCCGTCCGGCCTAGTCCGGCCACGTGAAGACGCGGAGGAAGCGTAGGCCGTTTTCGGTGAGGCCCGTCTTGGAGCCCGATCGGGTGATGCGTCCGAGGGTCTGGTAGTAGGGGCTAGCGGCGGTGGCTTTGACTTCGGCGAGCTGTGGCCCGGGGACGGGGCCGGCCAGCGCCTTGAAGCGGAGCGGGAGGCCGGACTTTGCGAAGGAGATCTCCCAAGCCGGGGGGGAGGCGGGATCAATGCCTCCGGATAGCCACGGGTACCGGGTGAGGATATCGATGGTGCCCGGGTTGGGGATGCGGACTTTATAGAACGGTTCCTCGCCAGCGAGGAATTGGGGAATCGTCAGGTTTGGATTCTTGCGGTTTTCGAGGAACAGCCTGGCCGGGTCGATACCGAACAGATTCAGGCCGTTGTAGATCCCGTGCCAGTTCGGCTCCTTCATGTGTTTCTGGTGCCAGGAGTCGAACTTCCTGTTGGCCAACAGGTTGATCTCGAAGTGCAGGTGGGCGCGGGAGCGATCGATGCCGACGCCCGTGTATCCCAGGGCGCCGATGATCTGGCTGCGCCCCACCGCCTCGCCCTTGCGCACGCAGATGGACTTGAGGTGGCCGTAGAGGGCGTAGTAGGGGCAACCGTCCCAGATGTGTTCGATCACGACGTACTTGCCGTAATTGGAGTGCCCCGAAGTCTCGTTGGCATGGACGACCTTGCCATCGGCGATCGACCACACGGGATCCAAGGGTTCACCGGCCGCGTCGCGCTTGAGCGGTTTAATGTCGAGCCCCTCGTGGAACCGGGTGTAGAGGATGCCCGCGGAGGTGCGCGTGGGGTTTCGCCAAAAACCGTATTGGCCTCCCTGCCAAGGTTTGGAGGAGTCGCCCTCGAACTCGCGGTTGACGTGCATGTAGAAGGAGGGGCCCCCGCCCGCGAACAGGGCCTGATTGGGTGTGGGGAGCACGATGTCGAGCGCGTGGGCCCCGGTCGCCAAGAGCGCCAGGGATACCGTGAAACCGAGAGTCTTTTGCGGTGCCATTTTCGAACCTGCGAGACACTAGCAGCGCCCGTGTGTTTGGGAAGTCCGACTCGAAAATTCTCGTGGCCGACCGCGTGACGCTTTGGTAACGAAGTCTTGCGGCCCCGGCCATGGTTTGGCGGGCCGGTGGAGTCCATCTGGCATTCCGATTGGCGCCTCGGCCAATTCGCCCTAGCCTGAAGGGCAATGAGCGCCCCCGCACGCGACTTCACCCATCCCCGCGACCAGATCCTTGAGATCATGGAGCGGATCTACCGATATCGCATGACGACGACATCGGGGGGCAACGTGTCGCTTTTGGATGCGGATGGCGACCTGTGGATCACGCCATCTCGCGTGGACAAGGGGGGCCTGGCGCGGCGGGATATCGTGCGCGTGGGGCAATGCGGGACGGTGGATGGCCCGCACCCGCCTTCATCGGAACTTCCTTTCCATCGGGCGATCTACGGGGAGAGGCCCGACCTTCGGGCGATCGTGCACGCGCACCCGGTGGCCCTCGTGGCGTTCAGCATCACGGGGCGCGTGCCGGACACGCGCCTTTTTCCACAGGCGCGGCGGATGTGCGGCGAGCCCGGGTTTGCATCGTACGCCCTGCCGGGGAGCGCGGCCCTGGGCGAGAGCATCGCATCGGCCTTCGGCCGCGGGTTCTCTTGCGTCGTGATGGAGAACCACGGTGTCGTCGTGGGCGGCTCGACGGCGGCCGAGGCGTTCCAGCGCTTCGAGGCGCTGGAGTTTGCGGCCAAGACCATCATCAAGGCGGCATCCTTGGGGGGCGCGAAGTACCTCAACGAGAACCAGATCGCCGCGGCGGATGTCCGGGACAGGGGCTGGGCCGCCTTGGCGGAGGCGCAGGCGACGAGCGCCGAGCGGGAACTCAGGCGAGATCTTTGCGAATTCGTGCGCCGTGGTTGCCGCCAGCGGTTGCTGATCAGCACGGAGGGCAGCCTGTCCGCGCGGTTGGACGATACAGGTTTTCTGATCACGCCCTCCGGGCAGGACCGATATGCGCTGCGCGCCGAAGATATCGTGATGGTCCGTGGAGCGGCGTGCGAGCCCGGGAAACTCCCGAGCCGGGCAGCCCGCGCTCATGGGGCGATCTATCGCACGCATCCCGATGTCCGGGCCATCGCCTTCGCGCACCCCGTCAACGCGACGGCTTTCAGCGTGTCGGACTCGCCCTTCGATGCGCGGACGATACCGGAGAGCTACATCCTGCTTCGCGATGTGGCCCGGCTGCCGTTTGGGATGCCCTACGGCCATGGGGAGGAACTGGCGGCGGCAGTGTCGATGGAGCGGCCCGTTGCGCTGCTGGCGAATGACGGGGCCCTGGCGCTGGGCGGGAGCGTGCTGGACGTCTTCGATCGGCTCGAGGTGCTCGAGGCGACCGCCGAGGCCATCATCAATGGCCGCGCCATCGGGGACATCTCGCCCATGAGCGACGCCGCGCTGGCGGAGATCCGGGGCGCATTTTTTGGGGAAAAGTTGGGCGGATAGATGAAGAGAGCCGGAATTTCCCCCATGCGGTTGGCCCGCATTACCGGGTTTGCGCTTTGTATGGCTACTTCGGGCCCCGCTCAGGACCGCGACTTCCACGTCGCTCCGGACGGAAACGATGCGTGGGCCGGCGCGCTGCCGGAGCCCGATGTGTCGAAGAAGGACGGCCCATTCGCCTCTCTGGCCCGCGCCCGCGACGCCGCGCGCGAATACCGTGCAGGGGTTCCATCCTCCCGGGCCCGGATCCTCGTCCAGCCCGGGCGATATTTTTTTGCGGAGCCGCTGGATTTGAGCACGGCCGACTCGGGCCTCGTCATCGTGGGGGGCGGCGGCCAGCGCCCGATCCTTGTCGGGGGGCGGCTCGTGACGGGATGGGCGCGAGAGGCGGATGGAAAGCTCTGGTCGGCCCCGGCGCCCGGCACGCGGGAAAGAGGATGGGACTTCCGCCTTCTCGTCGTGGATGGCGAGCTGCGCCCCCGCGCTCGACTGCCAAGGGAGGGCGTCCTCGAGCACACGTGTGAATGGAACGTCCCTTGGACGAGCACATCGGGTGGCGGATGGAAGCGCAAACCCACTGAGGAAGAGTTGTCCGCGATGAAGTACAAAGCCGGCGACCTCGGCCCATGGCTCGATATCACCAACGCCGAGATTACCGTCTACCACATGTGGGATGAGTCCTGTGTCGGGATCGCGTCCCACGATGTCGAGGCCCGGGCGCTAAGGTTCTCCACGCCCTGCGCCCATCCGCCGGGCGCCTTCGGGGTGAAGAAGTACCTTATCTGGAATATTCGCGAGGGCATGCACTCGCCCGGATGCTGGTATCTCGATCGGTCGCGTGAGCGCCTGGTCTATTGGCCACGGCCCGGCGAGGATATGGCACGGGTCGAGGTCATCGCCCCCACCGTGGAAAGCCTGATCCGGATCGGGGGTAAGGACGGTGCCCCCGCGCGCGACATCTCACTCCGGGGACTATCGCTCACCGTCACGACCACGCCGCTGGTGGCGGGCGGTTTTGGCGCGGGCAAATTCCAGGGAGCGATCGCGCTGTCCCACGCGGAGGGGTGCCGCATCGAAGATGTCGAAATATCGAAGGTGGCGGGTCAGGCAATCGCGGGCTGGCGGGTGACCCGGCTCGCGATAGTAGGTTGTGAGACCCGGGACATCGGCGCATGCGGCATCCGCGTCGGTGGGGCAGAAAACACCGTCCTCAGCAACCGCGTCCACCGCTCCGGCATCCTATATCCCAGCGCCATAGCGATATCCACGTCGGGCGCGCGCAATACCATCGCCGCCAACGACGTGGAGCATGCCCCCTACAGCGGCATCACCGCCGACGGGGACGGTCACCTCATCGAGGGCAACCGCATCGGTCGCGTGATGCGGGAGTTGCACGATGGCGCCGGCATCTACATCACTTTCTGTTCCAACGTCACGGTGCGAGGTAACGTCGTGCGCGACATCGCTGATACCGGTGGCTATGGGGCGTCCGCCTACTACCTCGACGAGCAAGCGCGCGGCTGTCTTGTCGAGCGCAACCTCGCGCTCGGGGTCAGCTGGCCCGTCCACATGCACATGACGAGCAACAACACGGCCCGCGGAAATGTCTTTCTCGTGGAAGGCGACGCGAAAATATCGTTGGCCAAGACCACCGGCGCGGTGTTCGAGAAGAACATCCTCTGCGCCGGGGGCGACATCGTCATCCGCAGCGCAACGAACGGAATTTTCGCCATGCCAAGCAACATCTTCTATTCGGCGAAGGGGAAACTGCTCTGGGATAGACTCGACCAATACACATCGAAAGGCCTCCAGCCCCTCGTGCCGCGCGATGGGAGCATCAATGCAGATCCGATATTCAAGGATCCCGTCCGGGGGGATCTCGGCTTTGACCTGGGTTCGCCCGCGCGCCAGCTAGGCATAGAGCCGCTTCCCGCGGCGCTCGCCCGTGAGGCGGCGAATCAGGCCCCGGCGCCCGGCACGGGGCATTGATGTGATTCACTGGGCGGCGAGCTGGTCGACCGAGGCGTCCCGCCAAGCGCCCTGGGCCAGCAAGTGCTCGAGGAAAGCGGCGCAGCAGACGGCGTCGAACAGGGCATCGTGGGCCTCGCGCCCGGGGCAGATGCTTTCGACCCTGGCGAGGAGGCCGAGTGCGACGATGATGTCCTGGAGGGCGTGCGAGGGAAGGGCGGGATAGGCGATGCGCGCCAACCTGAGGGTGTCGATCCAGGGGCCGCCGGCGTGCAGCGGGGCGGCGAGGCCCAGGAACTTGCGCTCGGTGGCCACATTGTGCGCCGCCAGGGGGCGACCCTCGACCCAGGTGCGGAGCCTTGGCCACAGGCTCGGCAGGGTGGGCGCCGCCGCGATCTCGCGGCGCAGGCGATGGTGCTGGCCGGGGGCGCGCGGGTTGAAGGGACGGTCGCCGACCCGCAGGAGGCTCTCGAAGCCAAGTGCCGGATCGATGCGCGCCCGCGAGAGCACGGCCACGCCGATCTGCCACGGTTCGGCGGGATATCCCCGCACGTCGCCGGTCGTCTCGAAATCGATGACCGCGATGTCCGATGCGCGCACCGGCTGCTGGGTGAGGCTCATGTCATTCCGCGCGCGCGGCTGGGCTGACCTGATTCGAGATCGCGACGCAATATTCATGAGGAAACTCATGGTGGATCGCGGAGTGCCTGAAGGCACCACTACGAACATTCCCGTGGTCTTGGGCTCGTAGTGCCGCCTTTAGGCGGCATCCGCATAACGTGCTGGTGCCGTGTCTGTTGTGACACACATCGGAGTTTCCCCACCTTTGGGGTTTCAGGTCAGCGGCGCCCGTCATGCCCCGCAGACGGGGCACCGCCGGGGGTGAAAATGTAGCCCATCTGGTCCGGCGGTGGCCGGAGATCGTTCGATCCGCCCGCGGGTCCACGGTCTGGCGACCGTGGCTACGAATTTTCGAGCTAGATTCCATGCCCCGCGCGCCCGCCTGGCGGCGGGCATTCGGGGCACCACCGGGGAAGAAAATGTAGCCGAGGCCGTGAGGCCTTGGCAGCCAAACGCTTACGCGTTCGGCTACGGGGAGCGATGCGGCTATTTTCGAGTCAGAGTCCGACATCTGATTCGAAGAGTTTGGCTCGGTTGGACTCGCGCTCTTCCTCGAGACGCTTCAACTCTTCCGGGCTCATGCGCCGAAGGCGCAGCCTGCGGGGGAGGCGCGCGTGCGTATCTGGCGTGGTGATCTCCAGTTCGCCCTCGTGCAGGACCTCGCCGCGCCGCGGGAGGCGACCGCAGTGTCGCAGGACCCATTGGCTGGCGGTCTCGCGCGGGCGCAGGTCGATGTTCCATCCGGTCTCGGCGCGCAATTCCCGCGCGGGGAGGAGGGCGTCGATCAATATCGAGTCCTCGATGTGCTCGAAGATGGGGCCGCGCTCGATGTCGAGCTCATCGCGGATCTCGCCGACGATTTCCTCCAGGACGTCCTCGAGGGTCACGATGCCCGCCATGCGGCACGCGTCGGGCGCCGAGGGGTCGCCGCTGACGTCGTCGAGCACGATGGCAAGGTGGGCGCGCGAGGCGCGAAAGAACTGGAGCATTGCGGGCAGAGGGGTCTTTGGCGTGAACGTCAGGGGCTTGCGGATGATGCTGTCGAAGGACTTGTCGGGGTAGAGTTGCTCGATCTGCCAGAGCCACTCCTTGACGAGGAGGAAGCCGACGACCTCGGGGTCGCCTCTCCTGCGGCACACCGGGTATCGGCTGTGGGCGGTGGTCATCGCGATGCGGATATTCTCTTCGATCGGGAGGTCGAGGCAGAGCGCGTCGACCTCCTCGCGGGGCACCATGACCTGCGAGGCGGTGGTCTCGCGAAGGCGCAACGACCGGATCATGATCTTGTTTATGACCGCGTCGGTGGGGTGGGGGTGCCTGGAGTGACTCAGGACAAAGTCCAGTTCATCGGGCGTGAACGCGTGCTCGCTCTCGGAGGGCGGTTCGAGCCCGGCCCATCGGAGGAACATGTTCGCGGTCCCGTTGAGAAGCCAGATTGCCGGGAAGAAGACATAGTAGAATACCATCAGGGGACCGGCCACCCAGATGGAGACCCCTTTGGGCCTCTGTATCGCCAGCGACTTTGGCGCCAGCTCGCCGAGCACGACGTGCAGGAATGTGATGAGGGCGAAACCGATGCCGAAACCCATGGATTCCATCGCCACGGGGTCCGTGATGCCCGCCGCGCGAAGCAGGGGCTGGAGCCAGGCCACGACGTACGGTTTGCCGATCGCGCCGAGCGCGATGCTGGAGATGGTGATGCCCAACTGCGTGGCCGACAGGCATGCGTCGAGGTGCCGGGTCGCCTTGAGCGCCATCTTCACCCTCCAGTCACCCGTCTTCAGCATGGGCCGCAATTGTGAGAAGCGGACTTTCACGATGGCGAACTCCGCCGCAACGAAGAACCCGTTCGCGAAAACCAGGGCGAGGATGACGCAGGCCTGCCAGATGAAATCGATCACGCTCATGGAATGCGGTGGATGGACTGACCCCTCATGACGATCGGATCATAATGGTTCCCGTACCAAAGGCGAGCGCGGGACTTCGAGCCACGGGGCGCGCACGGGGCGATTTCCGCTCATCTGTCTCCGCCGCTGCAGTACGAGACGGCCTCGCGCCACCAGGGAGCTGCGGGGTGATACGGTATGCCATTGTGGCCGGCCCGGGGAATGAGCCAGAGGCGCTTGTCGCAGGTCAGAGCATCGTGGAGGGCTTCGCCAAATTTGCGCGGGACCACGAGGTCGTTTTCGGCGACGAGGATGGCGGCGCGGCCGCGGTAGTGGGCCAGGGCGCGGGCGGCGTCATGGCGTTCGCGGAGGAGCCATCGCACGGGCATGAGGGGGTAGTGGTGCGCGGCGACATCGGCCATGCGGTTGAATGGCGTGATGAGAAGCAGGGCGGGGGCGCGATCCCCGAGCCGCCCGGCGACCGCGGCGGCAAATGACGTGCCGATCGATTCCCCGACCAGGTGGACCGCGCCGCCGCGGGAGGCGGAGAGATCTTCGGCGGCGGCGATGGCGGCCGACGCGATGGCGGTCTCGGATGGCGGCCCGGGGCGCGCGCCATAGCCGGGGTACTCGAAGAGAAAAACGGCGGCGTTTGCATCGACGGCGCGTATGAGCGCCACGAACGGGGCGCGGTCGAGCGCGAAGCCCGCATTGCCATGGAAGATGATCCAGGCCCTGCCGGTGCCGCCCGAGGCCCACCCTGCGCGCGTGCCATCCGCGAGATTCCAGGGCTGGAGCGCGAGGTGGCGCGCCGCGGTCTCCAGTTGTTGGGCCCCGCCGGTGGAAGGGAAATAGATGAAGCGCCTCTGGAAGATCCAGAGCAGGGCGATGATGAGGAGGTAGGCGACGATGATCGCGCGCAGCAGCGTCCAGGCCATGGGTGCCCCAGGGTTCCGCCTGGCACGGGCCGGCGGACTCGTTCCGGTCACTTCTTCTTGATTCCCGCTTTCTCCTCCAGCGATCCGAAGGCCATCTCGAGGAGGCTGCCGCGCTCGGGCCGCAGTTCCTCGCGGGCGAGATCGAGAGATTTCTCGGCGAGTTTGGTTTCGCCCGCGGCGATGAGGGATTCGACGAATGGCTCGACGACCCCCTGGAAGGCGTTCCCGCCGCCCGTCTCCCCGAGCTTCTTGATGAGCTTTCGGAACTCCTTGTAGCCCTCCTCGTATTGCTTGGCGGCCACGAACTCCTTGAGGCGTCCGGCGGCGGTATCGACGGTGAGGTCGGCGCGTTCCTCTTTCTGCTGGGTGATGATTTTGCGCTCGATGCTATCGGCGGCCGATGCGTCGCCGAGTTTCCGGGAGACCGCGGCGACGGTCTTCTGGTAGCGGACCTTGATGTCGTCGTTGGTGATGAACTGCTTGGCCGCCGCCGTGGAGTGGGCGAGGAGCTCCCTGCCGGCGTTCGGGTCGGCGGCCAGCAGGGCGGTCTTGGCGTCCCAGGCGGCGACGTTCTGGGGACAGGCGGCCATGGCGTTCTCGATCGCGGCGCGCTGGCCGGATGCGTCGGAGGCCTGTTCGAACAGTCGGGCCATGCGGAGGTGGAGCTGCGACTTGAGGAACTCGGGTTTGTCGCGGAAGCGGGAGGCGAGGTAGGCGAGCTCGTGATCGCTGATGCGGTCCCATGTCTGAGGGTCGAGGGCGTTGCCGACGCTGAAGTTCTGGCTGGCGTAGCGGCCGCAGTCGACCTCCCACTTGTCGTCGCTGCGCATGTATCCGAACCAGCCGTGGCCGCCGCTGGCGCCCTGGCCCGAGAAGAACAGGGTGGGCAGCCCGTTGGCCTTGCCGGCGATCATTGCGAAGTAGGCCTGGTCCACGCAGATGCCGCCCTCCTTCTTGATGGTCTCGAGGCGGTAGTCCGGCGCGATCCAGTCGAGCCTGTTGGCCTTGAGTCGCGGGGTGTCGTACCTGATCATGAAGAAGGCCTTGTCAAAACCGGTGCGTCCGAGCCGCACGTTTTTCTGTGCCCAGAGCAATTCATCCTCGGGCACGAAGGCGTCGACGACAAACTTGGCCTGCTCGACGGTCAGTTTCTTGAGATCGAGGATGAGTTTCCGATCCTCGTTGTTCTGGACCCAGAAGTTGAATCGTTCGACGGGGGTGGATTTCTGGCGCAGGACCTTGTCCTGGCCGACCTGGTGGTGCGGCCAGAATTCTGGGGGAGGGCGGTCGTAGACCAGCGCCATGGCGACCGCGAGGCGGGTGTAGGCGGTCCAGCGCTCGCCGGCCGCCTTGCGGAGTTCGAGGAGCAGGGGAAGGGCGACGGACATGAGGTCGCCTTCGGCGACGTTCTGGAAAAGCTCGCGGCCGAGGGGGGCGTCGGAGGTCAGCGCGGCCACCGCCTCGGTGCCAAGGGCGTCGCCGATGGGACCCGCTGGGATCTTGGCGCCTTTTGGGACGAATCGGTCCATCAGCTCGGATTGGAAGCGGTCGCCGGCGACGACGCCGAGCGCGGTGTCGAGGGGGACATTTTCTGCGCCGTCTTTGGGCGGGCCATTGACCCCCGGCGACATGATGGTGGGGCGCCCGTCGCCCTGGGCGATCCAGAGATGCAGGCGAACGAGGCGGGCGAGGTCTTCGGTGCCCTCGCGGCCGAGAACTTCGAGCCAGTCGTGGAGGGCGAGCCAGTCCGCGAAGCCGGCGCCCGAGACGGCCTGGGCCGTGTAGGATCCGACGAGGGCCGCGCGCAGCTGATCGCGGCCGGCCTTCCACCCGGCGCCGATGTACTTCTGGCGCGCCGCGTCGTCTGGCGCGCCGCGGAAGTCGAGGCCCTGGGCGCGGGCGGCGGTGGCCGAGGCGGCGAGGGCGCACGCCATGGCGAGGCATCGGGGTACGGCGACTTTCATCATGATGGATCCCTCCGATCATTCTGTCACGGGCGGGGGCCCGACTTCAAGGCGGGAGTCTGGGGTCGGTGCCCGCGCTTGCGCGGCGGGGGCATTGGCGGCAGAAGAGGGGAGGCCGTTTTGAAGACGCTGATCGTGGGAGATATCCATGGGTGTATCGACGAGCTCTTGGACCTCGTCGAGGCCGCTGGCCTGCGCGCGGGCGACCGCCTGATCTCGCTCGGGGATATCGTCAACAAGGGGCCGGCTCCCGAGGAGGTCTTCGATTTCCTGAGCCGACGGCCCAACACGTTGGTCTTGAAGGGCAACCACGAGGCGCGACACCTGGATCTGCCCGGCGATGGCGCGGGCGCGGCCCCGCCCGAGCGGATCACCAGGGCGCAGTTCACGCGTGAGGGATATGGGCGGTTCGTGGCGTCGGCGCGGGAGTTTCCGCTGTACGAGGAGCTGCCGGAGGCCCTCGTGGTGCACGGGTATTTCGAGGGGGGGCTTGCGCTGGAACGCCAGAAACCGCACGTGCTCATGGGCCGGGAACGCGGGCGTGAGCGTCTTGTCGAACGGGGTCTCTGGCCCTGGCACGAGCACTACGATTACCCCAAGCCGATCGTGGTGGGGCACAGGGCCTACAGCGACGACGGCAAGCCCATGATCGTGCCCGGGCGCATCTACGCCATCGACACCAAGTGTTGCGAGGGCGGGGCGCTGACGGGACTGCTGTTGCCCGGTTTCGAGATCGTCACGGTGCCCGCGCGCCGCGACCACTGGCGGGTCATCCAGATGGCCTGGGGCTCTTTTGACCCCGCCAGCGGCGAGCGTTTCGCGCTGCCGAGGTTACGGCCCGACACCGCCGCGCCGCCATCGCCCGCGATACCCGCACCTCCCGCGGCCGCGACCCGGGAGGTGGGCGCTGATCTCCCGCCCCCGAGAAGGGACGCGGTGGTCGGGCGGCGACCGTGGTGGGCGCGGGGTCCTTTGGGGTGGGCCTGGCGCGCGTGGCACGACCAGGACCGATTTTGACGGGTTGTTTTGATTTGCGCGTGGGACGGGTTTGTCATAAAGTTGAGATTCTCTTTTGCCAGGGTAGCTCAGTGGTAGAGCAGGGGACTCATAAGCCCTTGGTCGGGAGTTCAACTCTCCCCCCTGGCACCACATTTTGTGCCACCGTGGCCGGCGGGGAGAAAGGCGCTATGCTTCTTCCAGGTATGGCGGGCTCCGGCGAGGATTTGCCGAATCGGGTGGTGTTTGTTGCGGCGCGGGTCGCCGGGACGGACGGGGTTTCTCTCGAGGTGCGGACGCGGGAACTGACCGACGAGATTTTCCTGTTGGCGCGCGGGCCGCGCACCCGCCCGTGGGGGACTGACCGCGGGGAGACGGGATGGAGATAGCGGCGATCCTGCTGACCGTGTTGGTGGCGGCGGTGCTTTTTGCGACGGAGCGGGTGCCCGTGGATGTCGTGGCGCTGCTTGTGTTGGGGGCGCTGTTGCTGTGCGGGATTTTGACGCCCCGGGAAGGTCTGGTCGGTTTTGGCAATCCCGCGACCGTGACCGTCGCGGCGATGTTCGTGTTGAGCGCCGGGCTGGGCCAGACGGGCGCGCTGGCGGCCGTGGGCCGCGCCCTGATCCGCCATGGGCGGGGCGAGGCCTGGCAGATGGCCCTTGTCATGGGCGTGGCCGCGGTGCTCTCCCCCTTCATCAATAATACAGCGGTGGTGGCCGTGATGCTCCCGCTGGTGGTGACGGCGGCGAAGTCGCGCAAGGTGGCCCCCTCGAAGCTGCTCATACCGCTGTCGTTCGCGTCACAGTTCGGGGGTGTGTGCACGCTGGTCGGGACCTCGACGAATCTGGTGGTCAACGCCTTTGCGGAGGCGGCGGGGCTCCGGGGTTTTGCGCTTTTCGAATTCGCGGGACTCGGAGCGATCATGGTCGTTGCCGGGATGCTCTACTTTCTTCTGGTGGGGAGACGGATGTTGCCGGACCGGAGGCCGTCGCAGCTTACCGAGGCCTACGATCTGGGCGAATACATCACGGAGCTGCGGGTGATGTCGGGTTCGCCGCTGGTGGGCAAGACGGTGGCCCAGTCCAAGCTGGGGGAGGCGCACGACATCACGGTCCTCGAGATATTGCGGGATGAGCGCGCGATCTGGTCGCCGCGTTCGGAGGCGATGCGGGAGGGAGATGTGCTGCTGGTGCGCGGCGAGGTGAAAGAGCTTTTCAAGCTCAAGGATGCGACCGGCCTCGAGATCGAGCCCCAGTTCCAGCTGGAGGACGCGAGCCTGAGCGGCGGCGAGATGGAGCTGGTGGAGGCGGTGGTGGCGCCGAGTTCGGGGTTGGTGGGCAGGACCTTGCGGGGCGCGGATTTCTACTGGAGGCACAAGGCGATCGTGCTCGCCCTGCACCGGCGCGGCCACGCCCTGCGGAAGCAGCTTGCGTCGGTCCGGTTGCGGGTGGGGGACGCGCTATTGCTGCTGGGGCCCAAGGACGCCATCGCGCGGGTGCGGGAGGACGAGGATTTCATTGTTTTGGAACCGCGGCGGGACGTGGCGGTGGACCGGCGCCGGGCGCCGCTGGCGCTGGGCATCGTTGGTGCGGTGATGCTTCTGGTGGCCCTGGATCTGCTGCCGGTGGCGACGGCAGCGCTGTTGGGATGCGCGGCGATGGCGCTTTCTCGGTGCATCAGGACGGAGGACGCCTATCGGGCCATCGACTGGAGGGTGATCCTTTTGCTGGCGGGCGTCTTTCCGCTCGGGCTGGCGATCGAGAAGACGGGTGCGGCGCGGATGCTGGTCGACGGCGTGCTGGGCTTTGCGCGCGGGGCCCCGCCCGAGGCGGTGCTGTGCGGTCTGTACCTATTGACCGCGGTTCTCACCGAGGTCATGAGCAACAATGCGGCGGCGGCGATATTGGCGCCGGTGGCGATATCGGCCGCGGCGGGTCTCGGGCTGGAACCCAGGCCCTTCTTGGTGGCGGTGACGTTCGCTGCCTCGACCAGCTTCGCCACGCCCGTGGGCTACCAGACGAACACGATGGTATACAATGCGGGCGGCTACCGCTTCGCGGACTTCTTGCGGGTGGGGATCCCCTTGAACATCCTTTTCTGCGTGCTCGCGACGATCTTCATCCCGAAGTTCTGGCCGTTCTGAGGGCTTTTAGCTTGCGGGCCGCGGTGCGGGGGCAACATAGTCGGCCATGCGCGATCCAGGACATTTTTTTTCTCGTGCCGCGGCGTATGGCTGCGCGGTGGCGCTGGCGTTCTCCCTCTGGGGCTGTGGCAAGCCCGCGACGCCCGCGCCCGGCGCGAAGGCGGAGGCGGCGGCTGCGGTGGTGGCCGAGGCGGCGGATTTTGGGCCGCTGAAAGGCAAGTGGGTGCGGCAGGACGGCGATTACATGATCGAGATCAAGTCGATCGCCGCCGACGGGAAGATGGACGCGGGCTATTTCAATCCGCGGCCCATCCACGTGGGCAAGGCGGAGGCGGAGGCGAGGGAGGGGTCTTTGAGGGCGTTCGTCCTCCTTGCCGACCAGGGTTACCCCGGCAGCAACTACAAGTTGAAGTACGACAAGGAGAGCGACACGCTGCAGGGATCATACCATCAGGCGGCCAGCGGCGAGACCTTCGGGGTGATCTTCGACAGGCTGAAGGAGGAGTAGGGGCGGGGCACCGCCGGGGGGCGAAAATGTAGCCGAAGCCGTGAGGCTTTGGCCGCCAAACGCTCGCGCGTTCGGCTACGGGATGCGCTGCGGCTAGTCTCGAGTCAGCTCTGCCAGGAGCACTTCGGGTGGACCGGGGCTGCCTGCAGGCAGCACTACAAACGTTCCCGCGTCTTTGGGCTCGCAGTGACGCCTTCAGGCGGCATCCGCATAACCAGCTCGATCTCGTCCCC
>JADLBR010000201.1 GCA_020847615.1 Verrucomicrobiia bacterium
AGTTGCCGGTACTCGTCATACGCGCCCCAGTGCCCGTGCTCCTCCGTGATCGCCCAGCCGAAGAGGTGGAGGTAATCTCTCGTCCCGAGGGCACCCTCGATCTTCCTCACCTGCCCCACAAGGTCCACCCGCTCGTCCAGCGTCCGGGTGAACGGTTCGGTGGGCGAGTAACTCGGAAACCCGAAGACGCGCGCGAACCATGGCTTGCGCGGCGCGGCGGGCCGATACCAGGAGCGGAGCGATTCTTTATACAGGGCGACCTGTTCCCTCCAGCCGCCCGGCACGGCGGCGATCGCGACGGGCACGCACTCCCACGCCCCGCCGCGGCATACGGTCTGCGGGAGGAACTCGAGGCCATAGCTCCCGCCCCGCGCGTCCTTGCCGAGGCGATACCACCTGAAGACCCCTTCGGGATCGCGCGGCATCAGGGCGATGCCCGCGCCCATCGCGGGATTGAAGAACCCATCGAGCTGAAGGGCATGGGGCTCGCCGATCTCGTCACGCCACGCGCAGGGCAAGCGGTTGATCACGCACCCCGTCCGCCCGCTCAGATACCACGTCTCCCCTGCGGAACCCAGCGCGAGGCCGGAAAGCGTCGGGAAGAAGAGCGTGCCCGTCACGGGCTCGGCCCCAACGTTCCTGACCGCCAGCGTGAGCAGGCGCGACCGCGAATCGATCGCCTTGGCCTCGAAATCCGCCCGCAGCGAGACGCCTCCCTCTTCCCACGCGCATGCCGCGGTGAAGCCGCCGTCGCCCCCGCGCGACGTCTTCTCGATGGTCCACGATGTCGATGGGATGTCCCGTCCGCCAACGCGCATCGAGAAGACCGGTTCGCCGCGAAGCGCGATCCCGCCGCCAAAGAGCGGCGATTCGATGTCGCCCCAGGCGAGGCCCCTCTCGCACTGAAATCGAAATGCCGCGTCGGCGATTGGCGCCTTTCGCCCCACGGGATACGCCAGCGGAGGAACATCGGGGTCGGCGACGCGCCGCTCCCCGCGATTCAATGTGGCACCGACGATCGCAAACCCGGCGTTGCGCATCCGATCGCGGAGGATCAGCCGACGGGGAACGCGCCCATCGGCCAGCGGCACCCCGTAGACGGCGAGGCCATGGCCGATGCCAAAGACGCGCTTGGCCGCATGGATCGGAAGCAGTTGCTCGGGCTGGCCATCGCCGTAATCCAGCTCGATCACCATCCGCTCTGGCTCGGACAAGAGCCTCAGCGGCGACTGGGTCCTCCAGTGCGCGAACTCCTCGCGCTGGGGAAATGTCGCGGCCAAGAGCAGGAGCACCTCGCGCGCGCCGGTCCCGCCGGGCACCTCCAGCCCGACGCTGTCTTCCTCGACGATCCCCGTCGCTGCGACCCCGTCTAGGCGCGGCGGCACATCGAACGGGATGCCATCGACCGCGATGTGCCGCGACGGAAACCAGTCGCCGATGCCAAAGCGCGCGAGCGCCACGGGACCCAACCCGTCGGCGCCCCGCGCGGGCGGCGGCAACGGGACAAGTCCCCCATCGTCCCCGCCCTCGGGACGCACCACATAATCAAGCAGCTCGGCCACCGGCAAACGGAATGGCTCCGACTGAAATCCGATCCAGTCGACCTCGATCTCGGCCGCGGCCGCGCCGCAATCGACGCCCGCCGCCAGGCTCTCCAGGGACCCCCGATCCTCCAGCACGCCGCGATACACGTGCCAGCGGCCATCGGCATCGATATCGCGCGGGCTCATGAGGTGGGCGCTCTTCCGCTTGCCCTTGCCATCGGCCACATAGCCCTGCAACACATAGCCCCCCGCGGCGAAGTCGCCCTTCGCCCGGTACCGCACCGCGAAAAACGGCATGCGCGCGACATCGGCCGCCGCCACCTTGGCCGCGGGCCATCGCATCGAGAGACCCTCGCCCGACGCGCGAAAGACGACCCCGCCCGCCGATCGTTCGGCGACGAATGACTTCGCGGCGTTCCTCGGCACCCACGAGGGACTCTCCTTCCAGTCCAGCGACTCTGCCTCCACGCGCACCGCCTTCCTCTCGGGCGGCGCCGATCCGACAACGTCCGCACCATTTGGAATCTCGTCCGCCATGGACATTCTGACCGACAGCCGCCCGCCCACTTCGGGCGCGGGCCCGATCCGGAGCGCGAGCCGACTGATGTTGTCGGGGGGCAAGAGCCCCAGCAGGTCGATCGCGATGACATGCTCCTCGCCATCGGGCCTCAGGTGCCTCTGCGTCAAATAGTGGCGCCAGCCCGGCGATCCGTCCTCCGCCAGCAGCAGATACTCCCCCGTCGGCGCGATCCCCTCCCCGCTATATTTGAATAGCAGATACCTCTTGCCACCGCCCACGTGCTCCGCCGATGGCTCAAACGTCCACGTCATGATCCCGCCCGAAGCGGTGAACTCCAGCCACCCCTCCCGGTTCGCCACACCATGCCGCGCAGCCGCCTTGCCCGGCGACCAGCCGGGCTCGGCCTTCCATCCCGCCGCCGTGTCGCCGTCGATCGGACGCTCCCCACCCGCCCCGAATGCCATCGCAGGAACGACCAGCAGCACAAGGGCCAAGGATCTATTCATAGGCCTAAGGCTGGAAAGTTCGCACGGCGCCCGTGCCCAGGCAAGCGTTTTATACAACGTTAATTAGCTTTTTACTATCCCTCCACCGCGTTTCTGCGGGAGAGGCCCCGTCGCGCGCCCCGTCCATGACACGCCATCGGCCGACGAAAATGCAGCCGAAGCCGGCCGTCTTTGCCAAACGCTGGCGCGTTCGTTACCGGATGCGCTGCGGCAATTTTCGAGCCTGATCCCATCCGGCAGCCGCCGGACCGCCGGAGCATCAAAATTTCTCACCCGCTTCGGCGCAAAGCGGTGTGTGAGGACGCCACGTGCGAGCCGACGATCTTTTCGAGTCAACCTCTACCGTGGGATCTCCGCGTGATACTCCTGCAGGGGCTTGACCCCGGCGTCGCCACCCAGTCGCGCGGCGATGCCCTCTGCCGCCGCGACGGCGGCGGCGACGGTCGTGATGTAGGGGACCTTGTACTTCACGGCGGCCTTGCGGATGTAGGAGTCATCCATGGCGCTCGTCTTGCCCGCGGGGGTGTTGACCACGAGCTGGATGTCGCCATTGGCGATGGCGTCGGCGATGTTGGGCCTGGCCTCGTGCAGTTTGGGGATGGGCTCGGCGGTGACACCGTGATCGGCCAGGAAGGCCCGGGTGCCCACGGTGGCCAAGAGGCGGAAGCCCATCTGGGCGAAGCGCGCGGCGGCCCGGGCGAGGCCCTCGCCGCGGTCGCGCTCGCAGACGGTCAGCAGGACCGCCCCTTCGAGCGGGAGGCGGGACTTCGCGGCATCCTGCGCCTTGAAGAAGGCCAGGCCATATGAGTCCGCGATGCCCAGGACCTCGCCGGTCGACCGCATCTCGGGCCCGAGCACGGGATCGACCTCGGGGAACATATTGAACGGGAACACCGACTCCTTCACTCCAAAATACGGCACCTTGCGATCGCGGAGGTCAAAATCCGCGAGTTTCTTTCCCAACATGATCTCGGTCGCCACGCGGGCCATCGAAAGGCCGCAGACTTTTGAGACGATGGGCACGGTGCGCGAGGCGCGCGGGTTGGCCTCGAGCACATACACCCGGTCGCGGCAGATGGCGTACTGGATGTTCATGAGGCCGACGACCCTCATGGCCTTGGCGATGCGCCGCGTGTAGTCGCGGATGGTGTCCACGTGCTTCTTCGGAAGCGAGACGGGCGGGATCACGCATGCCGAGTCACCCGAGTGGATGCCGGCCTGCTCGATGTGCTCCATGACCGCCGGCACGAAGGCCTCGGCCCCATCGCAGATCGCGTCGGCCTCCGCCTCGACCGCGTTCTCCAGATACCTGTCGATCAGGATCGGACGGTCGGGCGTCACGCCGACCGCGGCGGCCACGTAATCCCGCAGCATGGCCTCGTCGTGGACGATCTCCATGCCGCGGCCGCCCAGGACGTAGGAGGGCCGCACCATGAGCGGGTACCCGAGGCGCGCGGCGACGGCCAGGGCCCCGCCGATGTCGGTCGCCATCCCGCTCTCGGCCATCGGGATGCCGAGCTGGTCCATGAGCTGGCGGAAACGGTCGCGGTCCTCGGCGACGTCGATGGTCTCGGTGGTCGTGCCCAGGATCTTCACGCCCGCCTCCTCCAGCTCGCGCGCGATGTTGAGCGGCGTCTGGCCGCCAAACTGGCAGATGACGCCCATCGGCCGCTCCTTGGCGTAGATCTGGAGGACGTCCTCGACGGTGAGCGGCTCGAAGTACAGCCTGTTCGAGGTGTCGTAGTCGGTGGAGACGGTCTCGGGGTTGCAGTTGACCATGACGCTCTCGTAGCCCATGTCGCGCAGGGCGAAGGCGGCGTGCACGCAGCAATAATCGAACTCGATGCCCTGGCCGATGCGGTTGGGGCCGCCGCCCAGGATCATGACCTTGCGCGGGTTTTCCGTCGCCGCGGTAGCGTCGGGCGCGTTGTAGGTGGAATAATAATACGCCGAATTCTCGACACCGCTGACGGGCACCGGATGCCATCCCTCGACTAGGCCGAGGCGCCCGCGCTGCTCCCGGATCGATCTCTCGGGCACGCCCAGGATCTTGGCGAGATATCGGTCCGAGAACCCGTCCCTCTTGGCCTCCGCCAGCAGGCCGTCGGGCAACTCCCGGCCCCTGTGGGCCAAGATGCGCTCCTCCAGTTGCACGAGCTCTTTCATCTGCTCGATGAACCAGGGCTTGATGTGCGTCTTCGCGTACAGCTCGGCAACCGTGGCCCCCTTCCGCAGGGCCTCGTACATCAGGAACTGGCGCTCGCTCGACGCCTCGTTCAGCCGCCGCATCAGCTCCTCGAGGGGAAGCGCGTTGAAGTCTTTCGCAAAGCCCAACCCGTGGCGCCCGTTCTCCAGCGAGCGGATCGCTTTCTGGAAAGCCTCCTTGTAGTTCTTCCCAATGCTCATGACCTCGCCGACGGCGCGCATCTGGGTGCCCAGCTTGTCCTGGATGCCCTTGAACTTCTCGAATGCCCATCGCGCGAACTTGATCACCACGTAGTCCCCCGACGGGGTGTACTTGTCCAGGGTGCCGTCGCGCCAGTAAGGGATCTCCGGCAAGCTCATGCCCCCCGCGAGCTTCGAGGAGACCAGCGCGATCGGGAACCCCGTCGCCTTGGACGCCAGCGCCGAGGAGCGCGAGGTCCGCGGGTTGATCTCGATCACGACCACGCGGCCCGTCCTGGGGTCGTGCGCAAACTGGATGTTGGTGCCGCCGACGACCTCGATGGCGTCCACGATGTCGTAGGAGTATTTCTGCAGCCGCCGCTGCAATTCCGGGGCGATGGTCAGCATCGGGGCCGAGCAGAACGAATCTCCCGTGTGCACGCCCATGGCGTCGATGTTCTCGATGAAGCACACCGTGATCTTCCGCCCCTCGGCATCGCGCACCACCTCGAGCTCCAATTCCTCCCAGCCGAGCACGGACTCCTCGATGAGGATCTGGCCCACGAGGCTGGCCGCGATCCCGCGCGACGCGACGACGCGCAACTCCTCCACGTTGTACACGAGCCCGCCGCCGGTGCCGCCGAGGGTGTAGGCGGGGCGAACGACCACCGGATAGCCGAGCCCCGAGGCCACGCGCTCGGCGTCCTCCACGCTGTACACCGCCTCGCTGCGCGGCATGTCGATGCCCAGCCGATTCATCGTATTCTTGAATTCGATGCGGTCCTCGCCGCGCTCGATCGCGTCCACCTTCACGCCGATCACCCGGACGCCGTACTTCTCGAGGATCCCCTTCTTCGCCAGTTCCGAGGTCAGGTTCAGGCCCGACTGGCCGCCGAGGTTGGGCAGGATCGCGTCGGGGCGCTCCCGAGCGATGATCTTCTCCATCGACTCGGCCGTGAGTGGCTCGATGTACGTCACGTCCGCCATCCCAGGGTCCGTCATGATCGTCGCCGGATTCGAATTGGCCAATACGATGCGGTAGCCCAGCGCCCGTAGCGCCTTGCACGCCTGCGTCCCGGAATAATCAAACTCGCAGGCCTGGCCGATCACGATCGGCCCAGAGCCGATGATCATCACCTTGTTGATATCCGGGATCTTGGGCATGGGATTTCTCAGTTAAGGGTTGGTCTCATCGGCCCCGCCAATGTCGGCAGGCCAAGGGGTCACCGCGATACCTCCGCGTGGCTGTCCGATAAGGGCCTTCCTAGACATGCGAGCCTCCATCCTTCAAGGCGGCATCGGTCCAATGGTCAAGGTGATTCGAAACATCGCCCGGACCCGACCAGCGGCCGGCACCATCGCTCAACGCTCACGTTTCAAAGGCCCTCAAATCCCCGGCCAGGCGTCGCGGGCGGGAAAATGCCGAATGGCAAGGGGGCCTCCGAACGCGCGGGCGTTTGGCCGCCCGGCCAAGCCGTCACCGGCCCGGCTACGGCCCCCGGAAAATTTCGACGCAGATCCCATCCGGAGACCGCCAGATCGCCGAACGACAAGAATTTGGCCGATGGCCTCGGGCGATTGGCGTGACACAGAAGGGAGCCGGCTATCGGATTCGAACCGATGACCAGCGGTTTACAAAACCGCTGCTCTACCACTGAGCTAAGCCGGCATTGATAGTGAATTTAATACTGCCACGGGGGCGGGGGGATGTCGAGACGGGCAGCATGCCGCCATCGCGCGCCACGGCGGCGGGGGCTACCGGGCGGGCGTGCACGTGAGGTCATCGAATGAAACGGAAACGGCACGGCCGAAGTTGCCCCAGCCGTTGAGCTGCACATAGAGCTTCCATCGGCCGGAGACCGGCGGGATGTGCGCGAAGCGATACGTGTGCCATCCGGCGGCCCTTTCCAAAACTTGATCCACGGGACCATACCAGGTGCGCGTGGCCTCGTGGAAGATGCCGTAGTTGACGATGGGGGCCGGGATATCAGGGGCGAAGTTGTCCCAGCGCATGCGGCAACCGATCTCGTAGCGCACGCCCCGTCGCAGCTCGAGGTGTTGCCACAGCTGGCCCGACTCGAAGTTCGAAGTCCCTTGGGCCAGTTCCAGCGTGACGCGCGGATTCCCATCGGCCCTGGCGACGTTGGCCGCGACGTTCGTCCCGCCCCTGCCGGCAAACCGCCAAGGCGAAGCGATCCCGCCAGCATGCTGGGCCCCAAAACCGGGGTCCCCGACGATGTTGCCCGAGCGCGATTCGGTCTCCGCCGGCGCATCCGCGGCGACCAACTCAAAATCATCCACCAGCACGGTGGTCTCGGCCGGTTTCTGGTTCGGCAACAGGGAGACGTAAACGAACGTGCGTTGGCCGGGGTCGGTCTCGCAAAACCTGAACGCCAGCTTGTGCCAGCGACTGTCGAACAGCCACTCGTCGCGGCCGGCAAATGCGCCCCTGTTATCCCGATGGCGCGCCCAGAACGAGACGATCGCCGAGCGATGGGCCGGGGTCGCGCTCGCGCCCGCCGGCGGCTCGTCCGGGCCCCCGACCCACCGCACCCAGACGGAGGCCACGTATTCCTTGCCCGCGGCGAGCTGCAGGCGCTGGCCCACGGTGACGAACTCGAAACCCACCGTCTCTTTGGGAATCGAAAGCGCAAGACACCTTCTGCCCGATCTCGCCCTCGCTTCGTCCTCGGCGCAGGCGACGACGAGCCGGTCGCGAATCGCCTCTCGGCCGGTGCGCTGGACTTCCCACGCGGCACTCGCGCCCGTGCTCGCCAATGTCCCCGGAGGACACGCCTCAAAACCCGGATCCTGCATCAGCTGACCCGGCCGTCCGTCGTGCGTGGCATTCTTGCCGACGGGAAGACCCCCACCCTGCGGTGCGCCAGGCGCAGCATCGGACGTATCGGCGGCCCGCGCCGGATCTATCGGCGCCAGGGACAGGGCGGCGAGAAGGGCGAGGGTGTGCTTCAAATCCGTTCGGTTCATCTCTGAGTCGGAGGTAGAGCGCCTGAGTTGTTGCCGAAAAGAGGCATCCCGAGTTCTCGGACCCAACGCCTGTCGGACTTCGCCAAACCCGACAGGCCGCTAGGGCGCCTGGTCCCCCCCACGGGGCCGCGGCATGGGGGCGTGCAGGCGCTCGCGCCATGCGACGAGCTGGTCATGGAGTTCCTTGGCGAGGTCGGGCCTGTCCTTGGCGAGGTTGGTCGTCTCGCCGAGATCGTCGGCGAGGTTGTACAATTCCAGGTGGCGGTCCTCGAAGAACTCGATGAGCTTGTGGTCCCCGCGGCGGATGACGCCGACGGGGGTGGTGCGCCAGATGTTCTTGCCGGAGCCGAGGTAGCCGGGGAAGTGCCAGAACAGCGCCTCGCGGGAGATCTTCGCGGAACCGCCGCTCTTGAGGCAGGCGGCGTAGCTGACGCCATCGAGGGGATAGTCCTTGGGAGGAGCCGCCCCGGCCAAATCCACCAGCGTCGGGTAGAGGTCGACGCTATGGATGGGCTGGCCGCAGGTGCCGCCAGGGGGGATCACGCCCTTCCAGCGAAAGATGTAGGGAACGCGGATGCCGCCCTCGTAGAGCATGCCCTTGCCGCCGCGAAGGGGCACATTGGCCGTGATGCCGTGGCCGCCCCCCTCATCGGCATCGCCTCCCCCCTTGCCGCGCTTGCCCTTGCCTCGGCCCTTGCCGCCGCCGCCCTCGGGCGCGTCCTTGAAGATCTCCTCGTAGCCGCCCACCCCGCCATTGTCGCTGGAGAAGATGACGAGCGTGTTCTCCGCGATGCCGAGCGCATCCAGCTTGTCCAAGACGCGGCCCACGCTCTCGTCCACGCTCGCGATCATGCCGGCGTAGGCCGGGCTGTTGTGGCCCCCGGCGGCGGGCTTGTCCTTGAAGTGCGCCTCCTTGTCCGGCTTCGAGTCGTGGGGCGAGTGGACCCCGAAGTGAGGGAGATACAGGAAAAAGGGGCCGCCCTTGTGCGATTCGATGAACTTGACCACGTGGTCGGTCAGGAAGTCGGCGAGGTACACGTCGGGCGCGACCTCCATCTTCGGATAGGTATTGAACTTGAAGTGTTTCCCCATCGAGACGATCGCCTCGTCGAAACCCTGCTTGGCCGGGCCGAATTGCTCGGGGTCCCCGAGATGCCACTTGCCGAACATGCCGGTGGCATAGCCCGCCGCCTTGAGGGCCTCGGCGACGGTCACCTTCTCCAGCGCGAGATCCACGATATTGGGGACGGGGACGAGCGGGCGCATCGAGGTATCGAAGCGACCGGTGCCGCCGACGGTGTAGACGCCGGTGCGCGGGTTGTACTGGCCGCTCATGAGGCAGGACCGCGTGGGCTGGCAATTGGGGCCGCCCGTATAGCCCGCCGTGAACCGGAGGCCCTCCGCGGCCATCCGGTCGATGCGCGGGGTCTCGTAGTACGCGCTCCCCTGACATCCGAGGTCGGTCCACCCCAGGTCGTCGGCGAGGATGAATATGATGTTCGGCGCGGCGGCCGGGGCGGCGGACAGCGCCGCAAACAGGGTCCCAAGGGCAAGGATGTGTCTCATGGATCAAGCCTCCGTGGTTGAACTGGTCTTCCTATCCCTAATAGCGTGCGACCGAAGCGTTGGGACGGGCGCCACGATCTGCCCCCTGATCCGGGCCCGCCCTCACCGGCTCACGACGGGTAGCCGCCGGCGATGTAATCTTTCAACTGGCGGATCTGCTCGGCCTGCGCGGCCAGGGTCCAGTTGACCAGATCGCCTATGGAGACGATGCCCGCGAGTCGCTCGCCGTCGAGGATGGGCAGGTGCCGCGTGCGGCTCTCGGTCATGACGCGCATGCACTGCTCCACGGTGTGCGCTGGCGTGACCGTGATCGGGGGGCTGCTCATGATCTCGCGCACCGGCGTGTTGCGCGACGCCTTGCCGCGGAGGATGACCTTGCGCGTGTAATCCCGCTCCGAGATCATGCCGATCAGCCTCCCGCCCTCCAGGACGGGCAGGGCGCCGACATTGTGGTCGGACATCTCCCGGATGGCATCCAGCACGGACATGTCCGGCGGGACGCTCCAGACGGTGGAACCCTTGTGCTGGATCAGGGCGCTGATGGGGCTGCTCGCATCCATAAGAAGACCTCCCGGCTCAGAAAAACTACCTTTTCATTTTGGGCACCGCGCCGCGCATGGGGAAGCACAAAATGGCGATGTCTAGCCTGCATATTTCACGCGCATGCGCGAAATATGCAGGCTGACTCGAAAATTGCCGCATCGCATCCCGTAGCCGAACGCGTAAGCGTTTGGCCGCCAAGGCCTCACGGCCTCGGCTACATTTTCCCAAGCCGGTGGTCCGGCGGCCGCCGGATGGAATCTATACTGAGCGTCATAAATAATTGCGCATCCTCGGCGGTTGTGGCAGGTTTTCCCATGAAACCGCTGCGCATCGCCGACGCCGAAACGATGGTCCTTGGCCTTCAGGACGAGATCCGCCGCTCG
>JADLBR010000202.1 GCA_020847615.1 Verrucomicrobiia bacterium
CCGCGGGAGAAATCGCCCCTACGCTTGCGATTTTCGGAAGTCGAGGACGTGGCCGATGAGCTGGATGGCGGCGCGGAAGAGGTAGGTGACGTCGTCGAGGGTGCGGATCTTTTTCAATTTATTGAAGATGAAGGGGAGGGAGAGGAAGGACCAGTACAGCTCGCGGGCGAACTGGCGGACGTGCTCGGTGGTGCACTCGCTCTTCATGACCTGCTTGCGCATGTCGAAGTCGTCGTAGTCCCTGGTGAGGAGCCAGTCGTTCTCGAGGCACTCCTTCCACAGGCGGGTGCCGGCGTAGGGGATGCAGATGGTGGCCTGTAGCGTGTCGATGTAGCCCCGTTGGAAGAGGTCCTTCGTGAGCGCGATGGTCTTCTTGGCGTCGGCGAGGGACTCCCAGGGATAGCCGACCATGCAGGTGACGTGGGGCTCGAGGCCGCCCTCCTTGGCCCATTTCATGGCGTCGCGGATGTCCTGGACGGTGTTGCCCTTGTTGAGGCGCAGGAGCGTCTCGTCGACGCCGGACTCGACGCCGAAGAGGATGAAGCGGAAGTTGGCGCGGCCCATGAGGGCGTAGTCCTTGGGCTTCAGGATGCCGGGCTTCATGTTGCAGCCGATGGTGACGCGCCTGTTGAGGCCGCGGGCGATCATGCCCTCGCAGAATTCCTGGAGGAAGGCGCCGCAGGGGAAGGTGCCGGTGTCGTCGAAAATCTCGCGGATGCCGTATTTCTCCACGAGCATCTGGACCTCGTTGAGGAGGTCATCGGGCGTGCGCTTCTGGAACTGGGGGTAGATGACGGTCCAGGAGCAGAAGGTGCAGCCGCCGTCCTTGCGCCACCAGCAGTCGCGGCCCGCCATCGTGTAGGTGCCTGGCGTGTACTTGTAATTGCCGTTCTTGTAGGCGTAGAGCTGCCACTTTGTCAGGTCGCGGTCGATCCAGGGCAACTGGGCGAGGTCACCCGTCTGAGCGAACGCCCCGGTGTCGGCGATCCTGGAACCGTCGCGATAAAAGACGCCCTTGGGCATGGGTTTGGACCGGTCGGCGAGGTGGTTACAGAGGGCCAGCAGGGAGAAGTCGTAGTCGCCGCCCGTGATGAGGTAATCGGCGGGGCAATTCTCCATCGATTCGTGGGGCAGGGCGGTGGGGTGGTCGCCCATGAGGACGGTGACCAGCGAGGGCTTGCGCTCCTTGAGGTGCCGGATGATGCGCCAGTGTTTCTTGATCACGGGCGTCTTGCTCTCCATGGCCACGATCTCGACATCGGAGTCGATGATGGATCTCTCCCAATCGGCGAAGGACTTTCCCTCGGCGACGGCGTCGTCCCAGACCACGGCGTGGCCCTCGCGCTGGAGCAGGGTGGCCGCGGTCGCGGGGATGACGGGGTAGATGTAGGTGGGGGCGTTGAACCACTGGAACTGGCGGTTCTGGGAGAGCAGCGGCACGCCCTTGGGCGATTCCAGCGGCGGGTAGGATATGGCGATCTTCATCCCTCGTTGTCCCTGTGCGTATCGATTCTTTTCGCTAATGCCCCGATCAAAAAGGCTAACCCATAGACCAGATGCGTGGGGACGATGAACAGGATCGCCCCCACGGCAACCCAAAACTGGCGTTGGCGGCGCCATATGTCAAACGAGGCCGCCGCCAGCGCGAGGGCGTAGGCGGCGAAACCTGCGGCGACGGGGATGCGGAGGGCGGAAATGGGCCACGCGAGGGGGCTAAAGCCTATGAACAGCAGCCAGAGGGAGGGCAGGAGATAGAGCGGTCGCAGGGAGGTGCGGGGATAGACGCGGGCGAAGTGGCCGCGGTGGAGGCCGTAGTTGCCAACCTGGAGGAGGTGTTTGCGGAGATCGGCGCGGCGGTGGTGCCAGACGAGCGCGCGGGGTTCGTAGACGATGCGGGAACCGGATTCGATGATCTTGAGGCAGAGGAGGGTGTCCTCGCCGGGCCAGTGGCGAGTCTCGAACCCGCCCAGTTTCAGAAAGAGGTCGCGGCGGACGAGGAAGTTGACCGTGGGCCAGTCGTCGATATCGCGGGGTTGGCCGACGGGCCAGTAGCGCTCGGGGAAGCCGCCGCTGAGGCGCGAGAGGAAGGTGGCGCCGGAGACGCGTTGCCAGAAAGCATCGGATCGGGGGGTCACGGCGGGGCCGCCGACGGCGCCGATGGCGGGGTCCCCGAAATGGGCAAGGGCGCGCGCGAGCCATTCGGGTGCGGGGTAGGCGTCATCGTCGATGAACGCGAGGATCTGGCCCGAGGCGGATTCGGCACCCATGTCGCGTTTCTTGGCGGGGCCGACGGGGCCGGTCGGGATGAGGCGCACGCCCGGGATGGGTTCGGCGGGGGGGGCATCGGGGAGGATGAGGATCTCGAAGTCGCGGTGGGTGAGCGCGGCGTAATGGGGCAGCGCCTCGCGGATGTAGGCGTTGATGCTCGGGGCGGGAATGATGATCGAGGCCTTCATGCGGCGCAAAGGGATCGAACCACGAATGGACACGAATGGACACGAATGCCGGGGGACTGGAAGTTGGTGTGCATCGGTGTGAATTCGTGGTTTACCGGATTCTGGGCCCAGTCCAATAGCGGAATCGGAGTGGTCCGGTGGCTCTGCGACCCCTTCAGGGTCGTTTCCTTTGACGTTCGAGTTCCGGGGGTCTTGGCCGCTGCGCTCCCTCGACCCCCGGCTAATATCTGGGACCCCTGCGGGGTCGATTGCTGGGGCGTTCGTGGTGGGGGGGGGGCTCATGTCTGCGACTGCCAGCGGCGTCGGGAACCCGACAGGGTGTGGCATGTTCGTGGGACCCCTGGGGGGGGTCGCGGACGGGGGCTGGCGGATTTCCTTTCCAAAGCCGAGGGCGCCGATAGCCTGCGCGGGATGTTGCGCAGGGTGCCGGCGATCTGGTGGGTGGCGGGCTTGTCGCTCGTGTTGATGCTCGGGGTGTTTCGCGCGTTTGATCTTGGGGTGGTGATCCCGAGAACCACGGACGCGAATCTGGGCAACTTCGCGGACGGGCGATTCCTGTTTCCGCCGATGGGCATGTTCGTCGTCAACAACTGGCTGGGGTGGGGCATCGATCCCATCCCGTTGCACTTGGCGTCGGTCGTGGCGCACCTTCCCGCGTGGCTGTTCTTTGCGGCCTCCTATCCGATCTATGGCGCGCTGGCGATCCTGGCGATGTATGGTTTCCTGAGGGAGGTGGGGCTCGGGAGGTGGGTGGCGGTATTTGGGGGGGTGGCGTACGGTTGGCAGGGTGCGCTGCTGACGAACGTGTATTCGGGGCATTTCACGCCGGCGGCCCAGTGGAGTGCCGTGGCCTGTGCGGCGTGGGCCCTGTTGCGTGCGGCGCGGGGCGGGGGATGGTTGCCGACGGTGCTGGCCGGTGCGTGCGTGGGGATGACGCTGACGCTGCACCAGGACACGGGTCTGCTGTTCAGCCTGATGGTCGGTTTCTTCGGGCTGCTCTTGGCCGGTTTGGCATTTGCGGAGGGGCGGAGGGCGGAGTCGCTGGGCGTGCTGCTGCGGCTGGCGTCCGTGGTGCTCGTCTCGGCGGTTATGTGCTGGCCGACGGTGTCGGGAGTGCTGAGGCAGAACGTCGTCCAGGCGACCCCGCCGGGGCAGGAGAATCCGGAGGAGCGGTACGCGTGGGCGACGCAATGGAGTTTCCCTCCCGGGGAGACGATGGTGTATCTGGTGCCGGGATTTTTCGGGTGGAAGACGGGCGATCCGAGGGGGCCGTACTGGGGTGAGGTGGGCCGGACGGTGGGCTGGGAGCAGAGCAAGCAGGGGATGCGGAATTTCCAGTTGGACAACCAGTCGTTCGGGACGGTGGCTTTCCTGCTGTGCAT
Organism: Verrucomicrobiia bacterium; assembly: GCA_020847615.1. Taxonomy (GTDB): domain Bacteria; phylum Verrucomicrobiota; class Verrucomicrobiia; order JADLBR01; family JADLBR01; genus JADLBR01. The sequence goes on from JADLBR010000202.1 coordinate 3,839, forward strand.
CCTGGGTGGGTTCGCCGCGGTGCGATGGGGGGCGCTCGGGGCGGCGGTGCCGAAGTGGACGGCGGAGCAGCGGGCGATCGGGATGTTCGCGGTGGCGGGCGCCGTGGTCTGCCTGTTCTTGGGATTTGGGCGGCACGCGCCATTCCACCGATTTTTTTACGAGCTGCCGTACATGGACACGTGGCGGAATCCCATCAAGTTTCGGTGCCCCGGGAATTTCTGCATGATCACGCTGGCGGCGATGGGATTGGACTGGTTGCGGCATCTGGTGGCGGGCGGCGAGGCGTTGGCCGGACCGCGGAAACGGGTGAGGAACTTCTTGGTATTGGCGGCGGCGGGAATCGCGGCGGGATTCATGCTGCTGGGCGATCTGGGCGCGGAGGGAGGGGACCTGAGGTCGCAGGGCTACGGGGATGCGGAGCTGGCGACGATGCAGGCGGTGGCGCAGTCGAGCCTGGCATTCGCGCTGGCCCTTGCGCTGGCAGCGGCCGCCGCGCTGCACATGATGGGGAAGAAGCATGAGGAGTCGGGGGGCGGCGATCTCATGCTGGATCGGTTATGCATGGCGGCGTGCGGGCTGACGGCGCTGCAGATGCTGTGGGTGACGAGCCATTACGTGGAACCGTTTCGGTTCCGCGAGTACATCGCGAACAACGCGGCGCTGGTGCGGGTCCTCAAGCCCGAGGGGCAACCGCCCTCGCGCGTCAAGGTATTCAATCAGGATCCGGTCCTCAACGACCTGCTCACGACGCTGCTGCCGTATCAGGGCATCGCGACGATCGACATCCCGGCGGCATCGCGCATGCCGCACGATTACGAGGCGTTCTTCAAGGCCCTGGGGAACAACCCGGTGCGGCTGTGGCACCTCGCGGGCGTGCGATTCGTGTTGGCGCCGGGGCAATTGGTGCAGCAACTGCAGCAGGGCGTGCCCGGTTTTTCCGGCAACGTGGCCCGGGCCTTCGGGTTTCGCGCGCGCGGGGGGCCGGAGGTTGGCGCGAGCCTGGGGTCGGTGGGGCCTGGCGAACCGGCGAGTCACGCCGTCATCGAGATGAAGGAATACCTGCCGAAGGCCACCGTCTACGGCAAAGCCGAGGTGCTCGATACGCCCGATGCCGTGTTGGCGAGGCTGGCCGCGCCCGACTGGAATCCCTCGGCATCCGTGCTGTTGGACAAGGCCGCTGCCGAGAGGGTGGGGCTGGCCGGCGGCAGGGCGTTCGCGGGTCCGGCAAGCGCGGTGGTCAGGGCGTACGGGAAGCGGCGGATCGAGGTGGCGACCCGCACGCAAGAGGGCGGCGTACTGATGATCAACGACCGGTTCGATGCCAACTGGCGCGCGACGGTCAATGGGAGGCCCGCGGAGATCGTGCCGGCGGATTTCATCATGCGGGGCATCGTGGTGCCCGCGGGTGATGCGACCGTCGAGATGAGCTACGCCGCGCCGTCTGGCGGGGTGTGGCTGGGCGTCGCGGTGTGGGCCGGGCTGCTGGGGTGGTGGGTGATGGCGCGAGCGCGAAAACCGGTGAAGCCACGTCGGTGACGGATTCCGTTTCGCGAGATCGGGCATCCCCGTCGCCGAACGCGTGGGCGTTTGGCCGCCAAAGCCTCACGGCTTCGGCTACGGCGCCGCGCCGACCCTGATGTAGAACCCCTTTTCGTTCGCCGCATCGGGGGGCGCGGGATCGAAGAGCCTGCGGTTGGCGTCGCGGTCCGCGCGCCACGAGGGCGCGGTAGCCCGGGAGGGTCGGGCGGCGTGCGAGAGGATGCGGCGCGCGAGCAATTTGGCCGGATCGTGGGATGCGGCTGCCTCCAGATCGATGGCGCAGACCGTGATGCGACCCCAGCCGTGATCGGCCTCCATCAGGAGCGAGTATCCGGCCTGGCCGACGGCATCGAGCAAGGAGCGCCATCCGCCGCGCTGGGGCAGGCGGATCGGTGTTGGGGAGATGGGCGCGGGCCAACTGCCGAGCGACTCGGAAGCGAGCCCGCGTGCGATGGCCTGCTCGGGATCGCCTGGCACCGAGCGCAGGCAGGGCTGGGGCGAGGGTTCCAGACCGACGAACTCGGCGAGCCAGACGGGGTCCTGAGGCATGATGAGCGCCTTGCCCCCGAGGGCGACGAATTTCTCGATGTCGCCGGGAATGGGTTCGGAGCCCGAGATGGCGTCCTTGCCGACGACCAGCAGTGCGGCGCGCTCGAGGCCGTCCCAGGGACGGCAAGGGATCCCCATGGCCGCGAGCCACGGGGCGACGTTGCCGCTGGGATCTAAGACTTCGATGGGGGCAACGGCCTCGGTGCTCGCTGGATGTATGGTCAGAGCCTCCGTCAGCCGTTGCCACCAGGTTGGGGCGGCGGCGGCAGCTTGGGCTGTAGCAAGGGCGGCTACGGCGATGCACACCCGCGGAGTCATCTGAGAATAGTGGCGCGTGATGTCCCGGTGTGCCAGCGCGAATACTGCTCCGCGCGGCGGGTAGCCGAGCGCGTGGGCGTTTGGTGGGGCGGATCGCCCGGGCCAATCCCTGACGGGATCGGCTACGATCCGCGTGGCCGAACGTGTGAGCGTTTGGTGGGGCGGATCGCCTGGGCCAATCCCTGGCGGGATCGGCTACGATCCGCGTAGCCGAACGCGTGGGCGTTTGGTGGGGCGGATGGCCCGGGCCAATCCCTGACGGGATCGGCTACGGATCGCGTGGCCGAACGCGTGGGCGTTTGGTGCGGCGGATCGCCCGGGCCAATCCCTGACGGGATCGGCTACGATCCGCGTAGCCGAACGCGTGAGCGTTTGGTGCGGCGGATGGCCCGGGCCAATCCCTGGCGGGATCGGCTACGATCCGCGCAGCCGAACGCGTGAGCGTTTGGTGGGGCGGATCGCCCGGGCCAATCCCTGGCGGGATCGGCTACGGATCGCGTGGCCGAACGCGTGAGCGTTTGGTGGGGCGGATCGCCCGGGCCAATCCCTGACGGGATCGGCTACG
>JADLBR010000203.1 GCA_020847615.1 Verrucomicrobiia bacterium
AAGGCCTCGTCGCGTTCGACCAGCACGACGGCGTTGGCCGCCCATCGCGATGGCACCGGCGGCTTATCCTCCTCCAAGAACAATTCCAGCGTCGCCCCCGCCGAAGGCAGCGGGACATCCCTCGCGCCATCGATGGGGTGCGGCAGGCCCACCACCCGCAGGCGCTCTCCCTCGCCGAGACCGTCCACCGCGAGCGTCGAGGCGGTGGCGGGCTGAGTTTCGAGGCGGAACAAGGGGGTTCCCGCATCGCGCCGAGGGCCCACCCGATCGAAGCGCAGGGTGACGGAGGCCCGGGATGGCCCGCGGATCAGCGCGCAGCACACCCCATCGCGCACCACGACATCCGCATCCCGCGGCTCGACCGCAGAGGGCGCCACGTCGCAGCCCACCAGTGGCACGAGTCGCCATCCCTCGCCGAAGGCCGCCGCCTCGAAGCGCGCCTCCAACCCCGGGGCGTCTCCCCCGGCACGAAGGGCAAAGCGCGCCGACACCAGCGCCGCCTCGACCGGAGGCACCTCTTTCTTCTGAGCCGTGTCCCGCAGCGCACTTTCCAGCAGCGCCTTCAGTTCCGGATAGGGGATCACGACCCTCGAGTCCGTCAGCGCCACCACCGGATGGACATCCGGCGAGTTTCCCCCGGGCGCCGCCGCAAAAGCTGGAACGATGCCCGCGGCCCACCACACGCACAACCATGTCTTGTTCATGCCAACACCCTGCACCACCCGCGTGAAGACATGATGAAGCGGGCGTGGAAAAAAGATGGAATCGGCGTGAGGGGCCTGGCTCGAAATCGGGCATCACATCCCGTAGCCGAACGCGTGAGCGTTTGGCCGCCAAAGCCTCACGGCTTCGGCTACACTCTCGCCCCCGCCCCTACTTTTTCTTCTTCTTCCCGCCCTTGGGCGGTTCGGGGGCCGGGTCGGTGAAGGGCGGGCGCTCGAACGTCTTGCCATCTCCGGTGACGCGCGGGTCGCCGTTGGCGTTCAAGACCTTCATGAGGCGCCCCGATAATTCGCGCTTGGTCTCGGCGTGGGCGCCGTCATCGGCGAGGTTCTTGATCTGGTCGGGATCATTGCGGAGATCGTATAGCTCTTCGGCGGGCCGTTTCCCAAAGGCGTAATCGTAGGCCCATTTCCATTTCGGGTCGTTGCGGTGCTCGACGATCCAGGCTTTCGTGGGGCTGGAGTCCATGTCGGCGAAGGCCACGAAGGTGTTCTCGACGAGCTCCTCGTGGCTGGGGATGTCGGTCTCCGTCACCGCAACGGGCGCGCCCATGGGCCAGCGGTCGGCGGCGAAATTGCGGATGTAGAGGAAATCCCTCGTGCGGAAGGAGCGATGTGGGTACGGGAGGTTGTCCTCGCGCGCGGCGGCGCAGTGCCGCTCGCGCCCGGTGACGACCGATCCCCTCGCGGGATCGACCCAGCCCGACTTGTCGCTGCGCAGCACATTCGCGAGGCTTCGGGCCTGCATCCCCTGTGGGATGGGAACGCCACCGATCTCCAAAAAAGTCGGCGCGAGATCCATGAGGTTCACGAAGTCCTCCACCACGCGCCCGCCCGGCTGCCCGGGCCAGCGGATGGCCAGCGCGACGCCCACGCCGAAGTCGTAGAGGTTGCACTTGCCGCCCGGGAAGCCCGGAGCCCCGTGGTCGCCGCTGAGCACCACCACCGTGCGATCCAGTTCGTTAATATCCTTTAGCTTTTTCAAAAGCGCGCCGATGGCCGCATCAAAGGCCTGCGCCTCACCCAGATAGTCCGCAAAATCCTCGCGGACCTCGGGAACGTCGGGCAAGAATTTGGGCAATTTCCCCTTGAGCGCATCGGGATCGATGTTCCAGAGCGCCTTGCCCGAGCCGCGGATCCACTTGCGGTGGGTATTGGTCGGCCCGAACCAGAACGCGAAGGGCTTGTCGCCCTCCCGCGCCGCGAGGAACGCCTCGAAATTCTCGCGCACCTGCGCGTACATCCGCTCCTTGGCCTCGGCGAGCGGCACACCCTCGGCGACGAGTTTCGTGACATTCTCGGAAAAGTCGCAGAAGGCGCGGCCCGCCTTCTCGTAGGCATGCGCCTGCCCGCCATAGCCCGCGTCGGCGGGCGTGCCCGGGCTCCAGACCTTGTACATTTTCCCGATGTGATAGCCCGAGTCGCGCAGCAGCAGCGGCCACGTCGGAATCGAGCTGTCCCACTCCGCCCGCTGCAGGATCGCGCCCAGGCCGGTGGCAAAGAAATACCGCCCCGAGAGCAGCGCGCTGCGGCACGGGGTGCACGACGGAGCGTTCACGTAGGCGTGGCGGAACAGCACGCCCTCCTGGGCCACGCGATCCACGCTCGGGGTCGTCACGACCTGATTCGGCGAAGGTTGCCCGCCGTCCGCCGCGTCATAGGCCCGCGCGTAACGGCCCCAGTCGTCGGCGAAGCAGAACAGGATGTTCGGGCGCTGTTCCGCGGCGAAGGTCGCCGCCGCGCCAGCAGAGAGCCCCAAGAGGGATAGCGCGAGGGTCGATATCGGGTGTCTCATGCGGCCACTATTGTTTAGGGGCAGCGGCCCGGGTCAATGCTATACTCCAGCCCTTCGGCACTCGATCATCACCTCTTCCTTTCGAGAGAATGTAGCCGAACGCGCAAGCGTTTGGCGCGTAGGCCTTGATGAACCGGGCCAAACGCCTTGGGGCGTTCGGCTACATGGTCGGGCCACCGTGATCTATTCGGGACTTGGGCGTTGGTTGTTGAGCGTTGGTTATTGAGTGTTGATCTCGATCCTTATCGAGTCGAACCGGCACGTGCCGGTGAGCGGCGTGCCGGTGGCGATGTCGAGGCGGAGCTGCTTGAGCTGGCCTTTCCACCCGGGGGCGCGGCGCATGTCGACGGCATATTCGCGCGGGGCGTTATCGTTGGGGGAGACCTCAAAGATCGTGGCCTTGCGCTCGTCCCATGCGGCGTCCTGGTCCGTCGTGAAGCGCAGGCGCATCTGGCGGGCTGGGGTGTGGTTCTGGAATCGGAGATGCACGACGCCGGCGGCGGGGAGGGCGATTCCGAGGTTGTCCGGCGAGAGCAGGTGCGCGTCGCGGCTATTCTCGATGGCGAGGATGTAGAAGCCGCCCCCGACATATTTGACCGGCTCGGCCTTGCAGGGCCACTGCTGGTCGAGCCATTCCTGGACTTTCGTGCCGGGATTCACCTCCGTCCATCCCTCCTTATCCAGAGGGGTGTTGAATTCCCACGCCCTGGCGACGGAGGCGCTCTCGGCCAATCGGTGGACCACGACGGTGTCGCTGAGCCAGAGTTCGCCATCGTCGGCGACCAGCCGCAGGGTGTAGGCGCCGCGGGCCGGGAACGTGGCGGCCGTTCGCGGGGCGCGGGCATTTTCGAATGCCACGTTGGCCGGGCCGTCGAGCAACTCCCAGCGGACGGCGAGGGATCGTCCCGCCGGGCGACCGTCATCGGAGACCTTGCCCTCGAGGACGAGCGTGGCCTCGGCCGTGTGCCGGTCGGGTCCGGCTTGGACGACGGGCGGGTCGTTGAAAGGCATGGCCGCCTTGAGCGCGGCGACGGTCGGATAGGCGGTGTTGTTGGCGAGCGTCCAGCGGGTGGTGGCGGGGGCCTCGTTGGTGAAGAAGGCGACTCCGGGGTTGAGGACGTAGCCGTTGTCGCGGATCCAGCCCGTGCTGCAGCAGACCTCCGGGTCGGGGGCCTTGCCCCAGATATAGATCTCGGACGGGCCGAGTTTGCTGGCGACGTTGTTGAGGATGAAGCGCGAGTTGGCGATCTCGACATTCCGGGTCTGGGGCGCGCGAAGGCCGAGCATCTCGATGGCGGCCCCGGCGTTATTCTGGAACGTGCAGCGGTCGATGAGGCAACCGCTGCCGGTATTCTCGAAATCGATGCCTCCCTCGTCGTGGCTGCCGGAGTCCGGCTGGTTGCGGAAGGTGCAGTTGCGGATGATCAGGCCCTGTGGATCGACGAGCATGATGCCCATCGTTCCTGCGTAGGCGTGCCAGCCGGGCGCGTCGAAGATGCTATTCTGGAGGATCGAGCGCCTCGCCCCGACGATCGCGGGGTGGGGCGAGGTGTTGTGGACGAAGTTGTCGTGGCAGAAGACGCGATCGACCGTGAGCGCCTCGCCGCGCGCGAAGAATCCCCACGAGCAGTGGAACATCTCGCAGTCGCGCAGGGTGATGTCCTTGGCGGGGGCGCCGGTGAAGGCAAACCCGGCCGAGCTGCGGAGCCCGTCGTCGGGGGCACCGATGCGGTCGCGCCATTCCGGGATCCCGTGGGCGTTGAAGCGGTAGAGACCCTCGATGTCGTGGGCGATGCAGTCCTCGACGAGCAGGCCCGCGTGACCCCCGCCCCGATAGTGCACCACCAGCCCCTTGCCCGCGTGGCTGAAAACCAGCCCGCTGATCTTGAGGAAGTCTGGATCCCGGACCAACGCGCAGCGGTCATCGATATCCCAGTTGCGCCGGATGATGGGCCGCGGGCCTTCGCCGTAGGCGCCGATCTCGGCCCAGTGTGCCGCGGTGCCGCGCGCCGAGATATCCAACTCCTGGTTGATGACGCCGCCGCGGCGGATCAACAGCCGGTCGCCTGGGCCGAGCGTGCGGCCATTGGCGGGGGTGAAATCCCTCCATGGCGCCTCGGGCGAGGTGCCGGCGTTGGCGTTATCGCCGCGGCTGGGATCGACGTGGTAGGTGACGCCGGGCGCCGCGCCCTCCGGCCTCGGCGGCGGCGCGAGTGGGGCGCGATCGGCCTCGGGGAAGAAGCTCAGGGTAAAACGGTCCGCCGCGGGTTTGAGGCCACGGGCCGCGAGCCGGATCCCGGCGGTGGCGGTCGTCTCGGACCCCGCCCGCAGGGTCCACTCCACGCGCGCGGCCGCGCCCGGCGCCAGCGTGCCAAGGGGCCGTGCCGCCGGGGTCAGGCAGGCGACGGTGCCTGGCACCTCGAGGGTGGCAACCGCCTCCTGGGCCTCCGCGCCGAGATTGCGCACCGTCGCGGCGATGATCTCGGGTCTCCCGGCGCGCAAAATGGCCTGCCGTTGTTCCAGCGCGCGCGCGCGCAGCAGCGGCCGCCGCGGGTTCACGATGCACACCTCGTCCAGCGCGATGCCCGGCGCGCCTAGCCGCAGCGGCTGGCCCTTCGGCGACGGCATGCCCGAACGCGAGGCCCGCTCCCGCTGGCCATCGACATCGAGGGTGAGCGCCGACCCGTCCCATCGCGCGCTGATCCGATGCCATGCGCCGGGCCGCGCCGGCCCGACCGACTCCGCGCGCGGCTCCCATTTCCCATCGAGGAAGACGAAGAAGGCGAAGCGGCTGCCCTCCTTCGTGGAGTTCAGGCGCAGCTGGTACTCGCCGTCCTTCATCACGATGTGTTGATAGTTCGCCGGCAGCGCATCGACGCGCACCGAGCAGTCGATCCGCAATCCCGCCGAAAGTTGCAGCTCGGGGCTGTCGGGAATGGAGACGGGCTCGCGCCCGAGCCGGATGGCCTGGCCGCAGCGGCCGGGGACGAAGGTTGCGTCCTTGGCGACGCCGTCGTGGCCCTTGCCCGACGCGTCGGCGACCCCCCCGTCAAACGGCCAATGCGCGGCGGCGGATCGATTGCCCGCGGGATTGACGATGCGCAGCTCGTCGATGGCGCCCTCGATCGGCCCGATCCGCAGCGGTTCACCAGACACCTCCGGGGTTCCCGCGCGCGGCGTGCGTGCGACCTGCCCATCGACCTCCAGCGAGAGCAGCTTGCCGTCCCAAGCGGCGACAAGGCGATGCCATCGCCCCGGCACCGGCGCGGCCTTCGCGCTCGCGCGCGCCTCCCAGCCCCCCAAGTTCACGAAGAAGGAAAACCGCCCCCCCTCTCGCGCCGGATCGACCCGGAGGATATACTCATCATCCTTGGACAAGATCTCCTGCCCCTCGGGCGGAAGGGCATCCAACCGCACCCAGCACTCGATCCGCAGCCCCGGGGCCAGGCGCACATCGCCGCAATCCGGCACCACCACCGCGCCCGTGCCCGTCGAGAGCGCCCGCCCCTCGTGCCCAGGGACGAATCGCGCTCCCTCGCCCACCGCGTCGTTGCCGCGGCCGGATGCGTCGCGGGTGTCGCCGTCGAACCGAAGGACCACGCACGCGCCCTGTGTTTCCGCCACCGCGGGTGCGACCGATGGCAGGTGCACGCACAGGGCGCCAAGAAAGAGGATATGCCGTTTCATGGGATCAGAGACCGGAGCGATCCTAGCAACCTCCCGATCTTCGCCAAGTCCGACAAGGCCGATGGCCTGCAAATTTCACGCAGGCGCGCGAAAGATGCAG
>JADLBR010000584.1 GCA_020847615.1 Verrucomicrobiia bacterium
CGTTCGCGGGATTGGGACATTGAATTCCCGGGCCCGCCGGGTCATGGCATGGCTTCCGGGATGCGCGTCTCGAGGCGCACCCCGGCCGCGCGCAGCTCCAGTTGTCGCACGAGGTCGGGATGCTGGCCCGCAACATCGCGGGCCTCGCCCGGATCGGCAGCCAGGTCATAGAGCTGCGGTGGCGCGCCGAGGTGAAGTTTCCAACGGCCGAGCCGGATGGACTCCCGGCGGTGCTGATTCAGTCCATACAGCGCGTAGAGCGTCTCGCGGGGCGAACGCACCCCCTCCGCGCCGAGCAAGACCGCGCCCATGTCATGCCCATCGAGGGCTAGGCCCACGGGCAGCGGTTGGCCAACCAGCCCGGCGCAGGTGGGCAGTAGGTCCAGCGCCGTGATGAATTCCTCGCACGCCCGGCCCGCGGGCACGCGCCCGGGCCACCATGCGATGAGCGGGACGCGCAGACCCCCCTCGAAGACGGTATGCTTGGTGCCGCGGAGCGGCGCGGCGGTTCCGGGCGTGTTGCGCTCGGGCCCATTGTCGCTCGTGAAGAGCACCAGGGTCCTTTTCTCGAGCCCAAGGCCGCGCAACCGATCGAGGATCTGCCCGGTGCTCCAATCGAGCTCCTCGACGACATCCCCGTACAGCCCGCGCGCCGACTTTCCCTTGAACGCCGGCGAGGCATCGAACGGCAAATGCGGCATCTGATGGCCGACGTAGAGGAAGAAGGGGCGTTCGCGGTTCGCATCGATGAAGGCCAGCGCCTCTTGGGTGTAGAGCGATGTCATTTTCGCGGGATCCGCGGGACGCTCCACCACCGCATCGCCCCGCAGGATCGGCATGCCCCCCTCCGCATCAAAGTGGGCCGTCTCAAACTTGTCGAGGTTGTGCAGCACGCCGAAATAGCTGTCGAACCCCTGATCGGTCGGCCGCATGCCAGGGCGGAAACCCAGATGCCACTTGCCGATGCAGCCCGTGGCGTAGCCGCGAGGCTTGACCGCCTCGGCCAACGTCATCTCCGCCGCGGCGAGACCGTTCGTCGCACCGGGCCGCAGCACGCCCGTCGCAAGGCCCAGTCGCCCGGGATAGCGGCCCGTCATCAGCGCGGCGCGCGAGGGCGTGCAGAGCGGCGCCACCACCGAGAAATCCGTGAACCGCGTTCCCTCCGACGCCATCCGATCAAGATGCGGCGTGCGTATGTCCTTCGCCCCATAGCAGCCCAGGTCGCCGTAGCCCAGGTCATCGCACAGGATCAGTACGATATTCGGCGGCGGCGCCGCGGAGGGCCGGTCGCCGCAACCCAGGGCGAGGGCCAAGATCCCGATGATCCAATCGGCCACGCTGCGCGATCTCATGTTGGCCAGGCCAAGGTGCCCGACGCCCACGGCCATGTCACGCGCCAACCAAGCCACGTCCACCGCGAGTCAACCGCCCAAGCGACGATCTCGCCGTTCCGCCAGATGTATACGGGGGTTCCATGGCCTCCGGGGGCGGTCGCGTGAACGCGGCACTACGAGCGGGGGACGAAAGGCTCGTAGTGACGCCTTCAGGCGTTCCCGGCGGGCGACCGGGGGCCCTCGGGAGCGCGACGCCTCCCCGCACCGCTTTGCAGGCCCAAGATCGCGCTCACGGGAATTCCGGCATCCCGGGATCCTCGGCGCCGCCCAGCGAATACAGCCGGCACGTTCCCCAGTTCTTGGCGAGGGCGACGTTGCCCAAGTTCTCAAATCGGAAGGCGTCCGGGGCCTCGACCGTGGCCGCCGCGGCGAACTCCTCGCTGACGAA
>JADLBR010000204.1 GCA_020847615.1 Verrucomicrobiia bacterium
TCTTGAAAATGAGCAGGCTCCGTAGGATCGTGTCCTGTTGGGTCAACTCGCATGAGACCTTGCGACATCCCGTGGACCACCGTTATAAGTAGCTATTGTTAAAAGGGCTTTGCCTTCTAGCAGCCTGGGGGATTTGGCGAGGTCCGCCAGGCTGCTAGTGGCCTTATAAATCCTCGATGCGTCGTGTCAACGGCGCTAATCTTGACACCGGGGATTGAGGATTCTGTGGCGCGTGGTTTGTTTGGGGCGCATTCGGGGATTATGAGAGCATGAGATCGGTTCTGTTGGCGCTCGTGAGTCTGGTTGTTGGCATTGGGGTGGGGGCGTTGTGTGACTCGTGGTTCGGCCGGGCGAGCCAGGGGCGCGAGGGGGTGAGGGGTGGCGTTCCGGCCGCGGCGCGCGCCGTGGGTGCGGACATCGGCGGTGCCGCGCCGGCGTCCGTTGGCTCCGGGGCGGGCGTTTCCCCGTCGCGCGGCACGGCGCTGGTGATGGCGAGCGATTTCGAGGCGCGCGGGTACGAGGCGGCGGCGCGGTCGGCGGAGGAGGCGATCGCGGCGGCGAAGGAGATCAAGAATCCGAGGGAGCGGGCGGAGTTTTTGCGGGGGCTGTTTCTGAAGCTGGCCGAGGCTGGGCCGGCAAAGGCGCTGGCCCTGATGCGGCAGTTGGAAGAGGGGGATCGCGCCGGTGCGCTCTTGACGCTGGCGTACGCGTGGATGCCGGAGTCGGGGTCGGCACCTTTCGGCAGCCTGATCCGATCCTATGGGTTGGAGGCTGGGCTGGGGTACCAGTTTCTCAAGGCGGAGCCGCCGAACCTGGAGATGGCCGTGCAATGGGCGCAGGCGCTGATGTCGGGGCAGCGCTCTCGCGGGTCGGTCTCGTTGCTGGGCGCGGCCGCGCGGGAGATGGCGAAGACCGATCCGACGCGGGCGTATGAGTTGGGGAAGGACTTGACCGGCTGGGAGAGGGACCGTTTTGTGGGCGAGGTGGCGGCGGGGTGGGCGAGCGTGGACCCGATGGCCGCGGCGGAGTGGGTGGGGCAGTTCCCGGCCGGGTCGCTGCGAGATCGCGCGCTCTTGGCGATGATGAAGCCGTGGGCGGAGAAGGACCCCGCGTCGGCCGCGTCGGCGGCCGCGGCGCTGGGCGGGGGTGAGGCGCGGGCGGAGGCCCTGCAATCGGTGGCACAGCAGTGGGCCGCTCAGGACGAGGCGAGGGCCAGGGCCTGGGCCGCATCCCTGGCGGATCCGTCGGCGCGGGCGGCGGCGGAGGCCGGCATCTGGAACGCGAAACCGGTGGGCGTGGGGCTGGCGCTGCGGACCGACCCGTCGGGGGCGGTCTTGATCGGGGGCCTGATGGAGGGGGGGCCCGCCGCGAGATCGGGGCAGGTCCGGGAGAACGACCGCATCGTGGCGGTCGGCGTGCCGGGGCAGGGTCTGGTGGATATCAGGGGGATGAAGTTAGATCAGGTGGTGGGGATGCTGCGCGGCGCGAAGGGTTCGGCGGTGATGTTGCAGGTGACGGGGGCCGATGGCGCACCGCGGACGGTGAGCGTTGTCAGGGATGACCTGAAGTTGAAGTAGGCGACATTGGAGACGGGGTCCCCATCCCGCGGCGGCTTGCGCGAGGTGCGGCATGTTGATACAAGGGATGGGGCGCATGCACCCGACCGGCATGAGAACCCATAGCACGCGACGGAATTTTCTTAAGCGCGCATGCCGTTGCGCCACCCCTGCCCCGTTTCTCATGCGGCCGTCGCGCTCCGGCGCAGCGCCCCCCTCCGGGCGCATCACGCTGGCCTGCATCGGGGTGGGCAACCAGGGCGGGGTGGACACGCGGATGTTCTTGGGCGATCCCCGCGTCCAGGTCGTCGCGTCCTGCGATGTGGATCTCGGTCGCGCCAAGGCGATGGCCGCCCAGGTCGAGCGGCACTATGGCCAGCAGGCGGCGTCGGGCCGCTTCAAGGGGTGCGCCGTCACGCAGGATTTCCGCGAATTGATCGCGCGGGACGACATCGACGCCGTGATGGTCGCCACGCCGGACCACACCCACGCGATCATCGCGATCGCGGCCGCGCGCAGCGGCAAGGACATCTATTGCGAGAAACCGCTGGCGTACTCCATTGGCGAGGGCCGCGCGGTGGTCGCGGCGGTCCAGCGCCATGGGCGGGTGCTGCAGACGGGCACGCAGCGGCGTTCCATCGGGAGATTCCGCCTGGGCTGCGAACTCGTCCGGAATGGGCGGATCGGTCAGGTGCACACGGTGCGCATCGGCCCCGGGAAGGGATTTGCGATCCGCGGGGGGTTCACGGGTGGAGAGTCGGCCCAGCCCGTGCCCCCCGACTTCAACTATGACCTTTGGCTCGGGCCGGCGCCGTGGGCGCCATACACCCCGGCCCGATGCCACTTCAATTTCCGGTGGATCCTCGACTACGGCGAGGGTTACATCAGCGACAATGGAGTGCACTTCGTCAATCTCGCGACATGGGGCACGGGGACGGACCTCACCGGGCCCACGCACATCGATGGCAGGGCGGTTTTCCCCGCCAGCGGCATCTACGACGCCCCCACCGAGTTTGAAATCACGTACCGTTATCCGGGGGGCCTGCGCGTGATACTGGGCAGTTCCGAGGCGTTCGGCGTGAGGTTCGAGGGCACCGAAGGCTGGATCCATATGAGCGGGGACTCGGTGACCGCGAGCGCGCAGGCCCTATTGGTCCCGCCCGTCCGGCCTGACGAGATCCGTCTGCGGCCGAGTCCCGGCCATCACGCGGATTTTATAGATTGCGTGATGAGCCGCCGCCTGCCTGCCGCCCACGCGGAGATCGGCCACCGCGACGCGTCGCTGTGCCATCTTGGTGCCATCTCCGCCCGCCTGGGTCGGCCGCTCGTGTGGGATCCGTCGCGCGAGGAGTTTTCCGGCGACGAGGGCGCCAGCCGCCTGCTGACCCGGCCGATGCGGGCCCCGTGGAGGATCTGAGCCGAGACCGAACGCGTCAGATCGTCAATTTTGCGGAGGCGAGAGTCCTGTCCAGGCAGGCCGTGAGTTCGTCGATGTCGACCGGTTTCGCCAAGAAGGGGATGCCGCCGATGCGCCCGTGGTTTCCGTCGACCTCGTTCTTCTTTGCGGCCGCCGTCAGGAAAACGATGGGCACGTGATTGAGCTCTGGCCGCGAGCGGATCTGGGCGGCGACGTCCCCTCCGTCCATCTCGGGCATCATCACATCCAGCACGACGAGGTCGGGCGCGAAAGCCAGGGCGGTCCGCACGGCGGCGTTCGCCCGGTTCTCCTCTCGCACGACGAATCGCCCGGTCTCTTTCAGGTTCAGGTGCATGAGGCGCGTCAGTCGCTCATCGTCATCGACGATCAGTATTCTCTTCATCATGCTCATATCATCACCTCCGCGTCGCCCGTGCCGATGGCGGTGTGGCTTGCGCCGTGGAAGAGGAGCGTCACCAGCAGGCCGCCGTCCCGCCGGTTACGGATGTCGATGGTGCCGCCGTGCAATTCGATGATGTTCTTGACCACGGTGAGGCCAAGGCCGGTGCCCTTGCCGACCGACTTGGTCGTGAAAAATGGATCGAACACCCGGGCGATGCGATCGGGGGGGATGCCGGGGCCGGTGTCGGCGACCTCGATCACGGTGGCCCGATTGCGGGCCGCCGCGGGGCGAGATCCCCGGAGCGGACGCGCCGCCGAGTGTTCGTCTTGGGCGAAGGCCCTGATCGAGAGCGTGCCGCCGGCCGGCATGGCGTCGATCGCGTTGAGAAAGAGGTTGACCAGGACCTGCTCGATCTTGATGCGGTCCATGGGCAAGGGGGGCAGCGTCTGCGGGAGGTCGGTCTCGAGCCGGACGTGGTGCTTGACCAATTCGTATCGCACCAGGTTGAGGGAACTCTCGACGACCGCGGCGACGGGTTCGTCGCGCAGGTCCAGCTGGTGGCTGGTGGAGAATTCCAACAGGCCCCGGACGATGGCATCGGCGCGCTGGGTTGCGGCGCGCATGTCGTCGACGGTGTTCTGTATCTCCGGGTTGTCAGGGGGCAGGTGGCGGCTCAGGTGGCGCAAGCCCATCAGGAGGATCTGCAGGGGGTTTTTGACCTCGTGGGCGACGCCTGCGGCGAGCGTTCCCACAGATTCGAGTTTTGCGGCTTGAATGAGGGTGAGCTGGGCCTGCTTGAGCTGTTCGTGGGATTCCTCCAGTTTCCGGAAGACGTCGCGGAGGCTCTCCTCGGCCAAGCGGCGCTCCGTGTTATCCCAGAGAGAGATGAGGAACGCGGGCTTGCCCTCCCAGCGGCTGGCCGTCGTGCGCACATCGACGAATCGGTGGTGGCGCGGCCCATCGAGCAGCTCGACCTCGGTGGCGGCGCCAGCGACGAGGGGGAATTCCAGTCGCTTGCCAACGAGCCCCAGATAGGGCCGGTTCAGGAGGGCCTCGGTCGCGGGATTCACGTATCGCGCGATCCCATCGGCGTCGGCCACGATGATGCCGATCTCCATGCGCTCCACGGTATTGTGGAAATTGGCGCGGCTGGATTTCAGGGCCGTCTCGACCCGCTTGCGCTCCGTGACGTCCTCGAGCGTCACGAGCACCAGCCCGTCGTTGCGCGGGCCAAAGGGGACCACGGAAA
>JADLBR010000205.1 GCA_020847615.1 Verrucomicrobiia bacterium
CGAGCTTGGCGTACTCGGCCATCGGGATTTTTTCAGACAGCATGATGTGCTCGGCGTACCTCCGGCGGCTCGCCTTCCCCTCCCACACCCCCGCCGGGATGCTGAACAACCCCCAGTGGATGAACATCCCGAACCTCGCCTCGCTCCACCACGCGAGCCGGTCGGGCGCGGCCGGGGCCGCCTTTGCGCCGGCATCAGTCGGCCGCACGATTTGGATGTCGTCGGCCTGCTGGCCGCCGGCATCCGGGACGACGGCATGCCGCGCGGCGAGCGGGACCAACAGCAGCAGGGCGAGGAGGTGGGATTTCGTGTTCATGGATGTATGGGGAACGAGGTGAGAAGAGCTCATTGAGGCTGATGAACTTCCAGGCGCAATACCGAGCCTTTCGCGCCGCCCAACGAAATGCCCAGTTGGTAGTTCTCGAGCATGGGAAGATGCATGTCCGCGTCCGCAACTTCTCCCGCATCATAGTTCATGATATCGAGTTTGATCTGGTGGCCCTTCTGAAACTTGTGCCCGATCAACCGGCTCTTGATGAGCAATGAAGACGCTACTCCGGTATGGGCGATGTTTCTCTCCGCCTGGGCCATGCGCGACACCAAGAATTCTTCGCCCGACGGGGAGACGTCCTTTAGAAGGGCGACGACCTGATATGAGCGGGATCGCCGGGTGACCACCAGCTGGACGGAGGGATTCCCGATCGCGATCACTTCCTCCTTGAGTGGGGGTGTTCGAAAACTGTGCTTGGCGACAGGAACAACCGACTGGACGCCGTCGCGCGAAAATCCTTCGCTCGGACTCACGTAGAACTCTTCGTGGAGCTCCCTCAGGGAGCATTGGGCTCGCGTCATCGCGTTGTCAAGGGTGAGGGTGCCACTGCGCTCGGTGGGTTCGAGCGAGAGCGAGCCGCCGGGCAGCAAGTGCCATTGTGGAGTCGCCGCGGGTGCCGGAAACTCGTCAAACTCGAAATGCTGCCAATCAGGCGATAGGGCCAGGGTGATTGGCTTTTCCTCAAGAATGCCATTCTCCTCGCCCTCCAACCAATAGGCGAGCCATTCGGCCTGTTTTCGCGCGCGCCACTCCGCCTCTGTCGGGGATTGCGGCGTGCGATGACCCCCCGTCCCGATGTAGAGCTTCTTGGGGACTCCCAAGGCATTGAACGCGGCCACCTCGAAATCTGGCGCAAAGAGGGCGTCCTGCCAGGCGGAGAGCGAAAACACGGGACAGTGAATGCCGTTGAGATACTGGGTTATCGCGCGCCTTTCCAATTCCTGCCTGACGGGCTCCAGATTCCCGGAGAGGACAGCGTCGGTCAATTTCTCCAACAGACCGTCGCTTCTGGCGCGCTTGGGATCGAATACCCCAATGGACATGGCGGTCATGGTTCCGTTCTTGAAAAACGCCTCCCACATATTGAACGGCGACACGCTCGGGCAGATGGCGCGAACGCGTGGGTCCGTCGCGGCCGCCATCCAGGAGTGAATTCCACCCTGGGAACCGCCCCTGACGGCGACTCGCTCGGCATTGACCGGCAGATTGGAAATCATCCATGAAATCACGGCGCGCATATCCTTCCATTCGCGCTCCCCCATCATGGTCGAAAAGCCCCCGGACCTCCCCTGGCCCCGACAGATATAGACGATGGAAACGTGGCCACCCTTGGCCCCGCCGACGGCAAAATCCATGGTCGAGCGCGTCAGGGATGAGCCCCATCCCAAAGTCTGAACCAAGCCGGGGTATCCTCGATCGGGCGCCGGTTCGGTGGGAATGGCGTAAACTGCCTCCAGCTTGGTGCGGTCATCCATCTCAAGCGTAACATTCCGAAGCTGGGGTCTGCCGGATTCCTGCATCGTGCCCGGGGCCCTGGCCCGATCCGGTTTGAGGCCGTCATCGATGACCGGCCCTCCTGGAGGGGGACCGCCGGACTTCGATTCGGAACAAAGCACGTCGGCGCAGGCAATCGCCAGAAGCGCCACGAACGACAGGCGCGACCTCAAACGGAATGTCAAAACAGAAACTACCATAGCATGTTCTCCTCTCGGGCTGCATTTACCATGTCGGCTTCCACCGGAAACTCGCTTCCTCTAGCCCTTCCTCGTCCGTGTGACCCTCGACAGCATGGCGGGCCAGCGTCACTCCTTTCTCTCAAGAAAGAGCGCCTCCCTCGCGGGCAATTCGATCCTCCCTTCAACGGGCCGGCCGGTATTCCAGTCCGGATCGACAACGCCATCAATCCGCTGGTAGCGGCCATCCGGATCAATGAGCCCCAGATCAAAGACCACCTTTTTACGGGCCGAACCATTCATCAGCACGAGGCCATGCGGAAACCTGCGATAGGCGACCTCGGCGCAACCGGCCCTGAGCGAAAAGTCGCGAAGCTCGAATCCTCCAGGCTCGACCCCAGCAAGAATCTCCAGGCTTGCCGCGCCAGAGGCGGGAGCCGTCACGCTCAGTTGCGCGCTCCAAGGCTTGTTGTCCAGATGCGCCCATTGTGAGGTTCCCGCCTCACCTGTTCCCATTCGAACGCGGAAGCCGATGCAGAGCGGAATATGTTCATACTTGGGATCAACGGTCCTGTAGATCGAGCGGCCAAGGCCGACAAAAGAAATCGCGAACTCGTCTCCCGCGCCAACAGCCGTTGGAAGCCGGGGCGAACGCAAGATGACAGAAGCGGCCCTTTCAAGTCTCTCAGGACCACCCGGCCCCGATTCGCCGGTCCATGGGCGCTTTGGCGTCCCAAGGAAAGCGACGTCCGCTGACAGGCGGCGATCCCGGGCCATGAACTCCTTTCTGGCCAAGGCCACGTTCGGGTCGGGCATCTTGATCGCATCCCACCGCTCGAAGGATTCGTCCGTAAGAATCTCTTTGCCCAAGTGGTCTTTCCTGAAAACCACGGGCCCCGACGGTGGGCCAAGCCAGCGGAATTGATTGCGCGTTCCCGCATTGTACTCATCCCAGATGTAATAGGGACGTGTTTCAACGAGCTCACCGCCCGCGGGCTTGTCCCCCTCCTGAATCGCAAGGAGTTTCTTGTCGACCCACACGCGCGACGATTCATACGCGACAATTCCGTTGCCGAAACAGGCGGCCGCGATGCCCAGGCGGGCAAAGTTGTTATGCATCCATGGAAGGAGCTTGTCGGTGTTTTGCCTGTTATGATAGGCGTCGGTCGGGAATCGCATGACCGGATAAGAGACGTTGGGCGTCAGCGCGCGCTCGCACCACCAGCGGTGAAGATTCAGCTGTTCCGGAAAGCGCGTGAAATCCATGTAGCCGGGGAAGTCCTCGTTTTCCGCGCCATTGGTCACGTCGGGGAAGCGCTGGTCGGCCATTTCCTCTCCGTCGGCGCTGACCAGCACATCCGGGCCGAGTCCGGCGTGAAATCGCGAGCCGTTCTTCAGGAAATCGAAAAAGTCATACAGCCCAAGTCCAAGATAGTTGATCCCGTGGCTGTACCCGTGGTCGATGAGCCCATCGTTGTCGATATCGGAGCCGCGGTGGGGCGCAAATGGCGGAACGTCAAACGCCAGGCCGTCCAGAGGCGCCAGCCGCTGTTGGAAATAGGTGGCGATATGCTTGGCCCAATGCTCGGCGGCGTTCATCCCCGTTTCAGGATCCCTGGGGCAGAAGCGGCTGAGATTGGGATACCACATGTCGGCATTGTTCGCCGTGAGGCTCTGTATACCAATGCGCGCCCGTCCCGCCCCATACGCGTGCCGCCCGGGACTATTCGCGGGATGAAGTCGGAGGATGCGCACCCGCCTCTGATCAAAATCGACGGAGGCAATCTGGACGAATTCCGAACGGGTAAAGTCCGCGGCCCCCCGCTCGTCCAGCGCATAGATGATTGCGAAAGGGAATCTCTTTCTTCCACGGCATTTCTGCCAGGTGGACATCCAGCCGCTGATATCGGAGACGAGGAATTCGGCCTCGTCGACATCCGCGATATCCTGAAGAACTTTTGCGGGATAGAGCGCCAGATAAAATCCATTGAATTTTGGAAACGCATAGAAAGCCGGATCGTCCAGGAGCCGAAAATTGATCTTCTTTGCGATCGAATGAGGCAGGACTCGGGGAAAGGCGTCCCAGAAATACTGGACACGGACAAACGCCTCGGGCTTGAGGCGCTTGAATTCGATGGCGATTGCCTCAGTCTCGCGATAGGAGCGCTCCGCGGTGCTGGCCACGGCGGCATCCTGGTGAAGCAGCTCGGGCAGGGCCTCGCGTGTCATGCGGCGAAATCCCATCGGCAGCGGATATCCGCCAAACTCGAGTGCCGTCGCCGGGGCAATCTCCTTTCCGGCGGGATTCGGGATATTGAGCGCCGGAGCGCTCGTTCTGGAGACCTCTCCGCTCAGCCTCGTTGGGGCGGTCTCTGTCGAGCGGGAATTCGAAGCTGGGTCATTTGCGGCTGCGGAGACTGATCGCAGAAGAAGCACTGTGGCTAGGGCCAAGTGCGAGGGGCGCACACGTCGAAGATCCTTGCAAGTCCTATGGGGCTGGCGGGGCAGAGATCCTCGCCGTTCTAGGCTCATACGCACGCCCGGATAAGATCCGCCACCGCCTTTACCGCCCGGAATGGATCGGGAGGCAGGTACTTCGGCGCCCAGCATTCCACGGAATAGATCCCCCTGAAACCGGCGTCTTCGGCGGCCCGCACACACGCGCCGATGTCGTACGAGACGTGTCGGTAGTCGCCGTCAAACTCCATCCCCTTGGCCGAGATGAGCTCGGCGAGCGGGAACAGGGGCGCGAGGAACGCGATCCGCTGCTCCATGGTGACCTCGCCCGGCATGTTGCCAAAATCCGGGAGCGACCGGCACCATGGGCTGTCTACGGCCTTGACGATGGTGGCCACGTTGCCCTCGACCATGCTATGCCCGCCGTGGTTCTCCACGAGGATCTTCACCCCGATCCGGCCGCCGTGCTCGGCCAGGCGCCGGAACGAGTCCACCGTCGTGCCCAGATCGAACGGCTCACCCTTGGCTCCGCCGACATTCGCCCGCATCGAGGGCGCGCCGCAGGCGGCCGCAATGTCCATCCATCTCTTTGTCGATTCGATGCAGGCATCGCGTTTGCCGGCGTCGGGGCTCGAGAGGTCAAACGGCGGCTCGTCCATCTGAAGGTTGACGATCCGCGCCCCCGCCTTCTCCGCGGCCGCGCGCAGCTTGCCGCCATAGCCGACCGTCGCCTCGCCGAAGTGCTTGCTCCACACCTCGACGTTCGAGATGCCGAGCTTCTCGACAAATAGCGCCGGCACGTCCAGAAGCGACAGGTCCGCTTCCGCGGGAGCGGCCCCCTTCGGCCGCGTGGATGGAAAGCGCATGCGGAACGACACGGTTGTCGCGCCGATGCGGTCCATTTTTCCGCCAGCCGCGCGGGCTGCCCTTGGAGCCAGGAAGGGCGTCGCTCCCATGGCCAATGCCGCCGATCTCAGGAATGTTCTGCGTTTCATGATGTGAGTTTCACCTCCGTTGGAAGATCCGAGACAAGGGTTCTGTTCGCGTTCATTTGAAGATCGGTGGCGATCGGGCCAAAGAGCGTCGGATGATCCGGGTGCTCACCTGAATTCATGTTCATCCGTGTCCATTCGTGGTTGATGTTGACGGATCTAGGCCTAGACAAGCGGCGTCTTGCCCGGCACTGCCAACGGCGCGACCGGCAGCGGTCCAAAATCGAACTGGGCTGGGCTGAGATCGAGCTTGGACTGGTGCAGCGCCCAGTCGTAGTTGATGGCCCGCCCCGTGTACGCAGACATCCGACCGAGGATCGCGGTCATCGAGGCCTCGGCCACCTGCGCGCCATAGTTCATCGGGTTGCCGTTCCGGATGCTCTCGATGAACCGGCCCCACTGGATGAAGCGCGGGTTGTCGAAGGGCCCGTCGTAGTCATACGCGTTTTCCCCGGTGATCTGCCGGAACGGGTCGGCCGCCCCTTTGGTTCCCATCACCTTCTCGCCAACGCGATGCGCGCAGTTCTTGATCTGCCGACTGCTGGCGTAGCCCTTCGCGCCATTCGGATACTCGTATTCGACGAAAAAGTGATCGTAGACGTTTCCCCTGACCGGCCAGTCCTCCCAGTTCGCGTGACCGCCGAGGGCCACCGCCGTCTTGGGGGCGCCGCCCATGGCCCAATTCATCACGTCGATGTTGTGAACCAGGTTCTCGACGATGTGGTCGCCGGAGAGCCACACGAAATGCGGCCAGCAGCGAACCTGGTACTCCATGTCGGACCAACCCGCCTTCCTTTCCTCCGCGTGCCATCGGACAAAATAGTCGTGCCACCAGTAGCACTCGGCCGCGACCACCTCACCGATCTTGCCATCGTGGATCCGGCCGATGATCGCATTGTACGGCTGCGAGAAGCGCAGCTGCGTCCCGCCCATCAGACCGAGGCCCTTCTTCTTTGCCATTTCCGACGACTCGAGCACCGACCGCGCGCCGACGGGATCCACCGCGACAGGCTTCTCCGCGAACACGTGCTTGCCCGCATCGAGCGCCGCGCGGATATGCATGGGACGGAAGCCCGGAGGCCCGCCCAGGATGATGATGTCCGCGTCGGTCTCCAGGATCTTCCGGTAGGCGTCGAAGCCGATGAAGCACCGCTCCGGGGTCACGCGCACCGCATCTGCCCTGTCCCAGTCGATCTTCATGCTCCCGTACTGCGCCGCGAAGTCCCGCGCCGCGCCCTTCTGCGCGGCCCGCAGCTTCCCCAGCGACGCCTCGATCTTGTCGGGGAAGAGATCCGCCATCGCAACCAGTTCGACATTGGGAGCCGAGAGGATCGCGTCCATGGCCGCTCCCGTGCCGCGGCCACCGCAGCCCACCAGCCCGAGCCGGATCTTGTCGGGATTCTGTGCCGCCACCCGGTGCGCGATCGATGGGATCGCCCCCACCGCAAGGGCCGCCTTTGCGGACCCCGACGCGAACTGCCTTCTCGTCATGCTTTTGGCTTCCATGGTGACTGCTCCTCCTGTTTTCCCCCTCCAAATCACCCGCACGCCGACCGCGAGACCGGAGCCGCCAATCCCACGGACTCCCTCTGCTGCTCCAGATAGCGCACCAGATTCTCCGAATGGGTTGCCAACAGCTGCGCCGCGCCCTCGACATCCCCTTCCTCAAAAGCCGCCACGATCGGCTCGTGCTCCAGCGCGATCGCCACCGGATCCCGCGCCTCAAGAAAATCCAAGATCACCCGAGTCCGCACCTCGAACGCCAACGACATCCACGTCCGCACCAGCGCCGCATTGCCAGCCGCCTCCACGATGAGCCTGTGAAACGCCTGGTTGTGCTCCTGAAATTTCAGGAAGTCCCGCCCCCGCGCCGCCGAAACGATTGCCCGGCTCGCGCCCCGCAGGTCCTTGCAGCGTCCTTGCATCCTCGCGCCGGCCAGCCGAGCGGCCAGCGGCTCGAGAGCCGAACGCACCTGTAGCGCCTCGATCGTCTCGGTCAGGCTCACCTCCCGCACCCAGGCGCCCTTGTGCGCCGCATACCCAAGCACACCCATCGCCGCGAGTTCCCGGATCGCCTCCCGCACCGGCACCGTGCTGATCGCAAGCTCCGCAGCCAGCTTCGATTCCACCAGCCGATGGCCCGGCCCGTATTCCCCGCGGCCCACCCGCTGCAGGATCCACTCCCGCACCTGCTCCCGAAGAGGCTGACGCACCAGAGGCGATGCCATGGTTATCTTATATCATATAAGATTAGACCCTTGTCAACTGCCTCCTCCGGCCAAGGTTTCCCGCCCGTGCCCCCCGCATCGGCACTCTGGTTGTCATGCACGACGGGTCATCGATCTGACTGACTCGAGAATTGCCGCAGTGCTTCCCGTAGCCGAACGCGTGCGCGTTTGGGCAAAGCCTCACGGCTTCGGCTATTATTCTCTACTCCGGTGGTGCCCCAAGTGCCCGCCGCCGGGCAGGCGAGGCATGGAATCTGGTGACTGGGTTGATGATTGATCAAGCGGCCGCCGTCAGCTTGGTCAAGGCCGGGGTTACCTCAATCGCCCCCGAAGAAAGGCGACGCGAACCACTCCTCGCCAATGACGCGGCCCAGCAGGAAGAACTTCCTGTCCGGATACCAGAGCACGGGTTTTCCATTGCGCACGGTGAAGCTGGAATACAGGGACAGGTCCATCCGCCCGCTGGTGCCGGGTTTGCCAAGGCTGACGTTGTCGTGGTCCATGAAGAAGCGCGGCTCGTCAAACCACACGGGCTGATCGGCGCCGGGACGGAAGCGCCCGGGCAGGAGCAGAATAGGCCGCCGATTGAATCCGGTGACGGACGGCTTCGGCCGGTACCCTGTGTACGTGGTGTTGTCGTGGCCGTGAATGAAGAGCACATATCGCCCGCTGCCGGCCTCGTTGCCGCCCACGTCGTAGATTGGGCACGGCGAGACCGGGTGTCGCAGCGGTTCTCCCCCGTCTTTGCGCAGCAGGCGGCGTGGTTCGGCCCACGTCTCGCCGGCATCGGCGCTGATGCTCCAGAAGGGACTCCCCGCCGAGGTGCGCATGACGCAGAACAGCCGGCCGTCGGGGAGCTTCACGATGGAGGGCTCCTGGCAGACGCTGTTCTCCGGATAGGCCGGGCATGGCACGGCCAACGCCTTCTCGTTGGACATGAACCAGCCGATCTTGAGGTCGCTCGGCTCCGGGTTCTCATCGACGTTCTCGAAGCGCATGAACTCGACGCGCGAGTCGGCGGTTCCCAACGATTTCGGCGATGGTTTGCGTACGGCGAAACTAGTCCACCGCGTGAAGCCGGCGAGGTACTTGCCGCTATTTCCAAGCCGCAGCGGTTTCTGCCAGCAGAGCATGTTGGGCGGCATGGTCGGATCGGGGTTGTCGTTGATGCTGCGCGCGACGGGGACCTCCTGCGGTTTCGACCAGGTGGCTCCGCCGTCGTCGCTGAAGATGCCGTGCAGCCAGCCGGTGTGATGGAAAAACTGGTCGGTCTTGCCGATGTGCTGGCTATAGAGAATATAGATGCGGCCGCTTCGGGTGACTAGCGGATACCCCCAACTGGCGATGTGGCCGTCACC
>JADLBR010000206.1 GCA_020847615.1 Verrucomicrobiia bacterium
AAGATCGCGAGATCGTCCAGCCGCCCGTCAAACCAGCGCGCCGTGTAGGCCGCATTCGTCACGCCGCTGCCGCCAAAGGAAACCACCGTCTGCGGGACACCGAAGTTCGTGTCGACGACGGTGCCGACGATGTTGCCGCCGATATAGAACGACACGTTGGTCCCGGCCCGGGTGGCGGCAAAATGCGTCCAGGTGTTGGTGGGCACGGCGATGCCCGCGGGACCATTGAACAGGTTGTTGCCATAATAGTGTCGCAGCTGGACGGCGTCGGAGCCCGGGGCACCATAGACCTGCAGCTCGTTGGCGCCGCCGAATCCGTCGCTGCCGCCCGCATAGAAGATGAAATCGTCATTCTGCCGATCGCGGCGCTTGAACCAGCCGGCGACCGTCCAGTCCTCCACATTCAGATCCAAGTCTGTCCCGTCCAGAGGACAGGTCACGCGCGCCACCGCATTGGTCTGGACCTCGACCAGTTCCACGCACCGCTCGCCCTGGCCACCGAGCGCGGCGGGCGAATCGTTGGTGACCGCAAAGGTTCCGGCCCCCGCCATCTCTAACGTCCCGTCGCGCCCGTTGTTGGACACGTCGGGCACGGAGTTCGTGTCCGCCGCGTCCGGCGGGTCGAAGTCGTAGGCCAGCACCACGCGCGGGTCCGGGTTCGCGTCGGCGACGGCGTACCGGAAACTCGCGGGGCCACTGTAATTCGCGGCGGGCGTGAATCGCGCGGTGCGGCCGTCTGCAAGGAGTGCCACGGTGCCGTTCGCGGCGCCGCCCACCTCGAAGCGAAGTTGCCCGGCGGGCGTTTCGGCATCAGAGACCAGCGAGCGCAGGTCGATGTCCACATACGCGTCCTCGGCGACAGTCCCCGCCGCGTCGGCGGCCTGCGGCGGCGTGTTGGTTGCCGCATTCCATGCGCTGAGCGGCACCACGGCCGGGGCCTCGGCGGGAGGATCCTCGCCCGGCAAGAGGGGCACCATCCACACGGCCAGAGTCGAATTCGTCACCGACGGCAGATGCATCGCCAGTTTCAGATAATTGGTGTTGAAATTCTGTCCCGCGGGATTGGGCGATGTCGCCAGCGGGGTCGAGTTCGTGAGATAGAAGGTGCCCTGCGCCAAGGATCTCATCCAGAGCCGGGCGCTGCCCTGGGTGAGGGTCGCGGTGGCGCCGCCGGGGTCGATGGCGATCTGCGTCCCGTTGGTCCTGACGTGCATGAACCACCACACGGGCCTCGGCGATGCCGCTACAATCTCGTCCTGGATCAGGACCTCGTTGCGCCCGTTCAACAGTTGATACCCCCGCCACACGCGCGAGACACCCGTGTGGACGGCCGTGAGATCCATGATGGCCTTCGACCCGTCTCCCGAGGGCTCCCCCTGAAAGAGCACGACGGCCGCGTGCTGGCCCATCCGCATGTCGGGGCCATTGGTCGTCCCGATGACGAGCGTGTTCTGCCCCTCGGCCCGGCAGCGATAGTAGTCCCACCGGTCCGTCCCGGAGGACGGGGTACCGCTAAAATATCCCGGCAGCGCGTAGTCATCTCCGCCCAGCTCGTAGGCCCAGCGCTTGCCCAGCGCGTCCAGTACAAACGTCCCGGCATCGAGGTTGCCGTGCGAGGCCCCCATCTCGCCGCCCTTGATGGCGATGCAGGTCGCGTTGCTGTCGCCCCAGGCGGAGCGCATCGACGCGATCTCCGTGGTCTTGAACGACGTCGTCGCGCTCGCGCCCCGAAAATAGAGATCCACCGGCGAACCCGCGGACGCGGGGGGCGCGCCCGTCGAGTGCCACCACAGCGCGCCCAGCGGGGCCGCGCTGGCATAGGTGTGTTCCCACCAGGCGTACAGCGGCTGGTTGAAACGGCGCGCGAAATACCACATGCCCACGCTACCCACGCGACCCGAGCTGTCGCCCGCATCCGCAAAATTGAAGCTCTTGAGAAACGGGCCCGAGGTCTGGATCGGAAAGTGCCCGGCCTCGTTCATGCCGCGGGTCGAGCTGATGCCAAAGTCGCTCCCCAGGCAGCCCTCGAGGCCCGCGTACATGCGCGTCGCATAGTCGAACGTGTAGCCCCAGTACCCCGGCCCCTCGTACCACGCGCCGTTGTCCGTCGTCACCCGCGAGATCGGTGTCCGGACCGAGGCGATCGCGCGATTGAGCACGTCCTCGGCCTTCGCCTCGTCGTCCGTCCCGACCGCGAGCGCGCCGAGCGTCATGCCCCCATTGCAGACGGCATTCCAGTTGTTCGCGTCCGACTGAGTCCAGCCCGCGTTGCCCGTGAAGTCGGCGAGTCCCTCGTTCAACCCGCGGCTGACGATGTTGGTGCGCAGCAGCGTCCGCCGACTGGCCGTCCAATAGTCGTACAGCCAGTCGTACGCGATCGCGTGGGCGTGGGTCATCTCCGCCACGTCCAGAAAGTGCGCCGGGTTCCAGTTCGGGAAGTTCGTGGAGATGTGGTACACCTCCGTCCAGACCCGCTCGGCGTAGTTCGTGTCGCCCGTGGTCCGGTAGGTCAGCGCCCATCTGGAGATGCGATCGATGACCGTGCGCGCGGTGCTCAGGATCGTGCCGCGGTTGTCGGGCACATACAACACGGGGGCGTTCGTGGCCAGGACGCGCGCGCTGTTGGTCAGGCTGGTGTACCAGACCGCCGGTTTGCCCGAGGGGTTTACGGCGACCTCTTGCTTCAGCCACTCGAAGCGCTCGGGCGAGGCGAACAGTCGCGGCCGACCTTGCGCCAAGGTGTTCAAGAGGTTGGTCTGCGTGGGCGTCGCACGCTCCAGTCCGGCCTGCAAAAGCGCGCTGCCGGGAATCACCGTGAAGTTGGTCTCGCCGGGACCGCGCCAACCCACCGACCAGTGATCCGCGCCCGACACGTCTCGGTGCAGCAGCTCGACGCAATATCGCGCCCCCCGCTCCATCGCCCGCGGCGCCGCGATCTGGTTGGCGGCGGCATCCCATTGCCTGAAACCCGTGGGCGCCAGCACCGATGCGATGGCCTGCAGGTTGTTCGTCGTGGCATCCGTGCTCAGGCGGAACTGCACCAGGTCGTCGCCCGCCACCGCAAATGTGTATTCGCCCGACGCGGGAGGCACGATGAACCCCGTGACGCGCGTCCCATAGTCTTCGGCCCAATTTGTCGCCAGGCACTCGAACGAAGTCAGCAGCTCGCGCCCGTCCGGCCTCTGCGGGTAGTCGGACTGTCCCGTGAGGTTCGAAAGCGCCGTACCGCCAATGCCCAGCCAATGCTCCTTGAGGATCGAGCCCCCCGCCCGATCCACCAGCCCGGGATAGAGCCGGGCCGCCGGAATCACCTCGCGCGCCCGGCTCGGGCACGACCACTCCAGCCTCACCTTCGCCGCACCCGTGTTCTCGATGAACTCCAGCCGGATGTTCGCCCTCCTCCCCGCCTCCAGGCGCACGCGCGCCTTGAACGTCGGCTGCTGCGGCGACCCAAACGTCCTCACCGCCACCGCATGGTCATCGACCCACAGCCGCGCCCCGTCGTCCGCCGTCACATAGAACGCGTACTCCTCCGAAAACTCCGGCTCCACCTGCCCGTACCATCGCACCGAAAACGTGTCCGACGCCACCCCCCCAATCGGCACCCCGGACCCCCAATCAAAATCCACCCCAGGATCCACGCGGTTCGTCACCAGCGACGTGAAATCCGCATTGTTGAAATAATCCCCAGAAAGCCCCGTCCCCGCCCCCACCACCACGCCTGGCACCAAGGCCCAAAAAACCATCACGCGCGCGGACAGTCGCCATGTGGGCCCGAGGTGCATCCGGTTTGTTAAGACTCTTGAAAAGTAGGCGCCCTAGTGTCGCCGTCAATACCGGCCCGCCGCCAGCGCCGAAAATCTGGCCGAAGCCGTGAGGCTCTGGCAGCCAAACGCTTACGCGTTCGGCTACGGGAAATTCCGACCTAACGAACCCGTCTCTCGACCGTGGCGACAGCCATGTGCTCGGCCTCTGGCTGATAATCCACGAGCCGGTACGTGATTCGGGCCGTGACCGATGCCGTGCCCTTGGGCATGGGGGACTGTCCGGACCAAGCGGCACCGGCGAGGATGGGATTCTTGCTGCCGATCTCGGCCCTTTCGGTGGCGAGAATCTCACCCGAATCATCCCGCGCGGTCATGGTGACGAAGAGGGTTCTCACGGGGGCGAAAGGGATCGCATGACCCGCCCCCACGTTGACCACGGAGACCGCGCCATCGGGCGCGACGGTCACCCGGAGGGCACCGGCCACAAAGTCGGCGTCATGTCCGCCGCGGAACGTGTGCCGCCGCCGGGTGATCGCATCTCCCTGGGAAGCGGGCCGCGCCGCCCCCGCTTCGGCCCGTGCCGCGACGGGCATGTGGCAATCGATGCAGCTCTTCTCCCGCATCGCCGTGGGCCGCCCATCAAAACTCTTCTGGGTGGCCTCGTGACAAGTCCGGCACAGGGCTTCCGCCTTGGCCTCTGCAACGACCGAGGAACGCCCCGGCCCGCCCTTGGCCAGGCCCGGATCCCTGGGCCCCAGGATGATGCAATCCGCGGTGCAGTGGCAGGTCCTGCAGCTGACCCCCAGTTCCCTGCCGGAAGGTCGCGCCTTTCGCGACACGCCACCCTTTCCGTCAAATTCCAGCCGGGCGGCGTGGCAACCCGCGCAAGATGCCTCGTCCTGCTTCAGCCGATGGAGCCTCTCTTGCACGAGCGAGCTGGTCCAGGAACCGTGGTGCATCGAGGCCTTCCATTCGGCGTACGTCTCCGGGTGACACTCCGCGCACGAAGAAACCTCCTCGGGAAGTCGTGGTGCCGCGGCGTCGGCGGCCTGGTCGCGCACCGCCTCGCGCGCGCCGACCGGCATTGCCAAATTCAGGCAGGCCCCGAGAAAGACGGATCGAAGGACCGCGGTCATGCCCGGCTGCTACCAGACCGCGAAGGCGTGGTCAAGGCGCCCACGGCAAACCTACCGCCTCGCCCGCGCCACGAATCGTGCCCGGCCAAGCGCCGCCCCCAGAGACTCCGCGGTCTCGGAGGCGGCGCGAAGCGTGAGCCTCCGGGGACCAACGGGCAGCATCGCGTCGCCATCGCGATCGCCCGTGGGCACGTCCCTCCCGTCGAGATCCTGGAACCGAAGGCCCTGGCGCGGGATCGGTACGCGCAGATCGCCCTCCGCGTCCGGCCGCCAGAGCAACGCCACCGCGCCGCCCTCAACGGTCCCGGTCTGGGCATACACCCCGCCGTCGAGGAGCGCGCGGGCCGAGACGCGCACGAGTCGCCACGCGCCCCCGCTACGCACAAGGGCGTGGTCGGAGCCCTTTTCCAGAAGGGGCGCCAATGCGTCCTCGGTAAAAATCTTCTCCCGGCGAGCGCGCTCGTAGGCGCGAACGACCTCGAGGATGCCGCCCGTCAGAGGGTGCTTGTCCATTTGGGAAAAGCTTGTCTGTAGGCTGATGGGCGCGTCGTAGGCCAGCGAACGGCACATGAGGTATTCGACCTCGTCGATCTGGAGGCCCTCCGTCTCCTTGTCCTTCGGCCAGATGCCAAACCACCCCAGCTCGCCGGGCATCATGTCGTCGCGGAGGCTCTCGACGTAGGCGACCGATTTCTCGATGTGGTCGCGCACGGTCGGCCACTGCCCCACCGCGGCGCCGGCGCGGATCTTGCCGTGCAGCGTGTTCAGATAGGTGTCGACCGTCCCGCTGCGGGTGAACGAGTGCCAGAGGTTGTGCGTCAGGATGGTGCCCATGTGCACGATCGGTCGCCTCGCGAACTGCCCCATCGCCGTCGCCTGAAACTTCGAGACGTAATGGGCAAATCGCCTCCGGTCGACATCCTCGCCCCCATCGAAATAGACCATGTCGAAATCACACGCGTTGAAGATGCCCGCCAGGCGAGCGGTCGTCTCGCCGAGCAGCGTCGTCTCCTGATCGATGATGTACCCATTGATGCAGCCATCGACGCCGTAATGCCGCGCCGCGGCCCCGGCCCCGTGGGCGGACGCGCGCGTGCCCCACGCCCCGCGCGCGCATCCCTCGAACGTGTCCCATCGTCCCTCGGACCCGATGCCCTCGTACCGGATGATCTCGTCGTCGATGATGACCTCCCGGTGCTTGTCGACGCCGCCCTCCCAGAGTTTCTGTGACGCGACGGGGCTCCCGGGCCATTCGCGCAGGTCGCCGGTGACGCGGATGGAACTGTCCGCCGGGCCAATATCGGCGGCGAGGGCATCGGCCCGATCCACCCAGAAACGGCGGTCGGGCACCGGCGCCACGTGCGCGTCGGCCTTCGCCACCTTCGAGGCAAAGCAGTGCATGCCCACGCCGATGCCCGCCCCATGCAGCTTGGCGACCGTGCGGCGCAGGCTCTCCATCCCGCCGGGAAAGTTCCGGGTGTTGAAATCGTAATGCCCGGGCGAGCGGCACCACGCCCCGCTATTCAAGAGCACCTGCCGAAAACCGCTCTGACGGCAGAGGGCGATGACCCTGTCGGCATCGGCCTCGCCGAAGGACATGAACCAGTACGACTCCCCCGCCAGCGGCAACTCTTTCGACGGGCGGCCGTCGCCCTCGTTGCGCGGAAGGTCATGTGAGGCGGCGAGCCTCTGCAGTATGGCGCGGAAATCGGCCGTGGGCGCGGCCACGAGCGCGACGGCGGCGCCCTCCAGCGGCGGCCCCGGCCCGTCTTGCGTCTCGGATGTCAGCAGGGCGCGACCATGCGACTTTGCCGCGGTCGCGTGGGCCTGGAGATTGAGCGCCATGAGGCCCACCGCAAACCGCGTATCCCAGCCGGCGGCCAGGCGCGTCCCCACGTGCGCCGTGAGATCGACGGGCACGCACAGGAGGTTGAGCCGGTGTGGTCGCGTGCCGGAGACGCCCTCGAGCGTGAAAGAGATCCAGTCGCTCTCCTCGCCTATCCGGTAGACCAGCCTGCTGCGATCGAGCGCGATGACCAGCCGGTCGCCCTCCCGCCGGGCCAGGGCCGCACCCGCGCCGCCCGCCGCCGAAGCCGTGATCCGCTCCTGCAGGCCGAGCACATCCACGTGGTCACGCGCCCGCGACCCGTCCGCCGCCACCGACGCGATCGCCACACCGGGCTGCGCCCCGATGTGCTCGGCGCCGGACGCCTTGTCCACGAGCGAGCGCCAGATCGCATCTTCGCCCAGCACCGCCCGGACGCGCGCGTTCTCAAAGACGATGTCGCCGCAGTGCCCCGTCGCCATGGCGGCGATGCAAGCCAACCCGACGACAGCGCGCATCGCGCCAGCCTACTCCGTGCGCCGCATCGGGCAACCGCAAATGACTTTTTGATTCCGCGGGAACCCGCCGGGCGGCAGCATGGGCCGCATGAGATCCAACGGAAGCTCGCGCCACACGCGCCGGGAGTTCTTGGGGGCGGCCATGGCCTCCCCCGCCCTGATGTCCACGAGCTCGGCCGCGGCGCCCACCGCCGAGACGAAGGGGCGCCCCTACTGGATAGAGACGCTGGAGCGAGTCGTGGGCCCGGTCTTGGGCAATCTTGCCGCGGGCACGCTCAAGGAGAGGATGCCCGTCGAGGCCGCGACGGATAAAGATGTGCCGAAGCGACGGCTCTTCACCCACCTCGAGGCTTTCGGGCGCGCGATGTGCGGGCTCGCGCCATGGCTCGAGTCGCCAGACAAATCGGCGTCCGAGTCCGATGCCTCGCAGCGAATGGCGGCGCTGGCGCGAAAATGCCTGGCGAACATGACCGACCCCGCCTGCCCCGACCGCATGGATCTCGGGGCCGGCCCCCAGAACCTCGTGGATGCCGCCTTCCTGGCCCACGCGATCCTCAGGGCCAGGCGCGAGCTGTGGGAGAAGCTGGACGCCGCGCCGCGCGAGCGCCTGATCGCGACCCTCAAGACCGTGCGCCAATTCAAGCCCGGCAACAACAACTGGCTGCTGTTCGCCGCCATGGTCGAGACGTTCCTGGCCCGGGCCGGGGCCGATTGGCGAGAGGCCCCGATCCAGACGGCCATCGACTCGCACGAGAGCTGGTACAAGGGCGACGGTGTCTACGGCGACGGCCCCGAGTTCCACTGGGATTACTACAACAGCTTCGTCATCCAGCCGATGTACATCGATTGCCTGGAGCACATCGCGGGCGTCGCGGAAAAGTGGTCGGGATTGCTCCCCGGCGTCCTGGCGCGCGCGCGCCGATACGCCGCGATCCAGGAGCGCCTCATCGCCCCGGATGGCAGCTACCCGGCCATCGGTCGCTCGATCGCGTACCGCTGCGGCGCCTTCCAGTTGCTCGCGCAGATGGCGTCGCGCGACGAGTTGCCCGAAGGCGTCTCGCCCCAGCAGGTGCGCTGCGCGCTCGAGGCCGTGATTCGCCGCACGCTGGGTGCGCCCGGCACCTTCGACGCGAGCGGCTGGCTGCGCATCGGCCTGGCGGGACACCAGCCGGGCCTCGCCGAAGGCTACATCAGCACCGGCAGCCTCTACCTGTGCAGCGCCGCGTTCCTCCCGCTCGGCCTGCCGCCCTCCCACCCCTTCTGGTCGGCGCCCGACGCCGACTGGACATCGCGCGCCATCTGGTCCGGCAGAGACATGAGGGCCGATCACGCGCTGTACCCCCCGGCGAAGAAAAAGTGAGATCGCCGTTCCCGCACGGAGAATTTCGTGCCGGATGCAAATCACGCAGCCGAACGCGTGAGGGTCTGGCCACGATGCCCGCGGCCGATCACCTGTAACGCTCCCGGTACTCCCGCGGATGGCACCCCATCGCGCCGCGAAATGCGCGGATGAATGCCGAGAGCGCCGCGTAGCCGCACCGCCCGGCGATCTCGGCGAGCGAGTCCGGGTGCAGGCGCAGCAGCTCGGCCGCGCGGCGCATGCGCCTGCCCGTCATGAAATCGTGCACCGTCTGCGACATGACCGAGCCAAATCGCCTCTCGAGGGTGCGCCGCGAAACGCCCAGCGCCGCGGCGACCTGATCGGTGCCCATCGGGCCGGAATCCCGCTCCACGATGAAGGCGATCGCCGCAGAGACGACCGGGTCCGAAGTGGGAAAGCGATCCGTCGAGGCGCGCCCGATCACTTCCCGGGGCGCCATCGCCTCCCTCCGGTTGCGGCGCCCCCCGCCCCGCAACACGCGATCGAGCAGCTCCGCGGCCCTTCGCCCGATCTCGGCGGTCGGCAGCGCCACGCTCGATAGCGCCGGATGCGCCACCTGGCACATCAGCTCATCGTTGCCGATGCCAAGCACCGCCACCTCCCCGGGCACCGCAATGCCGCCCCAGGCGCACCCGGCCAGGACCCGCTCGGCCATCTTGTCGTCGTAGGCGAGCACGCCCGCGGGCTTCGGCAACCGCCGGAGCCATCGGATCAGGCCCTCCAGGTCCGCCTCCCCCTCGGGCACCGACTCCTCGAACACCGATACCGGATATCCCCGCGCGGTCGCGTGCTTGCCAAAAGACTCGGCCCGTCGCGCCGATGGCCACCGGCGCCCGAGCCCGCAGTACGCCAGCCCCGCCAAACCGAGTTCCGACAGATGCCCCACCGCGATCGCCGCCAAAGCGTCGTCATCCACAAAGACCGCCACCTCATCCAGCGGCAGGTTCCTCGCCCCCGCCTCCACGCAGGGGATTCCACGGGCGCGCAGCACGCGATGGATCGACGCCGGCTTGTCATAGACGATCGCCCCGTCCAGCGGCAGCCGCCGCAGCCTCGCCAGCACGGCGCGATCCTCCCCGCGCAGAAGGTACAGCCGCCACCCCCTCTCCACCGCAAAACGGTACACCCCCAGCAGCCGCTCCCGCCCAGGCCCATCCCGCGTGTCGATGCAGACTGCCACCGAGGGCCTCCGGCCCACCGCCACGCCACCAGAGGACCCTTGACCCCGCCGCATTTTCGAAGCCATCGCACACATCATGCCAACCGGCAAACACTCCGGCAATAGCCATTTCGTACGGCGGATGTCGCATTTTAGCAAATCACTGACGCAATTTGCCAGTTGGCCACGGGGACGGACGGGTCCAACCTCGACCGCGAATGGACACGAATCGACACCGATGCCGGCGCGTCGTTCGCGTCGATTCGTGGTTCAATAATCTCCCATGAAAGTCACCTCCATCCAGACCTTCCTCTGCCACGCGTACCGGACAAACTGGGTATTCGTCAAAGTCGCCACCGACGCCGGCCTCCACGGCGTGGGCGAGGCCACGCTCGAGATGCGGGAGCAGACCGTCGCGCAAGCGTGCCGCGAGCTGGAGCGCTATCTCGTCGGCCGCGACCCGCACGACATCGAGGCCTTCTGGCACGACGCGTACCGCGACGCATATTGGCGCGGCGGGCCGGTGCTGATGAGCGCGCTCGCCGGCGTCGAGATGGCGCTGTGGGACATCAAGGGCAAGGCGCTCGGCGTCCCCGTGTGGCAGTTGCTCGGAGGGAGGGTGCGCGACCGAGTGCCGTGCTATGCCAACGGCTGGTTCGCGCCCGCGGTCACCCCGGACGAGTTCGCGGCGAAGGCGAAGGCGGCGGTCGCGCAGGGTTTCCGGGGCCTGAAGTGGGATCCTTTCGGCAGCGCGTACATGAACATCGGCAAGCGGGAACTCCGGGACGCCCTGGACTGCGTCGGGGCCGTCGCCGCGGCGGTCGGCCCCGAGGTGGACATCCTCATCGAGGGACACGGGCGGTTCAACGTGCCCACCGCGGTCCGCATCGCCCACGCGCTCGAGGACTTCGACGTCACCTGGTTCGAGGAACCTATCCCGCCGGACAACCCGGAGGCCATGGCCGAGATCAAGCGCCGCGTCAAGGTGCCGATCGCCGGCGGCGAGCGCCTCTATAGCCGGTGGGACTACCGCAGCTATCTGCGGCTCGGTTGCGCGGACTTCATCCAGCCCGACGTGAGCCACGCGGGCGGCATCGGCGAGGTCCGCAAGATCGCCGCGATGGCCGAGGCCCATCACATCCCCCTCTGCCCACACAACCCGTCCGGACCTGTCGCCAACGCCGCCACCCTGCAGATCGCCGCGTGCACGCCGAACTTCTACCTCCTGGAGACCATGGCCTCCGACGTCCCGCACCGTCGCGAGGTCAGCACCGAGTCCG
>JADLBR010000207.1 GCA_020847615.1 Verrucomicrobiia bacterium
AGCAGCGCCATCCCGTGCGCCTCGGATAGCCCCCCCACCACCCGCAGCCCCAATCGCAACGAGCCATCCTCCCCGACCGCGCAATCCCAGCCCGATGCCACCGCGCACGCCGGGAGCACCCTCACCCCGTGCCGGCGCGCGTCCTTCACCAGAGTCGCCGGCGAATAGAACCCCATGGGCTGATTATTCAACAACCCACAGTAGAATTCGGGCGCCCGGTGCGCCTTCAGCCACGCGCTCGCATAGGCCAGGATCGCAAAACTGATCGCGTGTGATTCCGGAAACCCGTACAGCGCGAACGAGCCTATCGACGAGGCGATCTTCTCCACGACATCCGGCGCCACCCCCTTGCGCGCCATCGCCGCGCGCAATTTCGCCGTCACCTTCTCCATGCGCTCCGGCGACCTGTGGAAACTCAGCGCCCGCCGCAGCTCCTCCGCCTCCGATCCGCTGAAATCCGCCATGATCATCGCCATCCGCAACACCTGCTCCTGGAACAGTGGCACCCCCAGCGTCCGCTCCAGCACCGGTCGCAGCCGCTCGTCAAAATACGTCACCGGCTCCTTGCCCTGCCGCCGCGCCAGATAAGGGTGCACCAGATCGCCCTGGATCGGCCCCGGGCGGATGATCGCCACCTCCACCACCACGTCGTAGAATACCTTCGGCAGCATCCTCGGCAGCGTCGCCATCTGCGCCCGGCTCTCGATCTGGAACACGCCCACGGTGTCCGCCCGGCCCATCATCTCGAAGGTCGCCGCGTCATCCTTCGGGATCCTCGCGATATCCACCGGGCGCCCTCGCGCCGCGCACATCGCCATCGCGTCCTGCAATACGGCCATCATCCCCAGGCCCAGCAGGTCGACCTTGATGATGCCCAGATCCTCGCAGTCCTCCTTGTCCCATTGCACCACCACCCGCCCCGGCATCGCCGCATTCTCCAATGGCACGATCGCGTCGAGGCTGCCCTGGCAGACGATCATCCCGCCGCTGTGCTGCCCCAGGTGCCTCGGCAGGCCGTAGATCCTCCCATAGAGATCCTCGAACACCCCCGCCCTCGGGTGATCCGCGGGCACCCCGGCCATCCGCAGGTGCTGCCGCAGGTCCAGCGTGTGCGGAAAATCCCCGCTGTGGAACAGGCCCGAAAATCGCCGCAGCACGTCCGGCCCAAGACCCAGCGCCATCCCGATCTCCCGCGCCGCGCTCCGCCCACGAAAGGTGATGACGTTGGCCGTCATCGCCGCGCCGCGCGGCCCGTGCTTCCGGTACACCTCCTGGATGACGCGCTCACGCCGCTCGCCGCTGGGCAGATCCAGATCGATGTCCGGCCACCCCTGCCTCCCCTCGCTCAAGAACCGCTCGAACAACAGCCCCGAGCCCACCGGATCCACCGCCGTGATCCCCAGGCTGTAGCACACCGCGCTGTTGGCCGCGCTCCCGCGGCCCTGAACCAAAATCCCCTCCCGCCGACAGAAGTTCACGATGTCCCACACGATGAGGAAGTACCCCGCAAACCCCAGCCGCCCTATCACCCCCAGCTCGTGCCGCAATTGCCCCCGCACCGCCTCCGATAGCGCCCCGTATCGCTCCCGCGCCCCGGCCCATGTCACTTGCTCCAAATACGCCTCCGCCGTAGCCCCCCCCGGCACCGGATACCGCGGAAATTCATACCCCAGATCCTCCAGCGAAAACGCCAGCCGCCCCGCCAGCCGCCCGGCCTCCTCCACGACCCACGGCATGTCCCGGAACAACTCCCGCATCTCGGCCTCGCCCTTCAGGTGCCGCTCCGCGTTCGCCTCCAGCAGCCGCCCCGCCGCATCCAGGTGCGTCCGCGCCCGCATGCACGCGAACGCATCCAGCACCCGCCGGCACCCCGGCTCCGACCCGCACGCCCCATTCGTCGCCACGGCGGCCAAACCCGCCTGCCCCGCCAACGACGCCAGCGCGCCCGCGTCCCGGTCCGGCCCCCGCAACCGATGACGCTGCACTTCCACGAATACCCCCTCGCGCCCGAATAACCTGACCAATCGATGTAGCCACCCCAGCGGGCCCATCCCCGCAAATCCCCCGCGCCACAGCGACCGCCGCACCGGACCCTCCGCGTCCCCCGTCAGGCACCCCAGCCCCCCCACCGCACCGGCCATGTCCCCCCACGCCACCCGGCCCTCGCCCTTCGAGGACGACAGGTGCGCGCGCGTCAACAGCCGGCACAGGTTCCGGTACCCCTCCCGATTCTCCACCAGCACCGGCAGCACCGACCCGTCCTCCATCCACAGCTCGCACCCCACGATCGCCCGCAGGCCCGGCCCCCTCGCGGCCACATGCAGCTTCGGCGCCCCGTACACCCCCATCCGGTCGCACAGCGCCAATGACCCCATCCCCAGCCCCGCCGCCGCCCCCGCCAGCGCCTCTGGCGACGACGCCCCCCTCAGAAAACTGTACGCGCTCCGGGCATGCAGTTCCGCGAAGGCCATGAGGTATAATACTGATGTATTACTACCCAGCAAATCCAAAAGCTTTCGGTCTTCGCCCAACGTAGCCCCTCCGGTCACGGAGGGGTCCGTGCGCCCAGCCAGCGCGTCCACGGTCTGACGACCGTGGCTACGTCCGGAATCTTCGAGTCAGACATCATGCCCCGCGCGCGGGGCACCACCGGGGGTGAAAATGTAGCCGAACGCGCAAGCGTTTGGCGCGTGGGCGCTGGTGGCACGGGCCAAACGCCTTGGGGCGTTCGGCTACGGGAATTCTCGAGTCAGCGCCCCCGCCCCGGAACCGACTACTTCGATCGGCGCCGCCAGCCGAACCACCCGAGTGCGCCAAGCCCCGCCAGCAACAGCGCCACCGACGAGGGCTCCGGGATCGCCGCCAGCAACCGGATGTAGTCCACCTCGAAGGTCTGCCCCGTCACCTGGAACGGATCGAGCCGCACCCGCATGTTCGCGTTGGTCCAATCCGCCTCGGCCGTCATGTCGAACAGGTACTCGTGCCACTCGCCATCGTTCTCGCCAAATCTCAGGGAATTGGCCTCGGAGAACGCCCCGTTGGGCCCCCAGAACAACTGCGCGTAGTTGGTGCTGGTCGTCACCGTCGTCCGCATCCGCACCGTCAGGTACCCATACTTATCGGCGTCGATGAGCGTGCCGATGTTGAGCTGGAGGTCCCCGTTCGCGCCACCCGTCACCGCACTCCCCGCCACGGAGATGTTGGTCCCGCTGGCAACGGTCCAGCCGTTGAGGTCGCCCCCCCTGTCCCACTCGCCCAGCCCGATCGTCTCCACCGCGTCGATCATGATGTAGTCGAGACGGAAGATATCGTTGGAGGCCGTGGTGCTGAACGGGTCGATCCGGAATCCGCTGCCGTTGGGGGTCGGGTTCGGGATGTCGCCGCGGAATTCCGTCCAACTCGTCGTGGCCGCGAGATTCGACGACTGTCCCCCAATTGCCGGATTCTCCCAGATCTGCGGATTGCCCCTGGCGGTCGTGCTCTGCTGATAGCGCACGCGGGCATGCGGATACGCCGAATGGTCGTAGGTCCCGTTGCCATCATTCCAGACGATGCGGGGATCGCCCAGCGCTTCGTTGTACGTCATCTCGCTCACGCCCCCGCTCACCACCTGCACCGGCGCCGTCGTCGCGCCACTGTTGCCAAAAGATACGTTGGCGTCGCCCGATCCGTTGAAATCCCGGACGATGATCGGATGCGCCACCTGCGGCGAGTCCACGGTCAGCGTCACCTGGGCCGCACCCGGCCAGGCCGACAGCAGCAGCGCCGCCGCCCCGAACCATAACGCGTCTCTCCGTCGCCTGATGTGCCCGGACATCGTTTCCTTCATCGCCTATTCGACCAGAAGTCTACCATCCCCAAAGCCAGCGGGTCAACCCCGGCCCCCAAATCCTCGCGTAAGGCACGACCCGGGGGCGCAACGCTTGGCCCCGGAACCCCGGCAAAGTGTCGCCCATCTGGTGACAGACGGGACCGGGCGCTCCGCCACGAGATCTAACGCCGCCGCCCTATCCCATCAGCCGCAGCGCCAGCTCGGCGACATGGATCCCCACCTTCTTCGCCGTGTCCAGCCCCAGCTCGTCCTGCGCAATCTCGTCCTTGGCCGACATCAGCGTGGCCCCCTGAAATGCCGGCGCCTTTCCCCCGACGGGGACCATCCCGAAACACAGCATCGCGGCCTGCACCTGCTCGATGACCAACTCCTGCCCGCCGTTCCGGAAACCCCCGACGGCGACGACACCCACCGGCTTATCGGCCAAGACCATCGTCGGCTCGCGCAGCGGGGAGCACCGCTCGATGAACGCCTTGCAGAGCGAGCTGATGCCCCGGAAATACGATGGCGATCCGATGATCAGCCCCCCCAGCGCGGGATCCTTCAGTTTCTCCAGGATGGCCTCCATGTCATCCTTGGGCGGTTCCGGAGACCAGCCCGCAATGCTCATGCCGCCAAGGTCGATCAGTTCGGTCTGTATGCGCGCGCCCACCGACGCCGCCCCATCCAGCGCCGCCCGCACCGCCCTCGCCGTCGTCATGCCCTTCCTCGGGCTGCACGCGATGCCCACGATCCTCAGTGCCTTGCCCTCGCCCGTCGCGGCAGTTGCACCGGCGGAGCCCGCCGCGGCCGCTATCGCCCCGGCTCCCGCCAGGGCCACGAAGTCCCTACGATTGCACTCTCCAGTTTTCATGTTGCCTCCTCATTCCCTTCGCCCGTTCACCTATTCCCATCTCAGACACCGCACTAGGGCGCGGTGTATATCAGCCAGGCCCCGCCGAGGATCACCAGGATGCCGCAAACGATCTTCACGACACCCAGGCCGCGGGATCTCTCGTTCCAATGGAGAATGCGCTCGACCAGTTCGGTCGATGTCCCGGCGATCACGATCACACCGCAATGGCCCACGCCGTAGGCCAATAGCAACAGCGCGCCGTAGGCCGGGCTCGTCGCCGCCAGCTTGAACGTCACCCCGAGCATCGGGGCCATGTAGGCGAAGGTGCACGGCCCCAGCGCGATGCCAAACACCAGCCCGAGAACGAAGGCGGCGAGCAGCCCCCGGCGCTTCATGTTGACCTGCCCCGGGCCCGACCACGGCATCGGGATCACGCCGACCAGATGCAGGCCCACCACAAAGAAAATCAGCGCCACGAAATAGTTGGCCCAGGATCCAAGGTCGCCCATCATCCGCCCCGCCGCCGCCGTGATCGCGCCAATGGCGGCGATGGTGACCAGGATGCCCGCGGCAAAAAGGGCCGATGCCCAGAACGCCCGCCTCATGGTAACCGCACCCTGATCGCTGATGAATCCCACGATCAGAGGGATGCTGGCCAGATGGCACGGGCTGAGCACGATGCTCAGCACGCCCCACGCGATGGCTGCACCGATGGCTATGCCCGGCGCCCCCTCGACCGCCTTCGTCAAAGCCGAGAATATCGCTTCCATGTCTACCACCACTCCCGGGCTCAGGGCCTGATCTTCTCGAAAAGCGGCGGGAGCCGCCGCTGATAACAATCCAGGACGACGGCCTCATCCTCCGCAAACGGTTTCACCGGAATAAGGTCCATCACCTGCGCCGGCGCGAGGCCGGATTCGAGCAACGTGCGTGCCGCGCCACACACCATGCGCTTCAGCGCCGGTGCCAGGTCGGTGTCATCGAGCCCGAACGCCCTCCCCAGTTCCCTCAGCGCCTCCAGCTGAAACCAGAGGTAGGTGGGCCCCATCCCGGTGATAAGCGCGTAGGCCTCGAGCTTGGGCTCGGCCACCTCGGGGCATTCCCCAAGCGGCGCCAGCAGATCGCGCAGCGCGGCCCGCGCCTCTGGGCGCACGCCCTCGGCGAACACCATCGGATTGAATCCCGCGCCGATCAGCGACGGCGCGTTCGGGATCATCCGCGCCAACATCCGGTGCCCAACGAGGCCATCGGCCAGCTTCGCCATCGTGAATTTCGGCGCCAGGGAAACCACTAGGGTCTCTGGCGGGATGGCACCCTTGAGTCCCGCCAGCGCGGCCATTATCACCGGCGGATGGATGGCGAGAAACACCACCGGCTGCGCCACGGCCTGGCGGTTGTCGCCGCCCGCCACCGCGATGCCGGGAAAATCTGCCTTCAGCTTGGCCAGCGTCTCCGCGTTGGGATCGCCCACGACGATCCTCTCGGGCAACGCGCCGGCCCGCTTCCACCCGCCCAGGAAGATGCGCGTTATCCGCCCGCCCCCAATGAAACCGACGCTCCCGAACTTCATGGCCCGCTCCCTTCCGTTCCTGTCCTATTTGCATTCCCCGAGCTTGCACGCCTTGGCGATCTGCTGCGGGGTGAGCTTCATCTTGTCGGCCAGCGACTGCGCGATGCTGATCTGGCGGCCCGTCATGGATGGCCGGGCATCTAG
>JADLBR010000208.1 GCA_020847615.1 Verrucomicrobiia bacterium
ACCGGGCGGGATAGCCCGTGCGAGTTATGACCCGATGTGGGTTGTGGCGCGCACCGCCCGCGTTCGGGCATCGTCTTCGAATGCGAGGGCGCCGGTGGGGCAGTGGCGGACGCACTCCTCGCCGACCTTCTGGAGTCCCTCGTCGAGGCCGGCGTCGAGCGGCACCCCGACGCGCACATCGAATCCCCGGCCGATGAACGTGAGCCCGAGGGGTTCCTGTGCCCCGGAGGCGATCTCGACGCAGATGCCGCAGGAGATGCATTTGCCCGGCTCGAAAATGACGCCGCCGGGTTGCCGCACGACCGAGAAGGGGCGGCGCCGGTCGCCCGCGAAACCGCGCGGATCGACATCGTAGAGCTCCGCGAAAACGCGCAGCCGGCAATCGTTGGCGGCGCGGCAATCGCAATGGCAGCAGCGCCCGGCGGCGCGCTCGGCCTCGGTGATGAGATCGCGCACCGCGAGTTCGGAATTCGCGCCGCGGCCCAGCTGGCGGTATTCCTCGGGCGTCAGTTTAGGGATGGTCGAGGTGAATTCCTTGGGCGAGATCCGGTGGGGCCGGCCCGCGAGGAAGGCGTCGACGCATTCGGCGAGCGCGTGGCCGTCGCCGATGGAGCGCGCGGGATCCCACGCGCTGCGGATGCATGTCCCGCCCGCGAACACGCCGGGGGTGTCCGTCTGCAGGCTGGTGGCATCGACGCGCACCATGCGATCGGTGGCGGCGACACCCAGCGCCGCGGGATCGGTCCGGCGCATCAGGCCGACGGCCAGGATGGTCGCGTTGAAACCCTCGCGCAGCGCCTCCAGGCCCATGTCGCGGCCGAGGCGTTCTCCCCCGCGGAACTCCATGCCGATGGCGCGGATCGTATCGATGTCGGCATCGAGCACGCCCTTGGGCAACTCCTCTCCGACGCCGTATCGCAGGTGCCCGCCCGGCTCGGGGTGGTCATCGAACACCGTGACCGCGTGCCCGCGGCGCAGCAGGTGGAACGCGGCGGACAGCCCCGTCGCCCCGGCGCCCACGATGGCGACGCGCTTGCCCGTGGACGGCGCGCGCCCGGGCACGTAGCGCACCTCGGCCCTGCGATCCTGCTCGGCGACCTCGCGCTCGATCGTCTGGATCGCGACTGCGCCGTCATACTGTCGGCGGCGGCAGCCCATCTCGCACGGCGCGCGGCAGATCAGCCCCATGGTGCCGGGGAGGACGACGTTCTCTTTCACGAGCGCGATCGCGGCGCGCATGTCGCCCGATGCCACGAGCCGTATCACCTCCGGGATCTGGAGCCGGGCCGGGCACACGCGCTGGCAGACCGAGACGCAGTCGCCCAGATGGTCGCTGAACAGCAGCTCCAGGGCGGCCTTGCGCGCGGCGCGGACGTCGTCCGCCTCGCTGGCGACGGCCA
Organism: Verrucomicrobiia bacterium; assembly: GCA_020847615.1. Taxonomy (GTDB): domain Bacteria; phylum Verrucomicrobiota; class Verrucomicrobiia; order JADLBR01; family JADLBR01; genus JADLBR01. The sequence goes on from JADLBR010000208.1 coordinate 1,401, forward strand.
TGCCCTCCGTGACGCGCGTCGAGCAGGAGGGCACGAGGCGGCCGTCGTTGCCGATGCGCACGACGCAGCACATGCACGAGGGGTGGTTCTCCTTGACCCCCGCGAGAAAACAAAGCGTCGGGATGCGCAGGCCCAGCTGCCGCGCCGCATCGAGCACGGTGCTTCCCGCCGCGGCGCGGACGGCGCGGCCGTCGATCGTGATGTTCACCCAGGCGCTCATTCGTGTGCGATGACGATTCGCTCCATGTGTTCCGACGGCGCGTGGCCCCGGCATCTCACGCCGCCGCTCACGATGGAGATGGCCCCCTCGGGGCAATCGACGCGGCAGACGTCGCAGCGCGTGCATTTGTCCGCGTCGATCTCGTGGATGCGGAACGGGGCCGCGGGGATGGCGTCGGCGGGGCAGTGCTGCGCGCAGATGGTGCAGCCGGTGCAGTTGTCCCCGACGACGTACCGGATGAGCGGCTTGCACTTGCCGGCGGGGCAGCGGCCCTTGAGGTGCGCCTCGTACTCGTCGCGGAAGTATCGCAGCGTCGTGATCACCGGATTGGGCGCGGTGCGGCCCAGGCCGCAGATGCTGCCCCGCGCCGTCAGGCCCGTGAGCTGCTCGAGTTCCGCCATGTCGCCCGGCTTCGCCTTGCCCTCGCAAAACCGGTCGAGGATCTCCCACATGCGCATGGTCCCGATGCGGCAGAACGTGCACTCGCCACAGGACTCGTCCCGCAGGAACGACATGAAGTACCTCGCCACGTCCACCATGCAGTCGTCCTCGTCCAGGACGATCAGCCCGCCCGAGCCCATGATGGCGCCGGCGGCGGTGAGCGCCTCGAAATCGACGGGGGTGTCGGCGAGCGAGGCGGGGATGCAGCCGCCGGAGGGGCCGCCGATCTGCACCGCCTTGAGGCGCTTGCCATCCGGCACGCCGCCGCCGATCTCCTCGACGATCTCGCGGATCGTGATGCCCATGGGCACCTCGATGAGGCCGGTGCGCAGGATCTTGCCGGCCAGGGCGAAGACTTTCGTGCCCTTGCTCTTGGCCGTGCCCATGGCCGCGAAGGCGGGGGCGCCCTGCCGCAGGATCCAGGGCAGCATCGTGAGCGTTTCAATATTGTTGATCAGCGTGGGCTTTCCCCAGAGGCCCGCGTCCGCCGGGTAGGGGGGCTTCAGGCGCGGGATGCCGCGCTTGCCCTCGATGGATTCGATCAGCGCGGTCTCCTCGCCACAGACGAATGCGCCGGCGCCCTCGAAGATCTTCAGACGAAACTCCTTGCCCAGCCAGCCGCGGGACTCCAGCACCGCGATCGCCTCGCGCAGGCGGCTGACCGCGCGCGGGTATTCGGCGCGCACGTAGATGTACCCATCCTCGGCGCCGACGGCGTGCGCGGCGATCAGCATCCCCTCGATCAGGCGGAACGGGAACGACTCCATGAGCATCCGGTCCATGAAGGCCCCGGGGTCACCCTCGTCACCATTGGCGATCACGTACTTCACCCCATCGGGCGAGGCCGCGTCGCGCACGCGCCGCCACTTCACGCCCGCGGGGAACCCCGCGCCGCCGCGCCCGCGGAGCCCGCTCGCGGTGATGTCGGCGATGAGGTCGTCGGGCGAGCGACCGCGGGCCTTGGCCAGCGCCTTGAAGCCGTCGTGCCCGAGGTACTCATCCAGATCCAGCGGGTCGATTTCCCCGAAGTGTTCGGTGGCGATGCGCACCTGGCGGCCGAGGAACGCCTCGACGGGATGGTCGCCCCCGTCGATAACGTGCCGCGCTATCTTGTCGCCCACATCCTCGCCCGAAAGGAATGCGTCGATGCGGCGGTCGATCCAGCGGCCGAGGCGGCGCCCGAGGCCGGGGGCGCGGAAATGGCGCCGGACGATCGCGGCGGCGTCATCGGGCGTGACCTTCGCATACATCGCGGCGGGTCGGCCCGGCACCCGCACCTCCACGATCGGGGTCTGGTGGCACATGCCGACGCAACCGACGCGCTTGACGGCGACTTCCTCGAAGCCGAATCCCCGCACGCCATCGCGCAGCAGGTGGAACAACTCGTCGCTCCCCTTGGCCATGCAGCAGGAGCCGAGGCCCACGCGGATCTCCGGGGCATCGGAACCGCCATCGCGGTGGCAGAGGACCGCGTCGACGTCGTCGATGACCTTGTGCCCGGTGCGCCGGAACTCGTCGAGCATCATCCCGACGGTGTCCGCCGCCAGATGGCCGTAGGTCGTGTGGTCGATCTGCACCACGGGCGCCAGCGTGCAGCAGCCGAGGCACGCCACGCGCTCCACGGTGAATTCGCCGTCGGGGCTGGTGTCATCCCCCGCGGGGATGCGCAGCTCGCGCTCGATCCCCTCCTGGATGCTGCCCGAGGACTTCACGTGGCACGCGGTCCCGTGGCACACGCGGATCATGTGCCGGCCCGTGGGCTTCAGCCGGAACTGGTGGTAGAAGGTGCCCACGCCCAGCAGGTGCGCCAGCCGGATGCCCGCGCCCTCGCTCACGCGGCGCAGCACCGCCTCCGGCAGATAGCGATACTCCTTCTGGATCCCCTGGAGGATCGGGATCGTCGCCTCGATGCCGCGGCCCGTCCGCGCCAAGAGCCGCTCGACAAAGCCCTCGACATCGCCGTTGGACATCGGCCCACTCATGCCCGCGAAACATAGCAGGCCAAGGCGCCTGTGGCCATGCCTACGTGCCCTTTGATGATCGTGCTTCGCCTTGCCGGGTGGGTGGGCCAAACGCTGGAGCGTTTCGGCTACGGGGCCCTCGGGTCGCGGCGGCGTGGGCTCACGCCTTGAATTCCCACCCCTTGCGGTACGCGGCCCGCCTGATAAAACGATTCGCCTCGGGGGCGTTGGTGACCTGCCCTTTTTCCCGGTCCCACTCGATGGTCCGGCCCGATCGGATGGCGAGGTTGCCCAGCAGCACGCACTCGGTCAGCGGCGCGGCGTGATCGAAGTTCGAGCTGGTGGGAAGATCGTTCTTGATGGCATGGGCCCACTCCTGCTGCGGCTCGCCGGGATGCGTGCTCCGCGGGAGGGTCTTCTTGATGGCGCCCGAATCCATCGCCTTCCGCACGTCCTCGCGGCGGGCCCTGGGATAGATCGTGCCGCCGAGGATCACGGCCTCGGTGCCGATGATGAGCTGGCTATTCTTCGCCGCGCGCCACTCCTTCTCGGGTATCTCGTCCAGCGCGGGATGCCGCTCGGGCCGATTCTGCTGGCCGTTGAGGAAGCGCCCGTCCTGCCAGGTGAGGGTGATCGCGGGCTGGCCGTTGCCCTCGGGAAAATGGTAGAGGATCGTGGACCATGCGGGCGCGATCTCCTCGGTCACCGGCGAGCACTGCGCCTCGACAAGGGATGGGAACCGCCCGCCGAGGATGCGGAAGCTCGGGTCCATGCTATGGCAGCCGATGTCGCCCAGGGCGCCGGAGCCGAACTCCCACCAGCCTCGCCATTTGAAGGGGTGCAGTTCGCCCTTTTTCCCCTCGTGGTCGGTGTATTCGAAATACTCCATCAGGGGCACCTGCGCGAGCCAGAGGTCCCAGTCGAGGTCCGGCGGTTTCTGCGCGGCGATCTTCGTCAGCGCGCCCTGTGGCCAGATGGGCCGATCGGTCCAGATACGGATCTCCTTCAGCTTCCCGATGGCGCCCTGCTCGATCCACTCTTGGATTTCCCTGCGGCCCTCGCTCGTGGCCCCCTGGTTGCCCATCTGGGTCACGACGCCGGCCTTCTTCGCGGCCCTGTGTAGCTCGCGGGCCTCCCAGATCGTGTTGCAGAGGGGCTTCTGCACGCAGACATGCTTGCCCATCTGGATCGCCATCATCGCCGCGGAGAAATGGGTGTGGTCGGGGGTGGAGACGATGACCGCGTCGATGCCCTTGCCCATCTCCTCGAGCATTTTCCGGAAATCCGCGTAACACCTGGCGCCCGGGTGATCCTTCTGGGCTCCCGCGAGGCGCCGCGCGTCCACGTCGCAGAGGGCGACGATGCTGTTGCCCTCGGCCTCCGCGAGCTTGCGGTCGCTGGACCCTTTGCCGCCGACGCCGA
>JADLBR010000209.1 GCA_020847615.1 Verrucomicrobiia bacterium
GGCTGGTCCTCCGTCGCCAGCCTGCCCCGCGTGCTCTCCCTCGCCGCCGACCACTCCCTCCGCATCGAGCCCGCGCCCGAACTGGAGGTCCTCCGACACAATCCGCGCCATCGCGAGAATGTCACCCTGCGCGCCGGCCAAGAGCTGATGCTCGAAGGCGTCCGCGGCGATTGCCTGGAGATCTCGGCCGTCTTCGAGCCCGGCGATGCCGCTGAATTCGGCATCAAGGTCCGCTGCTCCCCCGACGGCGCCGAACAGACCGCCATCACCTGCGCGCCCGCGGCGCAGGCGCTCAAGACCGAGCTCTCGAAATCCACGCTCGATCCCTCGATCAGATACGCCTGCATGAACGTTGACTGGGCCAAGGAACGCGACATCCCCGAGGACAGGCGATTCGCCACGGAGCAGGTGGCACCCTTCTCCCTCAAACCCGGCGAGCTGCTCCGGCTGCGCGTGTTCGTCGACCGCTCCGTCGTCGAGGTGTACGCGAACGAGCGCCAGTGCATCACCCAGCGCATCTACCCCACCCGCCCCGACAGCGTCGGCGTCGCGCTCTTCGCCCGGGGAGGCACCGCCAAACTCAGTTCCCTCGACGCATGGGACATGAGCCCCGTGAACAGTTGGTAGCGCACCCAGGAGACCCCCGTCACTCGCCCCATGAGACTGGCCCGCCTAGCAGCCTGTCGGACTTCGCCAAGTCCGATCAGGCTGCTAGAAAGCAAAACCGCCTTAACAAAAATAGTTATGACCGTGGTCCAAGGGATTTCGCAAGGTCTCATGCGGGTTGACCTAGCAATGCACTATCCTACGGAACCTGCTCATTTTCAGGACGAAGGCGGTTTTGCCAGAGGAGTTTGCCGGACGAAGTCCGACAAACTCCTAGCCCCCCTGTCCCTGCTCTTGGCGCTCGCGGCCCCCGCCCCCATCGCCGCGACACAGCCCTCGATCGCGCCCAATCTCCAGCCCTTCGTGGACAGCGGCACCCTCGCCGGCGCGGTCGTGCTGGTCGCGGACACGAACGGGGTCCTCGCCCTCGAGACCGTCGGCTGGATGGACGTCGCAGGGAAACGTCCCATGCGCACCGACTGCCTGTTCTGGATCGCGTCCCAATCCAAGCCGATCACCGCCGCCGCCCTCATGATCCTCGTCGACGAGGGCAAAGTCTCCACCGACGACCCCGTGGAGAAGTACCTCCCGGAGTTCAAGGACCTGTGGGTCGCCGCGGAGAGCGACAAGGATCACGTGCTATTGAAACGGCCCCGCCACCCGATCCTCGTGCGCGAGATCCTCAGCCACACCAGCGGCCTCCCGTTCAAATCCCCGCTCGAGCAGCCGACGCTGGACCTCTTCCCCCTGGAGGCCCGCGTTCGCAGCTACGCGATGATGCCGCTGCTCTTCGAGCCCGGAACCCAGTCAAAATACTCCAACGCCGGGATCAATACCGCCGCCCGAATCGTCGAGGTCGTCGCCGGTATGCCCTTCGAGAAATTCCTGGACGACCGCATCCTCAAACCCCTCGGCATGAAGGACACGACCTTCTGGCCCGACGCGAAGCAGCTCCGGCGCCTGGCAAAAGCCTATCGGCCCAACGCTTCAAAGGACGCCATCGAGGAATGCGCCATCGATCAGCTGAAATACCCCCTCGATGACCCCTCGCGCCAACCGATGCCCGCCGGCGGGCTGTTCTCCACCGCGGAGGACGTCTCCCTCTTCTACCGCATGCTCGCCAACAACGGCACCCTCGCGGGCCGGCGCATCCTCTCGGAGTCCGCCGTCCGGCAGATGACCTCCGACCAGTCCGGCGAGGCGCGATCGGGCTACGGCTTCGGCATCGGCGTCAAGGGCGACACCATCACGCACGGCGGCGCCTACAACACCGCCTCGGCCTTCGACCGCGAGCGCAATATCATCACCGTCTTCCTCGGCCAGCACGCTGGCTGGATCAAGGATGGCAAGGACATCATCCCCGCGTTCCAGAAGGCCGCCGCCGACGCGTTCGGCCCGCCGCCCTCCATGCCCCCCCCGCCATCCGCCGGCGCCGGAACCGACCCACACCGGATCGTTGGCATCCCCGGCGAGGCTCCCGAAAGAGCCGTCCCGGCGTTTCGGCCCGCATGGAAACGAGACTCGATCGTGTTCAAAGAACCCGGCCGCTACGGCGGCTGGCCCGCAAACCACGGGCTCTGGCAATGGGGCGACGAGCTGGTGGTCGGTTTCACGGCGGCATTCTTCAAACACGCCACGAATGACCACGCCATCGACCGTTCCAAACCCTCCCAGGAGTGGCAGGCCCGCAGCATGGACGGCGGCCTCACGTGGCGGACCGAGAACTCGCTGCCGTTCTCCGATCCCGGGGCGAAGCCAGAGCCCTCGCCGCTCGGGGAATCCCTCGATTTCACCGCGCCTGATTTCGCGCTGATGTTCCGCTTCGGGAGCCTCCACGTCGGCCCCTCGTGGTTCTACGTCTCCACGAACCGCTGCCGCACGTGGCGCGGGCCCTTCTCGTTTGCCGTAGAGGGCATCGAGAGGATCGCCGCTCGCACCGATCTCGTCCCCCTCGGAAAGCGCGACTGCCTGATGTTCGGCAGCGCCGCGAAAGCGGACGGCAAGGAGGGCCGCGTCTTTTGCGCCCGCACCACCGACGGTGGCCTTCGCTGGAAACTGGTCTCGCTGATCGGTCCCGAACCGCCGGCCGGTTTCGCGATCATGCCCTCTTCGGTTCGCCTGCCCGGCGGCGCGATCATCACCTCCATCCGCCACGGCGGCGGCACCCGCCATA
>JADLBR010000210.1 GCA_020847615.1 Verrucomicrobiia bacterium
CCCAGCTCAGGGAACTGAGCGAGCGATTGGACGTGGCGCAGTTCGCGGAGGCCGAGCGGCTGTTGCCCGAGGTCCGGGCGCTGGATGTGGCCCTCCGGCTGCCGCTGCTGGACGTGGCGGTGCAGGGGCTCAGGCAGCTATCGCCCGGCCAGTTCGAGGCTTTCAAGACGGCCGTGGATGCGCTGGTCTGGGGTGACCACAGGGTCGACCTCTTCGAGTTTGCCATGCTGCGGCTGCTGCGCAGGCACCTCGACCCGCATTTCGGCGGGGCGGAGCGGACGCGGGTGTTGCACACGAACTGGGAGACCCTTTTGCCGGAGGCGCTGCTGGTGCTCTCGGCGCTCGCGCACGCGGGGGCGGCGGGCGACACCGCGTGCGCGGGGGCGGCATTCCGCGCCGGCGCGTCGCAGCTCGAGACCGGGGAGCGGCGCGAGTGGCCGCTCGCGGGACCGCAGGAATGCTGCGACCTCGGGCAGATCGATGCCGCGCTCGACCAACTGCGCCAGGCGGGCAGTTGGCTGAAGAAGAACTTCCTCTACGCCGCCGCGACGACCGCCATGCATGACCGCGAGCTCTCGGTCGAGGAGGGAGAGCTGCTGCGCGCGATCGCCGATAGCCTGGATTGTCCGGTGCCGCCGTTCGCGAGGGCCGCGGGCATCGCCTGACACGGGAATCGCATCCTCGCGCAGGGTGCTGCCAGAGTAGGCTGCCGAACAAAGTCCGACAGCCTCCTGACCTGAAACCTAAAAGTCGGGGACACTTCGATTTGTGTCACAAAAGGCACGTCATCAGCAGGTTATGCGAATGCCGCCTGAAGGCGGCACTACGAGCACACGACCACCGGAATGTTCGTAGTGGTGCCTTTAGGCACTCCGCGACCCACCAGAAGTTTCCCCCTGAATAATCCGGCGCGTGGAGAGCTCCTTTGAGCCTGCATATTTCGCGCATGCGCGTGAAATATGCAGGCTAGCGCCGCCCCGCGCGCGGGGCATGACGTCTGACTAGAAAATTGCCGCAGCGCCTCCCGTAGCCGAACGCGTCAGCGTTTGGCCGCCAAAGCCTCACGGCTTCGGCGACAATTTCCCAAGCCGGTGGTCCTGCGGTTGCCGGACGGGAGTCTGGCTCGGGATTCCCGGGATTTTCGATTCACTCTCTTGGCCGGGCTGCCAGCCCGAGGGCGATGCCCGCCACCGCGCCGAAGGTGAATCCCGCGATGACGTCGCTGGGATGGTGCTGGCGGAGGTATATGCGGGACCAGCCGACCGCGAGGGCGGCACCGACGGCCGGGGCCGCGATGGGCGGGAGGGCGATGGAGAGTGCGGCGGCAGAGCCCATGGCGGTGGCGCTGTGCCCCGAGGGGAACGCGTGATAGCGGTGGTCGGCGCGCGGACCATACAGGCCGTCGGCGAGTTCCGCGTTTGGGCGGGGTCGGCCCAGGGTCAACCGGAAGGCGTTGGCGCCCAGTCCCGCCGTCGCCGAGGCCAGCAGGGCCGCCAGCGCCGCCGCCCGCCAGTTCGCCCGGCGCGCCAACGCGCCGCATAGCCACAGCCCCGCGGAGACCAGCAGCGAGCCGGTCGGGAAGTCGCCCCAGAAACTGATGGCGCGCGCGATGTTCCGCATGGCCCGGGTATCGTTGTCGGTGAGGGCGTGGAGCAGGCGCGCGTCGGCGGGGACCAGGGCGAGCGCGGCAAGGAGACCGGCGGCCGCCAGAATGGAAAAGGGCACCGCGCGGGCGCGCACCAGGCGCGCGGCGGCGGCGAGCATCGCGATGGCCTCGCGGATCGGGGTCACGCGGGCAGCGGCTCCGGCTTGATGGGCGAACCCTTGCCCGCCGAGCGGAAGAAATTCATCGCGACGTCGGCCAGCGGTCCCGGGAAGCGCCGCAGCCCGTGCAGGACATCGTCCAGTGCGAGGCAGAAACGGTTGATCTCAGTCTCGCCGATGATGAGGGGCGGGAGGAACTTCACCACATCGGCGCGGTGGGCGGCCACCTGGGTCAGGATGCGGTGCTTCTGGAGAAGCGGGGTGACGATGAGCTGTGGGAAGAGGCCGGGATCCAGGGCGTGGTAGAACTTCCAGCCGAGCTTTCCGAAGAACGCCTGCGGCTCGGCCATCTCGAAGGCGCACATGAGGCCCTTGACCCGGACCTCATCGACGATCTCGTGGCGCTGCTGGATCTGCCGGAGGCGGGCCTCCATCATCTCGCCCATCCTCGCGGCGTTTTCGACGAGGCCCTCGTCCTCGATCACGTCGAGGGCCGCGATGCCCGCGACGGCGGCGAGGTTGTTGCGCCCGAATGTCGAGGAGTGGACGATGCAGCGATCCAGGCGGGGGAAGACGCACTGGTAGATGGCGCGCCGGGCGACGATGGCGCCGCACGGGACGTAGCCGCCGCTGAGGGTCTTGGCCAACGTGATGATATCGGGCTGCAGGTTCCAGTGCTCGAAGGCGAACCACTTGCCCGTGCGCCCGAGACCGGTCTGGACCTCGTCGCAGATCAGCAGCGCCCCGTGGCGACGGCACAGTTCCTGCGCCCGGTTGAAGTAGTCGTCCCTGGGGAACTTGATGCCCTTGCCCTGCACGGGCTCCACGAGGAAGGCCGCGACATCGCCCTCGGCCAGTTCGCGCGCGAGCGCGGCGGTGTCGCCCAGGGGCACGTGGGCGACGCCCGGGAGGAAGGGCCCGAATCCCTCGTGAAAGAAGGGGTTGCCGGTCACCGAAAGCGAGCCGTAGGAGAGGCCGTGGTAGGAATTCTCCAGCGTGATGATCCGCGGGCGACCGGTGGCCGCGCGGGCAAATTTCAGGGCGCCCTCGACGGCCTCGGTGCCGCTGTTGCAGAGGAAGACGGCGTCGAGGTGCGGCGCGCCCTGCACCGCGAGGCGGGCGACGAGTCTTTCCGCGAGGACGCCGGCGAGGAAGGCGCAATCCATCTGGACCATGTTGGGCAGGTCCAGGTCCAGCACGTCCTGGATCGCCTTGCGGACCGCGGGGTGGTTTCGTCCGATGTTGAAGGCCCCGAAGCCCGCGAGAAAATCCAGGTAATCCTGGCCCTCCTTGTCATAGAGGTAGGCGCCCTTGGCGCGGGCGTAAACCCGGTCGAAGCCGATGGTCCGCTGGACCTTCACCAGCGTCCGGTTCAGGTATCGGTCGTGCAGCTCGTAGTTTTCGCCGAGGCGGTTGGCGACGAGCGCTTTGATGTCGGTGGGCATGGGTGGGGGAAGGTAGCCGCGGCTCGGGTTTCGGCAATCGCGATCAGGGGCCGGGGCGGGGTGGCATCTGGAAGGAGGCGAGGCCGGCGCCGGGGTCGCGCTTGCGCTCGCGATAGAGCAGTTCCTCGAGCAGGCTGCGGTTGCGCGAGATGAGATCGGCCACGACGCCGAGAGCCAGCAGCTGGACCCCGATGAGGATCAGCACGCTGGCGAGGATGAGCGAGGGTATTTTCTGGATGTGCGGGTTGACGTAGAGATAATAGTAGAGCCAGCGCACCATCAGCGCCGAGCCGGCGACGAAGAGGGGGGTGCCCAGGAGGAGGAAGAACTGGAGCGGCGCGTACAGGACGTAGACCCGCATCATCGTCGCCACGGATCGGCGCACGTAGGTCGCCATGCCCTTGAAGAGGCGGGATTCCCGCAGTTTGGCGTTCACGCGGATCGGGACGCTGGCGACCCGGAGGCCCTGCCGGCCCGCCTGGATCAGGGTCTCCATCGTGTAGGTGAATTGCGAGAAGACGTTCATCCGCAGGGCGGCCTCGCGGGAATAGGCGCGGAAACCGCTCGGGGCATCCGCGACCCGGGTCTGGGAGATCTGGCGCAACAGGGCGCTCCCGGCGAATTGGAGCAGCTTCTTCAGGGGCGAGAAGTGCTCGATATCGGCGATGGGGCGGGCGCCGACCACGAGGTCCGCCTCACCCCGGACGATGGGTTCCACGAGTTTGGCGATATCCGCCCCGCAGTACTGGTTGTCGGCGTCGGTGTTGACGATGACGTCGGCGCCGAGGCTGAGGCCCTTGGCCATCCCCGCGGTGAACGCGCGCGCGAGGCCGCAGCGCTTGCCGAGCGAGACGATGTGCTCCACCCCGTGTTTTCGGGCGACTTCGACCGTCCGGTCCGTCGAGCCATCGTCGATCACGACCACGGCGACCTCGTCGAATCCGGGCACCGAACGCGGAAGATCCGCCAGCGTGACCGGCAGCGACTCCTCCTCGTTCAGGCAGGGGATCTGGATGACCAGCTTGGCCATGAATGTGCATCAATAGCCGATTGGCGGCTGGCCTCCAGCGAAAAGCGCCGACAGGCGACCCGATGTCCTGCTGAATCTGAGGCGTCCGGCGGCGACGATCAACTCCTTGTGGCGCCTGTCGAGGCGCTTGACCTGATACTCGAGTTTGGCGGCCAGGGATCTCGGGCCGATGCGTTGGCGGAGGAGGATGGTGGCGGGCCCGCGGGCGCGGAGGTATCGCGAGCCGCGGCCGGTGGCGTGCTGCCTGAAGCGGCGATCGACGTCGGTGGTGATGCCGGTGTAGATCGTGCCGGCGCGGGTGCGTATCATGTAGAGCCACCACGGGGGCGAGGCCATGCGAGTGGTCAGGCTCGCAGGCGGGGGGCGGATGGCGAGCGCTTTTCGTGCCGGGGGTCTCTCGCTACGGGCGATCTTTGGCGGCGCCGTCGATCCAATCTGTGACGCGCCGCTCCAGCGCGTCGAGGGGAATGGAGCCGGCGAGGAGGACGGCATCGTGGAAGGCCTTGATGTCGAACCTGTCGCCGAGCCGCCGGCGCGCGGCATCGCGGAGTTCGCGGATCTTGAGTTCGCCGATCTTGTAGGCGAGCGCCTGGCCGGGCCAGACGATGTAGCGATCGACCTCGTTGGCGATCTCGCCCTCGGTCTTGGGTGCGTTCTCCCTGAAGAAATCGATCGCCTTCTGGCGGGGCCATCCCATGTGGTGGATGCCGGTGTCGACGACGAGGCGGATGGACCGCCACATATCGTAGGTGAGGCGACCCATGCGTGCGTGGGGATCCCCGTAGAGGCCGAGTTCCTCGCCGAGGAATTCGGCGTAGAGTCCCCAGCCCTCGGCGTAGGCGGTGTAGCCGCCATAGCGGCGGAACTTGGGGAGTTCGCCGAGTTCTTGGGCGAGCGCGATCTGGAGGTGGTGGCCGGGGACGGCCTCGTGGAGGGTGAGCGCGACCATCTCCCACTTGGGCCGGGTTTCGGGTTTGTGGGTGTTGACGAAGAAGGTGCCGGCGCGCGAACCATCGGCGGCGGGCCCGCGGTAGTATGCGGTGGGCGCGTCCGGGGCGGAGGTGTCGGGTATGGGATCGACGCCGTAGGGCATCCGGGGGAGCGTGCGGAACAGGCGGACCAGCAGGGGGTCGATGGTGCGCGAGAGCGCGCGGTAGTTGGCCAGGATCTCGTCGGACGACTTGGGCAGGAACTCCGGGTCGGTGCGGAGGTGCTGGAAGAACTCGGGCAGGGCGCCGCCGAAGCCGAGCTCGGCGCGGATTTTTTCCATCGCGGCGCGGATGCGCGCGATCTCGCGGAGGCCGATCTCGTGGATCTGTTCTGGGGTGAGGTCGGTGGTGGTGGATCGGCGCGCGGCGAAGGCGTACCACGCCTTGCCCTGGGGCAGGTGGCAGAGGCCGACCTCTTCCGGACAGGCCGGGAGGTACTCCTTTTCAAAAAACTGGGCGAGTTTCCGGTAGGCGGGGATGACGCGGGTCTCGATCGCGTCCCGCGCCTCGGCGGCGAGGCGCGCGCGGTCGGGTCCGGCGATGTCGCGGTGGAATTCCTTGAACGTCTGGAAGTAGGGGCTGTCCTCCGGGCGAGGGACGATCTGTTTGGCGATCTGGGCGGGGACGCGGGACATGACGATCCGGGGATACAGGATGCCGGCGCTCATGCCCTCGCGCATGACATCGATGTCCTGGTCGATCTGTTGGGGCAGGTCGCGGAGCCTGGAGAGCCAGTCCTCGTAATCCTTGAGCGTCTCGAAGCGGAGGGAATCGGCGACCTCGTTGGATGTCTGGATCCCGCCGAGCTGTGTGATGGGGCGGAGGTGGCCGCGGAACGCGTGGCCCGCGGCATCCTGTTCGGCCTCGCTGAGGAATAGATCGTAGTTGAGCCTGTCGGTGTCCGGCAGGCCGGCGCGATCGATCCGCTTGAGTCGGCCGATGAGTTCGAGGTTATGCCGGTGGCGGCGCTCGGCGGCGTCGAGGGAACCGTCGCCCCACTGGTCGTTATACCGGCGGTCGCCCAGCATGGATGCCCAGACCGGGCTCTCGCGCATCGCGTACTCCCACTCCTCGTCCAGGATCCGGTGGAATTGGGCGGTGTGATCGTCTGTGGCGAGGCACGGCAAAGCCAGCGCGAGCAGTGTGGCGGCGGAGGGAAGGGGGCGGCGTTCCAGTCTCATATGGGGTGCGTGAGGGGGTAAGGCTATGGCGGGCGGGGCGATTGTCCAGAGGGCGGCGCCGCAGTCGGGCGGGCAGCCTTGCCCGCCGCACGCGCTTTCGCTAGACGGGTTCTCGTATGGGGAGGTCCGACAAGGGATGAGCGGCGAGGCGGTGTTCGTCGATGAGATCGTGGTGCCCGCGGACGCGATCGACGGGAACGGGCACGTGAACAACGTGGCGTTCGTGGGCTGGATGCAGGAGGTGGCCACGCGGCACTTCGAGTCCGTGGGGTGCGGCGCGGCGATGCGCGAGGCTGGGGCGACATGGGTGGTGCGGTCCCATCACGTGGAGTATCTCGGCCCGGCATTCGCGGGCGAGCGATTGCGGGTGCTGACGTGGATCGTGGATTTCGGGCGCGCGCGGTCATTGCGGCGCTACCGGTTCTCAAGGTCGCCGGATGGGAAGCTGCTGGTGCGCGGGGAGACCGACTGGGTCTTCGTCAACGCGGAGACAGGTCGGCCGTGTTCCATCCCCGAAGCGATCCGGCGGGCTTTCGTGGTGTTGCCCGGGGATCCGGGGCCCGAGATCGTCCCCGGGAAATAGCGCGAGGCATCCGGGGCCATCGCGGACGCGATCTTCTCCGGGAGTCAATGGTGCTTTCGAGCTAGCCCCGCCGCCGACGCCCGAGGCCGACGCATCATTCATGTGGGAGGTTCTGGTGGGTCGCGGAGTGCCTGAAGGCACCACTACGAACATTTCCGTGGTCTTGGGTTCGTAGTGCCCCGCCAGAGGCGGGCAGGCGCCTTCAGGCGGCATTTGCATAACCTGCTGATGACGTGTCTTTTGTGACACACATCGAAGTATCCCCAATTGTGAAGTTTCAGGTCAGACATCATGCCCCGCGGACGGGGCACCGCCGGGGGTGAAAATGTAGCCGAAGCCGTGAGGCTTTGGCGGCCAAACGCTTACGCGTTCGGCTACGGGGAGCGATGCGGCAATTTTCGAGTCAGCGCCAGATCACTCGGGCTGGTGGATCGAGTGGCAGGCCTTGCAGTTGGAAGTCTCCTTGAGCTTGGCGAGGTTCTCGTCGCTCGCGTTTTCCTTGGCCGCGCGCGATGCCTGGAGCAGGGCCCCGGTCTTCTGTTTCCAGCTCTCGGCATCGCCCTTCGGCGGGGCCTGCTGGGCGAGCGCCTCGTGGTACTCGACGAGCTTGGCGACCTCCTCAGGCGAGGCGGCTTTTGCGAGGACCTTGGCGAGCAGCGACTCCTTGCCCTTGTGGCCCTTGGTCATGATCTCCTCGAAATCATACTTGGGTTCCGCCCCGTGGCAGATGCCTGTTACAATGGCGGCTGCTGCTGCGGCGATCACGAGCACATGTTTCATGGGGTCTCCTGAGATGGGTTTGAATGCTTGGTCCGACCAGACATTACGTGGGCCGGGTCCGGGTGCAAGGGGTGTGCGGATCGGGCCTTGACAATCGCGCAGATGGAATTCAGTTTCACATAAGGAAATTATGGTGAGAACGGAGGATGCGCGGGGCCGCAGGGCCGTGGCGGGTGCCGGTGGGGCGGCGGAGGAAGTGCGGGATTTCAGCGTGCCGAGTCTGGAGCGTGGGATGGGGGTGCTGGAGTTGCTGGCGGGGCATCGCGAGGGGATGGGGCTGGTGGAGATAGCGACGGCGATGGGTGTGCCTGCCAACAGCATGTTTCGGATCGCGTCGGCGCTGGAGCAGATGGGCTATCTGTCGAGGGACGGGGCGAGCAAGAAGTTCACCTTGGGCCGCAAGATGCTGGTGGTGGGTTTGGGGGCGGTGCATGAGAGGGGGATCCTGGAGTGTTCGTACGACGTGCTGCGGGCGATGCGGGACGAGTTGAAGGAGACGGTGGCGCTCGGGACGCTGCTGCCGGAGAAGTGCCTGGGCGTGATCCTGATGGCGCTGGATCACGTGCATGATTTCGGGATACGGATGCGGGTGGGTTTCGAGTTCGAGCTGCACTGTTCGGCGCCTGGGAAGGCGATGCTGGCGTTCTTGCCCGAGGGCGAGAGAGGCGAGTTGCTGGGGCGGATGCGGCTGGCGCGGCACACGAGGGCGACGCTGACGCGGGTGGCGGATCTCGAGGCGGAACTGTCGCGGGTGAGTGCGGTTGGCTACGCGGTGGATCGGGAGGAGTACCGCGAGGGCAGCTATTGCGTGGCGGCGGCCGTGCGGGATGCGTTTGGCTATCCGGTGGGAAGCGTGTGGCTCACGGGGATGACGGAGCGGTTTCCAAGGTGCGGCTACGAAGGGCTGGGCGCGAGGGTGCGGTGCTATGCCGACCAGATCTCGGGACGGCTCGGCGCGCCCGCGAGGCCGGAGGTGGGACATGGGCGAGCGGGCTGATGCGGCGCGGGCGCCGGGGCGGGTCGGGAAGGCGGTGCGGGGACGCATCGCCATGCACGGCGCCTTGCGTGAAACGTTGCGACACCTCGGCCCCCGGCTCGTGGGCCTGTGGCTCGTGGCGGGATGGGCGTCGGCCGCGTGGTGCGCGGGCGGGGGGCAGGATGGTCCCGGCCCCGGAGCGCGGGCGCAGGTGGTTTCCCCGGGCGGCGAGGAGAGGGCCCCGGGGGTGGCGCCAGAGCTTGAGCCGCGCGCGATCGGGTCGCTGCGGGCGGCCATCGAGGATCTGGTGCGGACGTTTGGGGAACGGTACCCGCGCGGCGCGGAGTACTTGGATCGGCTGTCCGCGATCGAGCGCGACGCGGTCGGCGGGGAGGCCGCGCGATGGGCGGCATTCGAGTCGTTGCGCCGGGAGGCGCTCCTGGCGAATCCGCTGCTGGAGGGGATGCGCCTGCTGGTGGTGAAGCGGAAGCCATCGCCCCTGATGCCGCCGAAGGGACAGAAGGGGTGGTGGTCGAGAAATCCTGGCCTGGACATCGGGATGCCGTCGAACCACGAGTGCAACTCATCGTTGAACAAAGATGGGTATGACAACGAGATCGCCGTGCTTCTGGAGGCCGCGCCCGGTGGCGCGCTGAAGACCCTGCATCGCCCGGGGGCCGGGGGCTACGCGGGCGAGGTGGACCTGAACTGGGATGGGGAGCGGTTGCTCTTCACGCAGTCGGATTCGGAGAACTGGAAAATTTGGGAGATGCGGGCCGATGGGACGGGGCTCCGGCAGGTGACGCGGATGCCCGAGGACGTCGACTGCATGGACCCGTGCTATCTGCCGGACGGCAAGATCCTTTTTGGGTGCACCGCGTCTTACCAGTCCGTCCCGTGCTGGCATGGGCTCAAGTGGGTCAGCAACCTTTATGTGATGGAGGCGGATGGGACGGGCGTGAGGCAGGTGTGTTTCGACCAGGATCACGACCTGCATCCCGTGGTGCTGCCAAACGGTCAGGTGATGTACAGCCGCTGGGACTATACGGGCATCAACCACATCTATCTGCGCATGCTGATGGTGATGAACCCCGATGGGACGGGGCAGCGGGCCGTGTACGGGAGCAACTCGTGGTACCCGAACGCGCTGTATTTCCCGCGCGCGCTCCCGGGTGCGCCGAACGCGTTGGCGTGCGTCCTGTCGGGCTATCACGGGCCGCACCGGATGGGGCAACTGGTGCTATTGGATACCGCGGCGGGCTATCACGATGCCGCCGGTATCGTGAGGCGCATATCGGGCCGCGGCGACCCCATTCGACCGGTGGTCCGCGATTGGCTCGTGGAGCGCGACTGGCCGCGGTTCCTGCATCCATTCCCCCTGAGCGCGAAATACTTCCTGGTGGCCTGCCAGGAGGCCGAGGGGATGGACTGGGGCATCTATGTTGCCGACGCGTTCGATAACCTGGTCCCGCTGAAGCGCGAGCCGGGATGGGCGCTGCTGGAGCCGGTGCCGCTGCGGCCCTCGCCGAGACCGCCCGTCATCCCGTCGCGGGTGGACGCGTCGCGGGACGACGCGCTCGTGTACATCCATGACGTGCAGGCCGGGCCGGGGCTGAAGGGCGTGCCCCCGGGGACCATCAAGGCCCTCAGGGTGGTCGCGTATGACTTTGGCTATCGGGGCCTCGCCGGGCCGGACAAGATTGGCCGGGGCGGGCCATGGGAGGCCATGCGCATCGTGGGCACGGTGCCCGTCGAGGAGGATGGCTCCGCGGCGTTCCGCATTCCGGCGCGGACACCGCTGTCGCTACAGGCGCTCGATGCCGAGGGCAAGGCCGTGCAATTGATGCGGAGCTGGTTTTCTGCGCAGCCGGGCGAGAATGTCTCGTGCGTCGGTTGCCACGAGACACCTCGGGACACGGTCGTGCCCCGGGTGTCGGTGGCGTCGAGGCGCGAGCCGCGGGAGGTCGAGCCCTGGTTCGGGCCGGCGCGGGGATTTGATTTTGCGCGCGAGGTGCAGCCGGTGTTGGACCGGCACTGCGTGCGCTGCCATGACGGCAGTGATCCCGCGATGCCCGACCTGAGGCCCGAGGAGCGGGTGCCCGGCTACAGGGGACTGCCGTTATCGAAGATGGAGAAGGATCGGCTCTTGCCCGAGATCCGCGAGGCGACCGGGGGCGTTCTCAGGTACACGCCCGCGTACGAGGCGCTGCTGGGGTACGTGCGGCGGGTCGGCATCGAGGATGATGTCAGCCTGCTGGTGCCCGGGGAGTACCATGCGGACGTCAGCCCCCTGATCCAGCTATTGAAGAAGGGGCATGGCGGGGCGCGGATGGGCGACGAGGACTGGGCGCGCCTCGTGACATGGATCGACATGAATGCGCCGTGCCATGGCACATGGGGGGAGGTTTTCCCGATCCCGCGCGACGCGCACGCCAGGCGGATGGAAATGCGGCGGCAATTCGGCGGGCCGAAGGAGGATCCCGAGGTCGTCCCGGAGATCGCCCGGGCGAGCGCGGGGGCCGTCGAACCGAGGGAGGTGCCGCCGGCGGAGCCGGTCGGCCTCGAGGGCTGGCCGATGGATCCCGCGCGGGCGCGGCAACTGCAGGCATCGGCGGGATCGCAGGATCGGGTCGTCGACCTCGGTGGCGGCGTGACGATGCGGCTGGTGCGGATCCCGGCGGGGGAATTTGTGATGGGCGACGCGAAAGGCCCGCCCGACGAATGGCCCGAGGCCGCCGTGCGCATCGAGAGGGCCTTCTGGATGGGCGCGACGGAGGTCAGCAACGAGCAGTTTCGCAGGTTCGACCCGGGGCATGACCCGAGATACTTCGGCAAGCGGCACGCGCTCGAGGACGATCAGGGCCCGGCACTCAACGGCCCGCAGCAGCCGGCGGTGCGGGTCTCGTGGGAGAGCGCGGTGGCGTTCTGCCGGTGGCTTTCGGAGAGGAGCGGGATGGCCGTCACGCTGCCGACCGAGGCGCAATGGGAGTACGCGTGCCGCGCGGGCAGCGGGAGCCCGCTATCCTTCGGCGGGGCCGACGCCGATTACACGCCATGGGCCAACGTGGCCGACTACATGTTCAAACACGGCTATCGGCCCACCAAAGCGACGATCAGCGGCGGGCTCGAGCACCTCCAGCTGGATGGCAGCGCCCCCGCCGACGGGCGATTCTGTGACGATTCCGTCGTGACCGAGCCTGTCGGATCGAGGCGGCCGAACGCCTGGGGCCTGCATGACATGCACGGCAATGCGGCGGAATGGACGCGCTCGATGTATCGTCCGTATCCCTACAGGGACGACGATGGGCGCAACGACCCGGCGCCGGTCGCCCGACGGGTCGCGCGCGGCGGCTCTTTCTTCGACCCGCCGAAGCGTTGCCGCAGCGCGCACCGGTCGGAATACCCGGCCTGGCAGCGCGTGTTCAACGTCGGCTTCCGCGTCGTGGTCGAGGATGGCAACCCGCAGATCGTGGCCGCGAATCCTGTCGAAGCAGGGCCGTAGCGGGATGCGTGAGCGACCCGTGATCGGGCGCCGTTCCCTTGTCTTGTCGCCCACTCGGTTCTCGGACGATGTCTACGACGACCGCGACTGGCTCTCGGAAACCCGCGACGCGACGCGACCCGAGCGCATGGGGGAGCGCATGGGGTCAACTCTTGAACGTTGACAGTTTCAACGTTCAAGAGTTGACCCCTGGCCCTGGCCCCGCACCCTGGCCCCGCCGGGACGTTGGCGGCTTGGTTCGTGGGCCACGCGCGGACGCGCTCGGCTAACGCACCGCCCGCGGCAGGCACGCCGGGCCGAGGGGCTCGAAGCTCTTGTAGGTGAGGGCGAACTCCTGGTGTCCGAGGCGCTCGGAGGCGGTGGGCTCGCCGTCCGCGGCGCGCGCGACGTGGTCGAAGATCTCGCGTCCGACCTGGTCGAGGGTGGCCTTTCCCTCGAGGATGCGCCCGGCGTCGATGTCCATGTCCTCGGCCATGCGGCGGTAGGTTTGGGGGTTGGCGCAGATCTTGATGACGGGCGAGATGGCGGAGCCGACGACGGAGCCGCGCCCGGTGGTGAAGAGGATGAGGTGGGATCCGCAGGCGATGAGTTCGGCGATCTCGGCGATGTCGTTGATGTTGGCGAAGCCGAAGCGGACATCGCCATCGGGCACGACATCCAGGAGGTAGAGGCCGCCGGCCGGGGGGACATCGCCGGGCTTGATGATGCCCGAGATGGGCGAGCGCCCGCTCTTGCTATAGGCGCCCATGGATTTCTCCTCGATGGTGGTCAGGCCGCCCGCGGCGTTGCCCGTGGCGAAACTCCCGTGGCCGAGGGTCGCGTAGTGGCGGGCGGCCTTGTCGACGCAGGCGATCAACTCGGGGGCGAGCTCGGGGCGCGCGGCGCGGCGGGCCATGATGTGCTCGCAACCGATGAGCTCGCCGGTCTCCTCGAAGATGGCGGTGCCGCCCGCCTGGACGAGCAGGTCGAAGGCGCGGCCGGCGGCGGGGTTCGCGGAGATGCCGCTGGTGGCGTCGGACCCGCCGCAGATCGTGCCGACGATCAGCTCGTGGATGCCCATCTCGGCGCGGGGAGCGCGCCCGAGCGCGTCGAGGGACCGTTCGACCCAGGCGCGCCCGGCATCGATCGTGGGGCGCGTGCCGCCGCGGTCTTGGATGACGAGCAATTCCACGGGCCTTCCCGACTCGCGGATCAGGCGCGCCAGCGCATCGCGGTCGAAGCTCTCGCATCCGAGGGAGACGAGGAGGACCGCGCCGACGTTGGGGTGCCGGCAGAGCTGGGACATCATGCGGAAGGCGTAGGCGTTGGGGTAGCAGCCCCCGAAACCGATGAGGTGCGCGCCGCGCCCGCGGTGGGGCCACCAGATCTCCCGGGCGACGTGCTGCGCGCACTCGACGAGGTAGGCGACCGCGACGACGTTGCGGATCCCCTTGCGGCCATCGGGGCGGAGATAGGCTCTCATGGCGGGTCAGTGCTCCAGCGGGCCGGGGAGATAATCGCTCCGGAGGTTATGGGTGTGGACGTGATCGCCCGCGGCGATGTCGCGCGTGGCGGTGCCGATGGGCGCGCCGTACTTCAGTATCTTCTCACCGGCGGCGATGGCGCGGGCGGCGATCTTGTGCCCGAGGGGGATGGCGGATTTCATCGGCGTGGCGCGGCCATCGATGCGGAGCGATTCCCCGGCGGCGACCGGGGCGAGGAGGACCAGCACATTATCCTCGGGCGAGAGTCTCAAGAGCCGGGGATCTGTCGCGTTTGGGGCAGCGGTCATGGCGTGACCCCGTGTTCCGGGCCGTGGTCGGGCATCCGCCATGCGGCGAGGATGGCCGGCACCAGCAGGAGACTGCAGTACAGCAGCGCGAGGCGGAAGTCCCCGACCTGGGAGAACAACCCGAAGAGGACGGTGCCGAAGGCGGCGGCGATGCGCCCGATATTGTAGCAGAATCCCGCGCCGGTGGTGCGCAGGAGGGTGGGGAAGAGGGGCGGGAGGTACATGGTGAAGAGGCCGAACACGCCCGAGAAGAACCCGATCCAGGGGATCCAGAAGAGAAGAGACGTGTGGTCCCTGGGGATGCCGAATGTGCCGAGCATCGCGAGGAGGGAACCGAGGCACATCAGGGCGATGGCGCGCCGATAACCGAGCCGGCCCGCGAGCCAGCCGGCGAAGAAGTTGCCGAGGACCGAGACGCCGATGACCAGGAAGAAGGCGGCGCTGACCATCTGCTCGCGCGCGGTGTCGCCCCAGCCCTCGGCGATGAGGAGGTTGCGGAGGTGCTGCTGGTTCCAGAACATGAAGGCCCACCACGCCGTCAGCGAGGTGGCGCAGACGACGATCGTCAATAGGGTCGTGCGGCGCACGGGGCCGCGGAAGAGTTCCGCGATGCCGGGCTGGGCGGTTTGGGCGGACGCCCTGGCGGCGCTCCACTCCTCGGGCTCGGGCACGCGGCGCCGGATCCAGTAGACGATGATGGCGGGCAGGAGACCGACCAGGAACACGAGGCGCGGGTAGACGTGGACGTCACCCCACGCGGGGGGCCAGGCGCGATCGAACCAGCCCTGGATCGCGGGCGCGACGGAGGCGATGGCGAATACAGCGACGCAGGCGGCGAGGACGCCGATGTTCACGGCGGTCTGGAGGACGGCGGCGATCCATGGGCGCCAGCGGCGCGGCCACGTTTCGGACAAGAGGGTGGAGCCGACGGCCCATTCGCCGCCGATGCCGAGGGCGGCGAGGACGCGGCAGATCAGGAGCTGCCACCAGTTCGCCACGAAGCAGGATAGGCCGGTGAACATGGCGTAGGTCAGGATGGTGAGGCAGAGGGCCCGGCTGCGCCCGAGCCGGTCGCCGATCCTCCCGAAGAAACCGCCGCCGAGCGCCCATCCGACGAGGAATGCGGCCTGGATCCACGAGCTTTTCTCCTTCACGGCGGGGTCGCTCGTCGCCGCCAGGTCGAGGAGCTGCATGACGAATGGCGCCGCGACGATGGTGTACAGGTGCATGTCGAGGCCGTCGAACAGCCAGCCGAGCCATGCGGCGATGCCCGAGCGCCACTGGCGGGGGGACAGATCCCGGAGGTGGCGCGCCTCGTCCGCGGCGGGAATCCCGCCGGCGACTGGGTGCGGAGCTTCCGGGGCGTTCACGGGCTAATCGATGCGGATGATCGACGCCATGGGGAGGCCCGCGAGCTTGGCCCGCCCATTGAGGAAGCCCAGCTCGACGAAGAAGGTGGCCTCGGCGAGCTCGGCGCCGAGGGAGACGATCAACTGTGCGGCGGCCGCGGCGGTGCCGCCCGTGGCGAGGACATCATCGACGAGCGCGGCGCGCTGGCCCGGTCGCAGGGCGTCCTCGTGGACGGCGATCGTGGCGCTGCCGTACTCGAGGTCGTAGGACTGCTCCCGGGTGCGGTAGGGGAGCTTGCCTTTCTTCCGGATCGGGACGAAGCCGACGCCGAGCTGGCGGGCGATCGCGCCGCCAAAGATGAAGCCGCGCGCATCCACCGCGACGATGGCGTCCAGGCCGAGTTTCTCGTAGCGCTCGCAGAACAGGTCGATGGCGAGGGCGAAGAGACCCGGGTCCTGGAGCACGGGCGTGATGTCGATGAACTGGATGCCGGGCTTTGGAAAGTCGGGCACCGTTCGGAGTGCGGTGCGCAGGATGCGGACAGCGGAGTCGTTCATACGGGGCCGAGGTTCTGCCGCGGGGGCGCCGAAGTCAAATGCGATTGGCCGCGGGCCGATCGCAGCCGAGGGAGCAAGGCCTTGGGCGTGGGCCAAACGCTGGCGCGTTCGGCCACGGGACAAGCCGCCGGCTCTCACCCCTCCGCGGGGAGGATCTTCTGGACGAGGCGCTCGATGCCGTCGCGGGCGTATTCGCTCGGGGGGTAAAGGCCCTGGGCCTTGAGGTACCACGCGAGGCTGGAGCCTGTCTGGTCCTTTCGCTCCAGGTCTTGCGCGGTCCGGAGGCTGCGGACGAACTCGGCGGCGTGGGTCGTGAAATCGGCGCGCAACTGGTTGAGCTTGTTGTCGTCGGGGAAGTCCTTGAAGACCTTCTCGATACTCTCCCATGCGCCGGCGTGGTCGTTGCGCCGGGCGATCTCCTGGGCCCGGATGACGGCGCCCTCGATGATCTGCATGTCGTCGAGGACCTTGCGGAGGGTCTCCTGCCTGTCGGGGTAGAGGGCGGTGGCGGCGATGAAGCGGACCTTGTCCTCGAAGATCTGGCGATAGTTCTTCTGCTGGATGAGGCGATCGAGGTCGACGAGGGCCTGCTGCTGGACATCGGTCTGGCTGAATATGGCGGCGGAAACTTTCGCGAGCTCGGGGTTGCGCGGCCAGATCTCGGTGGCGAGGCGGAGCTGTTCCTCGAGGGTGGCGCGGTCGCCGGACACCGCGGCGGTGCGGGCCTTGGCGAGGTGCATGGAGCTGACGGTGCGCGCCGTCTCGATGGCGGCCATGGGCTTGGAGGTGTCGAAATCGGTCGCGAGGGACTGGAGTTCCTTGCAGGTCTGCTCGGCCCGCTCGTAGTCCTTGACCTCGAGGGCGGAGAGGAGCTGGTTGCTGAGCTGTGCGAACTTCAGGGCCACGCGCTTCTCGTCGCGCTTGAGGGAGCGGACCTCGGGCATGTACTCGCCGAGGACGAAGGTCTCGGAGAGGCGCTCGGTGGCGCTGGCGAGCTCGTTTTTCCCAAGCAGGAAGCGGAAGGCCTCGACGCCCTCGGACACATCGCGCATGGCCTCGCTGGCGAGCGAATCCAGCACGCCGAGGGTGGGGGGAAGGCCCGATGCGTCGGTGAGCAGTTTCTCGGTTTCCTTGCCGACGGCGAGTTTGGTGTCGCCATCGGCGAAGATGGAGCGGTAGAAGCGGCTGGCGATCACGACGTGCTGGAAGCGGCGCTGGAGGAAGAACTGCATGACCAGGGCCTGGAACTCGATCTTGGCCTGGAGCTCGGAGGCCTGAGTCTTGAGCCTGTTGGCCTGCATCATGGCGTTGACCTCGACGAGGCGCGTGAGGTAGGGCTGGAGGCCGAGGTCGCGCTTGAGTTCCTGCTCCTTGGACCACTGCTGGGCGAGGGCCGGGTTTTTCGGGGGCGTTTCGCCGAGGCGGTTGTTCTCGGAGCGCATGCGGGCGTTCCACTCCAGCGAGCGCTTCTCTTCGGTGAGCACCTTCTGGGCCAACTGGATGCGGCTGACCTCGCGCTTGGAGAGCCAGACGGTATAGACGGCGTTGGCCAGGGAGTCGCAGAGGTTCGCGTCGATCCGGTACTTGGAGGCCTTGGGCAGCAGGCTCCAGGCGTCATTGACCTTGGAGGAGTCCACGGTCTCGGGCGCGAGCAGGGCCATGATGCGGGCGAGCAGCGCCTGGTATTCCTGCTCCTCCTCCGTGGTCTGCTCGGCCGCGTTGAGGAATTTCTCAAAGCGCGCTCGGAAGATGCGGTTGTCGGTGATCTTCCACACCTTGCCGTCCCAGCTGATGACCTCGTTGCCGATGTCGAGCGCGGGGAGGTCCTTGCCGAGGAACTTGGAGGTCCCCTGGGTGGGGTCCTGCGGCGGTCTCTGCTGGGAGGGAGCCGGCGCGGTCTGCGGCTGTGGCTCGGCCGCCATCGAGGGAACCAGGTTGGGGGCCTGGCCCCGCGCGGCGACGGCCGCGGTGAGGAACGCGATGCAGCGGATGGTGGTTCGGGTCATGCTGTGTCCTCTAAAAATTGCACTGCCCCGGGGTTTTTCCAGCGCGGGCGCGGCACGCTATTGCTTGCGCATGTCTTGGACGATGACGACGCCGCCCCCGCCGACCTCCACCCGAAGGTTGAACTGTTGGCCCTGCTGGATGTTGATGTGGTTGAGCGAGGCGGGGACGAGCACCGGCAGCGGCGCGGGGCCGCCTTCGCCATCGACGCGGACCGAGAACATGCGGCCCTTGGCGGGGTGCCAGCCCAGCGATTTCTCGATCGTGCCGCGCGCCTTATAGACATTGCCGCGGAGGCTGTTCGCGTTCTCCATGTACACCCGCATGTCCAGGGGCTGGAGCGTGCGGTACGGGTCCCCGAAAAAGTCGAAGAGGTATCGCCCCCCGGCGATCGCGATGACGCAGAGCAGGAGCGCGGCGATCCACCATCCGGGGTTGATCCTGGAGCTCGCACGCCGCGCCATTGTCCCCGCGAGGGTACGCCCAAAACGGGCCGTGGCAAGGGGGTTCGCGCCCTGCGCCAGGGGCGAGGCATCGGGGCTACATCAGGTTGGCGGCGACCTCGGCCATTTCCGAGCGCTCGCCCTTGAAGAGGTTGACGTGGGCCATGAAGGGCTGGCCCTCGAGGCGGCTGCGGGTATAGACGAGGCCGTTGGTGTGGGCGTCGACGTAGGGGTTGTCGATCTGGCTGAGGTCGCCGATCATGATGAGCTTGGAGCCCTTGCCCATGCGCGTGACGAGGGTCTTGGCCTCGTGCGGGGTGAGCTGCTGCGCCTCGTCGACGATGAAGACGGCGTTTGGGATCGAGCGCCCGCGGATGTGGCATATGGCCTCGATCTCGATGGTGCCGTTGTGGAGGAGCGGCTCGTATGGGCGCATGGTCTTGCCGTGGCCGTGGAAATGGCCGTTGCCATTCCCGTGGGCGTGGAAGTGCGCGTTGCCATTGCCATTGCCATTGCCGTTGCCATGTCCGATCGCGGCGGATTGGCCCGACGCGGCGAGGGCGAGGGCCTCTCGGCGCTTCTTGCGCTTGCTCTGGCGCCGGCCATCGAAGTGATCGGGGGTGCTCCTGGGCGGCGAGAGGAGTTGCTCCAGGGCGTCGTAGACGGGCTGCACCCAGGGCTGCATCTTCTCCTCGAGCCGCCCGGGGAGGAAGCCGATGTCGCGTCCGGTGGGCATGATGACGCGCGTGACGAGGAGTTTCTCGTAGAGGCCGCTCTGGACCTGCTGGAGGGCGGCGCCGACCGAGAGCAGGGTCTTGCCGGTGCCGGCCTTGCCGTAGACGGTCACGAGATGGATCTCGGGGTCGAACAGGGCGTCCAGAAAGAAGCGCTGGCCGAGGTTGACGGCGCGGAAGGCCTTTCCGCCGCGGAGGGCGATGATGTCGCTGCGGAGCCTGTGGAAGGTGCGGTCGGCGCCCTGCCGCGCGGGTATGGTTTGCTCGGGGTTGGCGTTGTGCCGCAGCAGGACATACTGCTCGGGGGGCGCCTTGCGGGTCCCGGAGAGGTCGATGAAGCCCTGGCTTGCGAAGGCCTGGAGGCTGCGGGCCGGGAGATCGATCACCGGATAGTCCTCGCGGTTGGCCTCGTGCTGGGTGCGGCGGATGTCGGAATCCTCGACCCGGTCGGTCCGGTAGTCCTGGGCCTGGAGGCCCACGGCCTTGGCCTTCAGCTGCATGTTGAGATCCTTCGTCACCAGGATCGCCGCGGGCCGGAAACTGTCGGCGACGTGGGCGGCGGTCACGAGGATCCGGTTGTCCGGGCTCGACAGATCGGGGAACAGGTCCATCAGGCGCCGGGTGCGGGCCGTCGGCGCGGTGAGGTGCCACCGGCCGGCGTCGAAACTCACCGGCCGGCGTATGGGGACGCGCACGGTGCCGCCGTTTTCCATCCGCACCCCGCGATCCATGTCCCGCGTGGTCCGGAACATCCCCGATAGCGAGCGGTGCACCTCGCGCGCGTTCGCGCCGCGCGTCGTGTTCTCGGACTTGAATCGGTCCAGTTCCTCGAGCACCTCCACCGGGATCCAGATGGCGTTGTCCTCGAACCGGAAGATGGATTGGGGGTCGTGCAACAGGACGTTTGTGTCCAACACGTAGTTCTTCGCCGTGCCCTTCGCGCGGGCGGGGGTGGGGTCGCTCATCGGGGTTTCACCGCCATGTTGGGCGCGCCATTGTGAATAACTAATATGAGATTTTGTCTGTTGCAAGTATTTGATGAAGCAATATTTTCGGCACCATTTCCGGCCATCTATTCACAGCCATCCCGGAAGTTATTCACATCGCGTGGCGGCTCCATGACGGCCCCGTGACATTCTGGGGACAGGGCG
The DNA here is from genome assembly GCA_020847615.1 of Verrucomicrobiia bacterium. GTDB lineage: Bacteria > Verrucomicrobiota > Verrucomicrobiia > JADLBR01 > JADLBR01 > JADLBR01. The sequence goes on from JADLBR010000210.1 coordinate 20,261, forward strand.
GGTGCGGCGGGAGGGGGATGCCGCGGGCGAGGGGAGCGCGGCCTGGCTCAGGAGCGGATCGCGCGTGGGGTCGGTGGGGTGGGTCGGGCGGTGATGGGGGTGGCGACCGGCTTCGGCTATTCACGAGCAAAAGGTTTTGTCATCCGTCGGTCTTCTGACAGACTGTGCGTTATGCCAGAGACAGGTAAGATCATCGTGGGCGGCCGGGAGTACGAGTACCCGGTGATGGTGGGCACGGAGGCCGAGAAGGCGATCGACGTGCGACAGTTCCGGAAGGATTCCGGGTACATCTGCTTCGACGAGGGCTTTGGCAACACGGGGTCGTGCGAGAGCGCGATCACGTTCATCGATGGCGAGAAGGGGATCCTCCGGTACCGTGGCTATCCCATCGAGGAGCTGGCGCAGCACTCCAATTTCATCGAGTCGGCGTACCTGATCATCTACGGGGAGTTGCCGACGGAGCAGCAGCTGGCGAGGTTCCGGGGGCTGATCCTGGGCAACGCCTCGATCCACCAGAGCATGTTCCACATGTTCGAGAGTTTTCCGCCGACGGCTCACCCGATGGCGATCCTGTCGGCGATGCTCAACTCGCTGGGCTGCTACTACCCGGAGATGGCGAGCAACAACCGGCAGCAGGACCTGGAGCACTTCGACAGGTCGGCGACCATCCTGCTGTCGAAGGTGCGGACGCTGGCGGCGATGTCGTACCGGGCGCGGCACGGGCGGCCATTCAACCACCCGCGGGGCCAGCTGCCATATTGCGCGAACTTCCTGCACATGATGTTCACCGAGCCGTACAGCGACTTCATCGCGCGGTGGGAGGTGGATCGGGCGCTGAACCTGTTCCTGCTGCTGCACGCCGACCACGAGCAGAATTGCAGCACGTCGACGGTGCGGATGGTGGCCTCCGGGGGCGCGAACCTGTTCGCGTCGGTGGCGGCGGGCGTGTGCGCGCTGTGGGGCCCGGCGCACGGCGGGGCCAACGTGGCGGTGGTGAAGATGCTGCAGCGGATCCATGACGAGGGCGACGACGGGACGCGGTTCATCGAGGCGGCCCGGTCGGGCGACAAGGGCAAGCGGCTCTACGGGTTCGGGCACCGCGTGTACCGGAACTATGATCCGCGGGCGAAGATCCTGCGCGAGGCGGCGATGGCGGTCTTGAGCTCGCTGGGGCGAAGCGACCCGCTGCTGGACATCGCGATGAAACTCGAGGAGGTCACGCTCAAGGACGAGTATTTCATCGAGCGGAAGCTGTACCCGAACGTCGATTTCTACAGCGGGATCATCCTGAGGGCGATCGGCATCCCGGACGACATGTTCACGGTGATGTTCGCCATGGGCCGGATGCCCGGGTGGATAGCGCAGTGGCGGGAGATCGCGTCGGATCCGAAGTCCAAGATTCATCGTCCCCGGCAGATCTACACCGGCTCGGGATTGCGGAGCTACGTTCCGATGGAGCAGCGGGGCGAAGCCGCCTCGGTCTGAGTTGGGGGGCCGGGCGCTTGGCCGACGCGTCCACGGTCTAACGACCGCGGCCACATCCCGTATTTTCGAGCTATATATCCCATCCGGCAACCGCCGGGCCACCGGCTTGAGGAAATGTAGCCGAAGCCGTGAGGCTTTGGCGGCCAAACGCTCACGCGTTCGGCTACGGGAGGCGATGCGGCAATATTCGAGTCAGAAGTCATCCGGCAACCGCCGGGCCACCGGCTTGAGGAAATGTAGCCGAAGCCGTGAGGCCTTGGCGGCCAAACGCTGGCGCGTTCGGCTACGGGAGGCGATGCGGCAATATTGGAGTCAGGCCCTCAGGCGTGCCAGCAGTCCCGAGATGCGGCGCGTGGTGTCGGCGTTGCGCACCGCCATGGCGAGGGCCTTCATCTGGCCGACGGCGACGACGAGTCGTTTGCCGCGCGTGATGGCGGTGTAGACGAGGTTGCGCTGGAGCATCATGAAGTGCTGCGTGGCGACGGGGATGACGATGGCGGGGAACTCGGAGCCCTGGGACTTGTGGACGCTGATGGCGAAAGCGGGCTGGAGTTCGTCCAGCTCGTCGAAATCGTAGGCCACCTCGCGCTCGTCGAAGCGGACGCGGATCTCGCGGTCCTCGTGGAGGACTCGGGTGATCTCGCCGATGTCGCCATTGAAGACATCCTTGTCGTAGTTGTTCTCGGTCTGCAGGACGCGATCCCCGGTGCGGAATTCCCAGCCGAATCGCTGGACGCCGGGCCGTTCGGGGCTGGGGGGGTTCAGCTCGCGCTGGAGCGCCGCGTTGAGTTCCCGGGTGCCGAGGGGGCCGCGGTGCATGGGGCAGAGAACCTGGATGTCGCGGTGGCGGAGACCGGTCTTTTTCGGGATGCGATCGCGGACGAGCGAGATGACGGACGAGGCGATGGCCTGGGGTTCCTCGCGGGGGAAGAAGTGGAAATCGGCATCTGGGTCGGCGGAATCGAAGGCGGGGACGTTGCCGGCGTTGATGGCGTGGGCGGCGGCGACGATGCGGCTGGCGGCCGCCTGCCTGAAGATCTGGGTCAGGGTCACGACGGGGCAGGCGCGGCTCTCGATGAGGTTGGCCAGGAGGCTGCCGGGTCCCACGGAGGGGAGTTGGTCGGCATCGCCGACCAGGAGCAGCGCGGCGGCGGGGGGGTGGGCGCGGAGCAGGGCGTGCATCAGTGGCACATCGACCATGGAGCACTCGTCCACGACAAGAAGGTCGTGGTCGAGGGGATTGCGCTCGTTGCGCGCGAAGCCGCCGCGCCCGGGCTGGTATTCCAGCGCGCGATGGATGGTGCGGGCCTCGATGCCCGTGGCCTCTGCGAGGCGCTTGGCCGCCCGTCCGGTGGGGGCGCACAGGGAGGGGCGGACCTTCTTGGCGCGGAGTATCGCGAGCAGGGCGTTGAGCAGCGTGGTCTTGCCGACCCCGGGACCGCCCGTGATGACCAGCAGCCGCTGGGCCAGGGCCGCGCTGATGGCATCGCGCTGGGCGGGGGCCAGCGTCTTTCCGGACCTGCCTTCCCACCAGGCGATCGCGCGCCCGGCGTCGATGGCCGGGTAAGGGGTCTTGCCGCCGGCGAGGGCGCGAAGGCGTGCGGCGACGCCCTTTTCGGCGGCCTGCATCTGCGGGAGGAAGACCAGATCCTCGCCCGCGATGGTCTCCGAGACCAGATCGCCGCGGCCCAGCAGTTGGCCGAGCGCATCGGCGGTGCGATCTTCCCCGATTTCGAGCAACTGGGCCGTCGCCCGGACGAGCGCCTCCCGGGGGGAGGCGCAGTGGCCGGCCAGGGTCTGCTCGTGGAGCATGTGCTCCAGGCCCCCGCATGCGCGCAGGGGGGAATCGTGCGGAACGCCGAGCTGCTTTGCGATCTGGTCGGCGGTCTTGAAGCCGATGCCGTGGATATCGCGTGCCAGGAGGTAGGGATTTTCCGTGACCTTGGCGATGGCCTCCTCGCCGTAGGTGCGGTGGATGCGCACGGCTCGGCTGGTGGAGACGCCGTGGGCGTGCAGGAAGACCATGATCTCCCGCACGGCCTTCTGGGCCTCCCAGGCCTGTTTGATCGTGCGCCGCCGGCCGGGGCCGATGCCCTCGATCTCCTCGAGGCGACCGGATTCGCGCTCGATGATGTCGAAGACGCGCTCCCCGAAGCGGGCGACGAGGCGCCCGGCGTAGTGCGGGCCGACGCCCCGGATGAGGCCGCTGGCCAGGAAGCGCTCGATGCCCTCCCTCGACGTGGGCGGATGCGACTCGATGCGGTCCGCGGAAAATTGTGGCCCGTGGGTCTTGTCGACGGTCCATCGTCCGGAGGCCTTGACGAACTCGCCGGCGTTGGCCGAGGCGACCGGCCCGACGAGCGTGACGAGGTCGCGGTGGCCCCGCGCCCTGACGCGGAGGACGGCGAACCCGTTCTCCTCGTTGTAGAAGGTGACGCGCTCGATCTGCCCCTCGAGCGCCTCGCCGCTGCCCGCCTGATCCCTGTGAGTGGCCACGTGGGCCCGGATGTTACGCGGCCGAAGACTGGATGACCAGCGCGTGCGTGGGGGTCCCGTTCTCCACGTTGAGGGGCACGACCGTGCATCCGACGGCGGCCTTGTTCCATTCTTTGGAGAGCGAGTGGAGCGGGTGATGGAAGAAATGGTTGGCCCGCAGGGTGGCGCCGACGGAGGTGGAGAACTCCGGGGACCACATCTGGATCTCGGCCAGCGAGCGGCCCGCCAGTTCCGGCTGCGTCATGCCGAGCCACTGCGCCATCGCGCGATTGGCGAAGGCGATGGGCAGGATGGGGGGGTTCTCGTGGACCTCGCAGATCGACATGGGCGTGACGGCGGTATTGATCGCGCCGAGGGCGAGGGAGCGGAGGTACTCCGACTCCAGGCCGAATCGGCCCAGTTCGGCGAGCATGCGCGCCACGCGCATCCGGATGTTGAGGACCTTGAGGTTGACGGGCTTGGTGATGTAGTCGTTGGCGCCGGCCTCCAGCGCGCGGCTGATGGTCGCCTCCGAGTTGTCCGAGGTGACCATGATCAGGTAGGGAAAATTCGCGTTGGTGGCCCCGAAGCGGTCGCGCAGGGTGCGGGCCAGGGTGGCGCCATCCATGCCCGGCAGGTTCTGGTCGATCAGGAAGATATCGATGCCCGGGGCGTTGTCGTCCCCGAGGACATCCAGCGCCTGCTCGGCGCTTCCGACCTCGAAGACCTGGTGCTTCTCGGGGCCGCTGTTGACAAGGGTCGCCAGGAGTTTTCTCGTGGCGACGCTATCCTCGACGATGAGTATGTTCACGGTATGTGCCCTCGGACGCCCCGGAGGCTAGCACGCGGGTGCGGCGGGCCACAAGGATTCAGCGCCTCGGGGTCTTGCCCGAGCGCAGCGTGTCAAAAAGCCTGAACAGCGGGTTCTTGGTGGTGTCCCTTCGCCGTTTCTCGGCGAGGATGCTCTCGAGGCGCAGCGGGCCCGCGGGGGCGGACGCCGGGGTGGGCTTGCGGAATGTGGGTCGGCGCACGGTGGCATCCGGCTGCTCGGCGGGGGCCCTCTGCGCGCGCAGGGTCATCCGGAAGGCGATGTCGCCGATCTGGATGACATCGCCGCTCTGGAGGATGGCCTCGTCCACGAGGTCGCCGTTGACGTGGGTCGCGTTGTTGGAGCCCAGGTCCCACATGCGGATGATGTTGTCCTCGACCATGAGGGCGGCGTGCATCTGGCAGACGGAATAGTGGTCGATGTGGATGTCGCACTCGTGCGAGCCGCCGATCAGATAGGCGGGCTTCAGCGGCTGGCCCAGAACGTGCTGGCTCGGGCGGTGCGCGGGATCCTGTGCCTGGAGGACGATCTCGTACTGGCCAAGCCTCGGCAGGAAGATGCCGATCGCCTGGGACCCGGTCGTCGCGCGCGCCGTGGGGGCGCACCGTCCCTCGGCCTTCGATCCTCCGCCCTCGGCCCCAAACCAGAGCGCCTCGAGTTCGAACAGGGGCAGGTGGCAGGTGTGGCGGTAGGGCGTCGCACCCTGAAACCAGCAGACCGCCCCGTCCGACCACGCGAGCATTTCCAGCAGGGCGTCGGTTCCCTTGCGGCCCTGTAAATCGAGATCGATGACATTGCCGCCCTGCAAGTAGATCGTGCCGCCGAAGGGACCCTTGCGGATGTCGAGGCGACCGGTCTCACCACGACCGCAGAGGTCCTGGAGAGAATCGAACACCGTGGACTGGTACGACATACTTTTCATTTCAGGGCTGTATAAAATGTTCAAAAACGCGCCTCGGTAAGTGTATCCCTCTTCCGAGGCTCGGATCAAACGAATTTTCCTGTTTGGGACGGGGTGTTAACGAGAAGTGGGACTAATTGGGTGAGTGAGGGGTGGGCGTTCGATGAGGAGGTGATCGAATTCGGAGCGGGTCTGTCGGAGCCACTCGGGCAGGACATCGAGGCGGTGTTCCCGGGCCTGTTTGTCGATGCCGTCGCAGAGGCGATGCAGGCGTTGGAATCCGAAGCTGCCGGAGGATCCTTTGAGGGTATGCGCGGCATGGGCGAGGCGCTGGGCATCGCGATGCGAGAGGGCGTGTTCCATCTCGTCGATCAGGGCGGCCGCCTCATGGGCGAAGACGGGCCATAGCTCGGCGGCGGCCTGTGCGGCGGGGTTGGTCTCCGGAGGGAAGGCGGGCGGTGGCGGGGGCGTCGGGCGAGACCGGGCGTACTGTTCCGCGCGCGCGAGGGCGGCTCGCAGCGCGTCCGGGCAGATCGGTTTGCTGACGTAGTCGTTCAATCCCTCGACGAGGTAGCGCTCGCGGTCGCCGTCCATGGCGTCGGCCGTCATGGCGACGAGGTAGGCGTCATGATCGAGCACCCGGGAGGAAGGATCGCGGACGATGCGGGTGACCTGCATGCCGTCCATGACGGGCATGCGGATGTCGAGCAGGACGGCGTCGAAGTGGGATCGGGCGAGGCGTTCCAGGGCCTCCTGGCCATTGCAGGCGGTTTCGACGGAATGGCCCATCTGGGTGAGCTGGAGGCGGGCGATGGCCTGGTTGGTGGGGCTATCCTCGACGCACAGGAGTCGGAGTGGCCGCGAGGCCGAGGGGGGTGGCGGGGGGGAGGGCTCGGGTGCCTCCGCGTGGAGCAGCGGGCGGGCGCGGAAATGGAAGACAAACCGGCTGCCTTTGCCGGGCTCGCTATCGACGCGGATGGCGCCGCCGAGCCGTTCGAGAAGGGAGCGGCAAATGGCGAGGCCCAGGCCGGTGCCGCCGAAGCGGCGCGCGATGGTCTTGTCGGCCTGCTCGAATTCGCGGAAGACGCGCTCCTGGGCGTCGGGCGGGATGCCGATGCCGGTGTCCTCGACGACGCCATCGACGACGAGATCGCGCCCGTCCTCGTGCCCGCCCAGCCGGATGGTGACGCCGCCGGCCTCGGTGAATTTGATCCCATTGGAGATGAGATTCTGGAGGATCTGCCTGACGCGGAGGGGGTCGGTGAGCAGTCGGTCCGGCACCGATGCGTCGACGGTCGCCGACAGGTCGATGCCCTTGGCCGCGGCGGCGGGGGCCTGGAGGGCGATGATGTCGGACACGAGGCGACGGAGGTCGACGGATGACTCGGCCACGTCGAAGCGCCCGGACTCGATCTTGGAGAAATCGAGCACATCGTTGATCGTGGCCAGCAGGGAATGGGCGCTCTCGCGCGCCACGCGGGCGTGGGCGTGCAACTCGGAAGGGAGGCCGCCGCCGAGGAGGATATCCAGGAGGCCGATCACGCCATTGAGGGGGGTGCGGATCTCGTGGCTGACGGTGGCGAGGAACGCGCTCTTGGCGCGGCTCGCGTTCTCGGCGACATCCTTGGCGAGCTTCAGTTCCCTGGCGGCGCGGACGCGGGGCGTGATGTCCTGGACGATGCCCTCGAGGTAGGCGATGCGGCCATTCGCGTCTTCGACGACGCGGGCGGATTCGGAGACGAACAGGATGGTGCCGTCGCGGCGGCGGAGCGAGCTCTCAAAATCCACGACGGTCTTGTCCTTGCGGAGCTTGGCCAGGAGCGCCTCGCGGCGGCGTGGTTCGACGTACAGCTCGCGCGGGATATTGGATACCGCCTGCCTGAGATCGGACGGGTTCTCGAAGCCGAGGAGGTGCGCCATGGCTGGGTTGCAGGAGAGGAGGCGTCCCTCCTCGGTGCTCTGGTAGATGCCGACGACCGCATTCTCGAAGATGGCCCGGTAGCGCTCCTCGGCCTGGCGGAGGCGGGCCTCGGCCCGGTGGCGCTGATCGGCTTCGCGGGCGGCGCCGACCATGTGGGCGGCGAGGATGGCGAAATAGATATCCTCCTGGGACCAGTCGCGAGAACCGGACAGTATCTCGCAACGGAGAACGCCGATGAGATGGCCGTTCTGCCAGATGGGCGCGTCGAGCGATGCGGTCGCCCGCGACTGGTGGAGGCCCGCTATGGCGGGAAGCGCGGCGGGCTCGCGGTCGACATCCCTGGCCACGACGACCTCGCCCTTGCGGATGGTGGCGGCGTAGTTGGGTTGATCGGAGGCGTAGACGACGGTGCGGGGGCTGTGGTGGGCGCCCGTCCGGCGATCGAAGAGGTGCGTGCATTCGAACGACTCGGAGCTGGCCGAGTACTGGAGCATGCACGTGCGCTCGGCGAGCAGGACGTCCGCGGTGCGCTCGAGGATGGTGGAGAGTCGCGCCCCGAAATCCTGGGCGCTGGTGAGGGAGAGTTCGAGCAGGGCCTGCTGGCGCTGGAGGATCTGGCTGGCCTCGCGGTGTGGGGCGGCGGATCCGGACGCCTCGCGGAAGAGCGAGGCGAGGTGGCGAAACTCTTTGTGCTGGAAGAAGGCGCGCTCGGCGTCGCGGACGGCGGCGATGAGCTGGCCCGGCTGGAAAGGTTTTGCGATATAGCGGAAGAGGCCGGAGTGGCTCATGACGCGGCCGAGCAATTCGGCCGAGGCGAAACCGCTGATGAGGATGGCCGGGGTCGCAGGGCTCAGGGCCCGCGCGCGCCGGATGAGTTCCTCGCCGCTCATGCCCATCATCTTCTCGTCGGTGACGAGGGCGATGAGATCGCGTTCGGACGAGAGCCATGCGCTCATCTTCTCGAGGGCGTCTTCGCCGGAGGGCGAGGCGATGACGCGGATGGCGGGAGAGAATGCCCCGGCGACGATCCTCTCGAGAAGGCTGAGGACCTGGGGTTCGTCATCGACGCAGAGGATGGCCGAGTTTGCTTCCATGGGGTTGCTGTCGGATGGGGGCGGGGCGGGTGGCGTGTTGGCGTGGCGCCAGGCGCCCCCGCGAAAGGGTGGCGCAAGACAGCGCGGGCGCAAGTCGCGCGTGCCGGGTGGATTTCGCTTCGGTCTTATTGGGGAAGGGCTATCATGTCAGAAGGAGGACATGCGATGGGCGATGAGGCAGAGTCGTGCTTGGGCTTTCTGGGCGCGGGACGGATGGCGGCCGCGTTGGCGGGCGGCGTGATACGGTCTGGGGCCTGGGGTGCGGGGCGCGTCTTGGCGACCGACGTTTCGCCCGAGGCGCTGGGGCGGTTCACGGCGGGGACGGGCGGGGCGCGAGTGGGGTCGCCGATGGAGTTGGTGGAGCGATGCGGCGTCATCGTGCTGGCGGTCAAGCCGGGGCAGGTGGCGGACGCGCTGGCGCCGGTGGCGGGTTTTGCGGGGGGGAGGCTCCTGGTGTCGCTGGCGGCGGGTGTGACACTGGCCCGGCTGGAGGCGCTGGTGCCCGCGGGGTTCCGGGTGATCCGGGTGATGCCGAACACGCCGGCCCTCGTGGGCGCGGGCGCGTCGGCCTACAGCCTGGGCGAGCGGGCCACCGAGGCGGATGCGTCGGTGGCGGAGAGGCTCCTGGGGTGCGTCGGCATGGCGGTGCGGGTGCCCGAGGGGCAGCTCGATGCGGTCACTGGCCTGAGTGGCAGCGGGCCGGCTTACCTGTGCCTTGTGATCGAGGCGCTTGCGGACGGGGGCGTGGCGGCGGGCTTGCCTCGCGCATTGGCGCAGCGGCTGGCGGCGCAGACCGTGCTGGGGACGGGGCGGCTCGTGGTGGAAACCGGCGAACATCCCGCGCGCCTCAAGGATGAGGTGGCCAGCCCGGCGGGGACGACGGTCGAGGGCCTCAAGGTGCTCGAGGGCCGCGGGGTGCGGTCTGCCTTCATCGATGCCGTCGCGGCCGCAACCCGAAGGTCGCGCGAACTGGGGCAGGGCAAGTGAGATCGGGGCTGGCCTATTTCGCCACGATGGCGTAGTGCGAGACGCGCCACTCGTCGGCCTCGTCCTCATCGAGGGTGACGACCTCGATGCAGGCGCCCTTCTCGAACGTGGTCTCGAATCGGGCCACCAGGATATTGGCCTTGGGCCCCTTTTCCTTTTTCTCTCCCCGGTCTTTGGGCTTTTCGACGTTGATGAGCTGGCGCCCGGCGACGGTGCCGCGGTCGCGGCGGTAGACGTTGATGGTGCGCCGCCACCATTCGATCGTGTTTCGTTTTTTCCAATTCTTGGACGAGGCCTCGTAGGCCTCCTTGTCGGAGCCGGCGTCCACGAGCTTGAGCCAGGATTCGGCGGCGGCGGCGGCCTTCTCCGCGGGAGTCAGTTGGGCCTGCGAGACGGCGCAGGTGAGGGCAAGGGTGGCGAGTGCGATGGGGATGAACCTCATGGGACCTCCTCGTTTCGAGTTCACTTGGGATCGGGGAACCTGCATCATGGTGCGATGGGCGAGGTTCTCCCGCAAGGCGATTCAAAGGGCGGCCGGGGTGACGCGGGGGGAGCCGGGGTCTCGGCCGGAACGGCCTGGGCGATGGTGGTGGCGAACATGGTGGGCATCGGGGTGTTCACCAGCGCCGGCTTCCAGGTGGAGGCCGTGCCAAGCGGGTTCGGCGTGCTGCTGCTCTGGCTGATCGGGGGCCTGATGGCGCTCTGCGGGTCGCTCTGCTATGCGGAGTTGGCGGCGGCGCTGCCCCGGTCGGGTGGGGAGTACCATTTCCTGTCTAGGATTTTTCACCCCCTGCCGGGGTTCCTGTCGGGTTGGGTTTCGGCGACGGTGGGATTCTCGGCGCCCATCGCGCTTGCGGCGATGGCGTTTGCGGACTATCTCGGGGGGGCGATCCCGGGTCTTCCCCGTGCGCCGCTGGCCGTGGGCCTGGTGGTGGCGGCGGCGGCGGCCCATTCGTTCGACCTGCGTTTTGGCGCGGCGGTGCAGGGGATATCGACCTGGCTGAAGGTGCTGCTGATCGCGGGACTGTGCGCGGCGCTGTTCGCGGCGGGAGGCTCGCAACCCGTGCATTTCACGCCCCGGGCGGGGGATGCGGCGCTGGTGTTCAGCGCGCCCTTCGCCATATCGCTCGTGTTCGTCATGTACTCGTACTCGGGCTGGAATTCGGCGGCATACATCGCCGGAGAGGTGCGGGATCCGGGCAGGTCGTTGCCGCTGGCGCTGGTGGGCGGGGCCTTGGCGGTCACCGTGCTCTATGTCCTGGTGAACTCGGCCTTCCTGGTGAGCGCGCCGATGCCGGCGATGGCGGGGAAGGTGGAGGTGGCGCTGGTGGCATCGAGGCACGCCCTGGGCGAGACGGGAGCGCGGATCGCCGCGGCGCTCATTGGCGTGGGCCTGATCTCGACGGTGAGCGCGATGACCTGGGCCGGGCCCCGCGTCAGTTTTGCGATGGGCGAGGACCACCGGGCGCTGCGGTTTCTGGCCTGGCGCAATCGGGCGGGCCTGCCGATCGTTGCGCTCTGGGTTCAGACGGCGCTGGCCCTCGGGATGCTGCTGACGTCGTCCTTTCGCTCCATCCTGCTGTATGTCGAATTCGTGCTGTCGGTGCCGCTGATGATGACCGTCCTCGGCGTGATCTGGCTGCGCTGGCGTGAGCCCGGCCTGCCGCGCCCGTTCCGGGTCTGGGGATACCCGCTGACGCCGCTAATTTTTTTAGGGATGGAGGGATGGTTCATCGTGGCACTGCTGCTGAGGCAACCGAGGGAATCGATCGCGGGGATCACGACGCTGCTGCTGGGGGCCTTGGTCTACGTGGTGGCGGCGCGGCGCGGCAGATCCTGAGGGGCGGGTCGCGCGCGGCCTTGGGGCGATGCGAGATGCCGGTGGTTGAGCCTGCATATTTCGCGCATGCGCGTGAAATATGCAGGCTATGGCCCGTCGACATCTTCGACGCCGGGGTCGGCCTCGGCGCGGCGAAGTCCCGCCACTGCGGCGGTGTCGTCCAGCAGCGAGGCCCTGAGAAAGGCGAGGGTGTACCGCGCGAATATCTCGCGGCGTTCGGGATCGGTGGGCCCGCAGGCGCTGCGGCCCAGCCAGTCAGTGGGCCATTCCACATCGCAGTGCGTTGCGCCGCGGACGCGGAGGGTGAACGGCTTGTTGGGAAGAGACTCGATGATGCGATGGGCTGCTCCAAAGTGGTTCCATGGGGCCGGTTCCGCCAGCAGGATGGCGGAGGGGAGGGGATTCCCGTTGCCTGCACGGCGGCCGCGCCCGTGCATGTCCACGGGATCCAGGCCCACCCATGCGTCGGCCTTTGCCGGTGAGGCGGCCATCAATGTGCTGAGCCCGCCCAGCGAAAAGCCCACCATCGCGGCGCGATGGTTCGCCGTGGCCGGGAGCGCGACCTCGCCGGAGCGGATCTTGTCCAGCAGTTCCATCAGCGCGCGCCCGTTGCGCGACGCGTCGGCCCAGGTCGGCTGATCGGGGATCGCGGCGATGAAACCGCCGCTCGCCAACATGCCACCCCAGCCCGCCATGTGACGCCGGCCCCGCGAGAAACCGTGCGCGACGATCACCACCGGCGCGTTGGTTGCCCCATGCCTCGCATATATGTCGACCGTCACGGCGCGACCCGTCAGGAGGACGCGGGCGGCCTGTTTCACCACCCCATCGGGCAGGGGCGGCTCGGGCGTCTGGGAGGCGAGGGCAAGAAGCCCGGCCAGTGCGATGAGAGCCAAGGAGGCCCAGCGGATGGTCTTTGCCAGCATGCCCCCTCGGTCCGCCGTCAGGGCACTCGCTTGATGCGGATGTCGCGGAACTGAACGGTCATCGGCGGGCCCACGTGGACCTGAAGCGCCAAGAGACCGTCCGCGGACGCCTTTGAGGCCTGGTTGTCGATGACGTCCACCATCTGGACGCCGTTCACGAAATGCTGGAGGTGGTTGCCCTTCGCGACGATGACATAATCATTCCAGTCCTGGTCCTTGATCTTGGTCTGTAGTTCCGCGGCGTCGCCGAGCGAGCCGACGACCTCGGGCTTTGGTTTGCCCTCGACCTCGGGGATCACCACCTTCTGGCCGCGCTTCGCCAATATCCCCCGTCCCCTTTCTTCGTAGAGGATCGCCGTGTGGTTTTTGCCGGCCTCGATGTCGGCCTGATAGCCGGTGATGATCGGGCCGCAGTCGCCCGGCGGCAGGGCGCGACTCCGGTATTGGATGCCCGAGTTGCCGGCGGTGATGCGATAGGAGAGCCGCAGTTCGAAATCCCCGAAGGTGCCGTTGGTGAAGACCAGGAACGTGTTGTGTGTCAGCTTGGGGTCCGACTTGGTCTCGCCGGTCATGAGCCCATCGCGCGCCGACCAGATGGAGGGATTCCCCTCCCAACCGGAAAGATCCTTGCCATTGAACAGGCTCTCGAAACCGGGTTCGGGAGCGGACATCAGGGGCGCGGTCCACGCGATTGCCGTGGCGAGGATCGCGATCTGGGTCATGGGTCGGTGACGTGGTCTCATGGTTGCCTCCTGCGGCAAAGGGAACCAGAACGGGGACGAGGGCGCAACGCATTTTGGGGGCGGGGCCACCGCGAGATGAGAACGTGGCCCATCTGGTCCGGCGATTGCCGGAGATCGTCCGATCCGCCCGCGGGTCCACTTTCTGGCGACGGTGGCCACGGATTTTCGAGTTAGCATTTTGAAGAACGCCATCGGACGCCGGGGCCGGCGTCCCTCCCTGGTTGCGTCGGGAGGGCCCGCGGCCTCGCGGGCCGGGTCGGTTTTGGTCAGGGATGGGTTGTTCAAAGGGCTGCCAGATCCCATGCCCCGCGCGGCGGGGAGCACCGGGGCCGAGAATGTCGCCGATCGCCTCAGGCGATTGGCGGCCAAACGCTCACGCGTTCGGCTACGGGGAGCGATGCGGCTATTCTCGAGTCAGGGAGCCGACACCGCGGGCGCCTCGCGCACGGCGGGCTCGACATCGAAAAAACCCTCGGGCGCAAAGCCGAAGGCGGACGCGACGAGGTTGGAGGGGAACGTCTCGCGGCGGTTCCGGTAGTCGCGGACATTGCCGTTGTAGAATCTGCGCGCGGCCTGGATGCGGTCCTCGGTGTTGGTCAGTTCTCGCTGGAGTTCGAGGAAGTGCCGGTCGGCCTTGAGGTCAGGATAGCTCTCGACGATGGCGAGGAGGCGCTGGAGGGCGCCGACGAGTTCGCGCTCCTCGCGGGCTTGGTCGATTGCGGGACCCGTCTCCGCGATGCAGCGGGCGCGGAGTTCGGTGACGCGCTCGAGGACATCGCGCTCGTGGGCGGCGTAGCCCCTGACGGTTTCGACGAGGTTGGGGATCAGCTCATATCGGCGCTTGAGTTCGGTGTCGATGTTGCTCCACGACTCGCGGATGTGGTTCCTGAGAGAGACGAGGCCATTGTATTGAACGATGACCCACAGGGAGATCAGCAGCAGCAGGCCGAGGGCCGCGATGGCCACAAAGGACGATTCAGGCATGGGCGCCGCTCTCCGAGAAGAGGTAAGCGGGAAGGAGTCCGCGCACGGACGCGATGCGATCGAGCGCAAACTCGACGGAGTCCGGCCGCAGGCGCCCCGGCGACCAGGTGGCGAGCGTGTTGCCCTCGATCTCGATACGCAGGTCGCGGTGCGTGAGGAGAAATTCCATCATGCGGGGGTGGCAGACGTCGTAGGCGAATCTCCTGTCCTTGGATCGGACGACGTAGGCGTTGGAGAACTCGGCGGATTCGAAGTCGATGTCCTCCCAGCCGAGGGCCTGTGCGATCCTGGAGCCGAAGTCCTCGGGGACGATGCGGATTTCCGGGAAGGGGCACGGGAGGGTGAGGGCGAAGACGGCGAGGTGGTGGTGGGTGGTCTGGGAGGTCTTGCCGTTGCTCGTGGTCACCTGATAGTGGTAGTCGAAGGCGGTGGCCGGATGGTCGCGCCAGACGCCGGCCATGACGTTCTGGGCGTAGCGGTTGGTGCCGTGGGCGAGGGCGTCGAGCCACTGGAATTGCTTGGCCAGCGTGTGGTCTCGATCGGGCGAGAAAGACATCCGGAGGCGCGCCGCCGCGGAGGCCAGCGCATCGCGGCGCCTGCGCTCGGCGACGGCGCCAAAGATCCCCGCGGCGATGGCGATTGCCGCGAAGAGGAGGAAGAGCAGTATCGGAAACGGAAAATCCACGCGCGGGCTTCAGTTTGCGGCCTGGCGGGTTGTTGTAAACGTCATTTGACCGACCAATCGAGGGCGATCTGGAGACCGCTGGCCTGCGACGTGTAGTAGATGCGCCCGTTGGAGATGGCGGGCCCGACGCACTCGCGCGAATCGATGCAGGGGCCCGTGGAGACGAGGCGGTTGCCATCGGACAGGTCGATCATATCCATGTTCGCGCCAAGGAGGTATGGCCAAGAACATGTGAAGCGGGTGCAGGCATACCGGTAATTGAATCGCGAGAGGATCTTTCCGGTGGACGGGTCGATGAGGTGGCCGTCGTGGCCCGATGCGTTGGAGAAGAGGTGGCCCTCGCCGATGGTGACGACGTTGACGGCGGAGCGGACGGGGTCCGACGTCCAGACGATGGAGCCGTCCTTGGCGTCGAGGCAGAGGACGTGGCGGTCCGTCGTGCTCTCGTCGGCCGCGTTGTAGCCTCCGAGATAGAGGCGTCCGTCTCGCCCGGAGATGGTGCAGCCTGCCGTGACGAAGGCTGTGAGGTTTGTCCAGAGTATGTTCCCCGAGGTGGGATCGAGGGCGACCGTGAGGCCGTTGGGTCCTCGGCGGTGGCCGCGCGCCTCCCTCTTGGAGGCCGCATAGCCGAAGAAAGTGGAATAGAAGAGCGTCCCGTCCACGAGGCACAGCCCGCAATCGTTTCCACCGGAACCGAAGTCGGAGAAATCGCGCTGCCAGACGACTCGTCCCGTGGCCCGATCCCACGCCCAGATCATCGGGCGGTGGTCGCGCGGGTAGAAAGGGTTGTCGTGGGTGTAGATCCAGCTCATGACTTCGGCGCCGTCATCCGCCGGCTTCGGATCGCCTTTCATGACGAAGGGCTTTTCGGTGCCCTGGGCGGCGTAGCGGCCGGCGCCTGATGCGTAGATGGCGAGGTTGCTAAAGAGGACGGGCGGGGCCTGGCGGCTCCAGCTGGGCGAACCGGTGAACGGGGCCTCCCACAGGAGGTCGCCATTCGAGGCGTCGAGGCAGCGCATGCGCGAGCCACCCGGGCCTGCCTGCGGGAGGAACAGTCTTCCCGCATCGTGGCTTGGCGCGGTGAAGGACAGGTGGACGCCCGGCCAGAAGCGCCGCCAGAGCAATCGGCCGGTGTCTTGTTCCACGGCGAAGATCTGGCCCTCGGAGGTGTGCGTGTACATGCGCCCGCCGCCGCACACGGGAATGTGCTTGAATGTGCCCTCGTAGCGGCGCATCCAGCGAACGCGCAGGGGGGGCCTCAGGCCCTGCGTGTTGCAGTTGGAATTTGCGAGGTCGCGGTAGTTCGTGCTCCAGTCGTGCTCGGGTCCGGCGAACGGCCCGGCTGGAGGCGTCCGGAGGCGCTCGAGATCGATGGCTTTCGATGGGAGGGGCGCTTGCCCCCGTGGCCCCAGGGCGTAGAGATGGCCGTCCTCGCAACCGAAATAGATACGCCCGCCGACGATTGCGGCGGGTGCGGAGATCGCCTTGCGGAACGGGGTCTGGAATGACCAGGGTCGGCCCTTGCCGCTGAGCGGAACGACGTGGAGTCGGCCGGCGAGGTCGCCATAGATCGCGTGGTCCTGGGCCAGTGTGGGCGGGGCGATGGCGGCGGCCTCGTGGAGCAGGTCATTCTGGCCGGAGTCGATGGAGTGCCGAAGGAGGCCGAATCCTTCCTCGGGCCGGGTGCGGAAGACCGCGGTGTCCCGGATGGCCACGGGCGAGAAACTGAGCGCCCCGGGGAGGTTGATGGCGGTCTCGGTGCCCGGCACCGGTCTCCCCTCCACCTTGCCATCCCGGAGGCGCAGCATCTCGACGCGGCCGTAGTTGTCGCGGCGATGCCACTGCACGAATGCGGTTCCATCCTCCCCGATGCTTTGGCCGAAGGCCGCGGCATACTCCTTGCCGCCGTATTCGGGGATCTCTCCGATCGCGAGGAGCGCGGCCTCCCCACCCTTGTCCCGCAAGAATACGGTGCGGCCTCCCGCCGGGACGATCACGATATCGCCGTGGGCGCCAAAATCGCGAGAGCAGCAGAAGTGGTCGCGCCAGGTCACGCGGTTTCCCTTGTGCGCGAGCCACGCCCGGCCGTCCCACCGGTCGCCATCGAAACGGAGGACCTCCCTCACAAAGTCCCACGTCCACGCGATGGTCCCGTCGGGCTCGAGGGCGTAGATCTTCGCCCCCAGCGTGGCGACGTAGACCCGGTCGCCGCGGGCGACCGGGCTGGCGAAGATCGGCTCGCCGCAGGGGATCTCTCGCGCCAGGCGGCCGGTGTCTCGCGCGAGGACGACGTGGGTCCCCTTCGTCATGCCGAAATGCAGGAAGGGGCCGCAGAGCGCTGGCGAGGAGACGTTGTTGCAGTTGGTGGCCCCGCCCGAGGGGACGAACGTCCAGATCGTCCGGAGCGTGCGTGCATCCAGGCAAGACGCGACACCGGCGCCATCGACGGCGTAGACGCGATCATCGGCCAGCGCGGGTGACGTGAAGATGGCGTCGGTCAACGGCGCGGACGCGATCAGCTCGAGCGGGGGCCGCACGGCGCGGGTGGGTGCGTTGCCCGAGCGACGCGCGTCGAATTGGAACTGAGGCCAGTCCTCGGCGAGCGCCGATGCGGCGGCGATCGCCAGGGCCGCCGAACAGCCGAGGCGGGCAAGGCGCGGGTTCTTCACGGGTCCCTCAAAAACCCACTGTGCGCAGAAATCGAGGCATGTCGAGTGGCCGGGTCCGGGCCCCGGGCCCCGGGCCTCCTGCGAGGGTTTTCGGACAGGATCAACAGGATAGACGGGGCGGGGGATCGGGATCCATCCTGTGAGTCCCTTCCATCCTGTCGGAACATGAGGCCTTTTGCGGCGGGCCCGCGCCGGGGCCACGGTCAGAGCGACGAACGGATCGCCGCAAGGATCGGTTCCGGAAGGATGCCCAAGGCCAGGATGCCGGCGATGAGCGCGGCGCACAGGGCGCGCGTTGCGCCGTCGATGGCGACCTGGGGGCGGTCCTCGGGGTCGCGGAAGAAGGTCTCCCTGACGATGGCGAGGTAGTAATAGATGGCTATCACGGTGTTGATCACCGCGATGATGACCAGCGCGAGGTGACCCTGGTTCAGGGCGGCCTTCAGGAGCGCGAGCTTGCCGGTGAAACCGGCGAAAGGCGGGATGCCGGCGAGCGCGAAGACGCCGACCCCGAGGGTAAGGGCCAGCATGGGCGAGCGGCGGTGCAGGCCGGCCAGGTCATCCATGGCGACGTTGGTCCCATCCCGCGAGACGCGGCAGATAGCGATGAAACAGGCGATGACCATCAGGGCATAGGCGAAGATGTAGAACAGCGCGGCGCTGTAGCCGTCCCGGTCCATGGCGACGAATCCCAGCAGGGCATAGCCCGCGTGCGCGATCCCGGAAAAACCGAGCAGGCGCTTCAGGTCCGCCTGCATCAGCGCCACGAGATTCCCGTAGAACATCGAGGCGCCCGCCAGGACCGCCATGAACGTGACGAGCGTCGGGTCGCCGGGCGCGGCCAGGGACACGAAGCGGACCAGGATCGCCACCGCGCCGATCTTCGGCAGCGACGCGATGAGTCCGGCGGTCTCGTTGGAGGCGCCCTGGTAGACATCGGGGGTCCAGAAATGAAATGGGAAGACGGCCAGCTTATAGTATAGGCCGCAGAAAGCCATCGCGAGCCCCACGAGCGCGACGGGCGAACCGAGGAACGGCTGGAGCCTCGGCGCCAGTTCCGCCAGCGAGGTGGTGCCGGTCAGGCCGAAGAGGTAGCTCAGCCCGAACAGCATGATGCCGTTGGCGGCGACGCCAAACATGATGTATTTGATCGCCGACTCCATCTGGGCGCGCTGGCCCTCCCGCTCGCGGCGCATCGCGACCATGACGTAGAGGGGAAACGCGGACAGCTCCAGCGAGACGACCAGCGTGATCACGTCGATGCTGCTGACCAGCATCATGAGGCCGCTGACGCTGATGGTCAGGAAGAAATAATACTCGGGCTTGAGGTCGCCCTCGATGTCCGGCAGGCCCCCCTTCATCAGCACGACCCCGACGAAGCCGATGGCGAAGGCCAGTTTCAGGATCTGGGAGAACGGGTCGACCCGGTACGCGCCGTCGAACAGGACGGCCTCTTGCCCGAGGGTCGCCGCGGCGGCGGCGGCGGCGAGCAGCGCGGTCGCCAGGGCGATGAGGCGCGCCGATCGGATGCGCGATGTTCCGAGCATCACGAAGAAGAGCGCGAGGGCGCC
>JADLBR010000211.1 GCA_020847615.1 Verrucomicrobiia bacterium
CAGCACCCCATTCTCCCTTGCCACCTGGGACGCCTGGGTCCCGACCGCGCACAGCGCCGAAGCGACCAGCGCACCCACCACCTTCAATTTCTTCATTTTCCTCTGTCCTTTCCTCTTAGTTTCCGCTGTTCCTTTTGAGAGCTTTCGGCCCCCGCGTGCCTCGAAAAGATCTTCTGGATCTGCGTGTAGGCTGCCCGTCCAAGGTTTCGGATCCGCGCCGCCCCGTGAACAACTCTGTTACGTTTTTGGCCCTTCCCCGCGCGTCAATCGCGTTACGGTCCTCGCAAGCCGCTAATAGCGAAATACTAGGCCGCCCGAGTAGCTGTGGGTCTCGATCCCGTCGAATTCGATGCCCTCCATGTCGCCGTTGTAGGAGTAGTCGCCGGTGGCCATGAACTTGTACATGCCATAGAGGCCGATATCCTTGGAGATCTCCCAGCGCAGGCCGCCGAACCACTGGTAGGCCGGGGTCAGCACCGTGCCCGTGACGCGCTTGCCCTGGTCCTCGAGGCCGAAGGCCTCGACCGACGGCTGGTCGATGGACGTGTAGGCGAACAGCAGGCCGCCGCCGACGCCCGCGAACGGTGTCAGGTTCCAGGGCGTCGGGTACTGGACGGCCAGGTTGACGAAGACCGGGATCTGCCAGAGGCTGCCGCCGGTGTCGATGTGCGTGTTGCCGTTGGTCACGCCCCCGCCGATGTTCACGCTGCCGAGCCGCGCATACTGCGCCTGTATCTCGAACTCGACCCCGACGTATTCATTGAAATTGTATCCGGCGGCGATCGCGGCCCGCACCCCGGCCTCGGTATTGATTTCCGGGCGGAGCCCCTTCCGGTCCAGCTCGTCCGAATCCACCGTGATGGCGCCCCCGTCCTTCGTGCGCCCCACGACGATGTCCCCATCGGGCCGGAACGCGATCGGCTCGACCTCGCCCACCCCCACGTCCGTCCTGAAGTACTGGCCCTTGAGCGTGATCTTCTTTTTCTTGGGCTCCTCCTGGATCACGGACTCATCGATGCCGAAGTTCATCCATGCGTCCCCGTTCCCCTGGGCGGGCTGGCCGTTTCCCGGCTGCGGGGCCGCGGTCGTCGCCTGAACCTGCTTGCCGCCATTGGCCGGGGCGCCCCCGCCGGGCGCGGCGACGGGGGCCGCCTCCGCTGACCTCAGGCCGGTGGAGAGCGCCGCGAACGTTAGAATCCACACCAATATGCTCTGCGCGTGTCTCATGATAACTTCCTCTCGTGTCTCGCCCCTGTTGCCCGATGTTAGGTATCCGGTCAAGGTACGTAATGTAATAATCATGTTACGGTGTCGTGCGGGCGCCCGTAACCCTTCTGAAACATGACTGTGACATTATGATGGCTCTTTAGGGAACTTAGTGTGCGATCGTCGGGCCATGCTTCCGATTTTGCGGGGAATCTCGGCGACGGCTGTGATCGGCATCGGGCCTGTGCAATCTGGAACTCAGGAAGGCCGGAAAGAAGGTCTGGAGCGTATCCGTCTGGATGTCGCCGGCCAGACCCACACGCTTTCCTTTGGGAGGGACGTTGGCCCCCGGCGTCCGCCATCCACCCGAACGCCGCCGTTGCCGTGGCCAGCGCGGCCCGCGAGGCCGCGGGCCCTCCCAGACATCACCTGACTGAGCGCCATTCCGTTCCCAGCCCTTCCTGAGTTCGTGAGTTCCCGATGAAACCGGCGAGCGTCCGTTTGGCCATCGTCCCATCGACAGCCACCATTATTCCGCACGAGCCAAAGTGTAGCCCATCTGGTCCGGCGGTTGCCGGAGATCGTTCGACTCAACCCCGGGTCCACGGTCTGGCGACCGTGGCTACGAATTTTCGAGTCAGGCATTGGCGGCCAAACGCTTACGCGTTCGGTTGCGGGAGGCGCTGCGGCTATTTTCGAGCTGGCCGGTCGGGCGGCCGCATGACCCCGACGTCAGTTGATCGGGGACATTTCCCGGGGTCTGCCGGCCCCCAGGTCCTCGAGGGCGCGAATCGCGTAGGCGTCGTTCTGGGCCGCCGACAGCCTGAGCCACCGGACCGCCTCTTCCGCGTTCGGCGGCACGCCCTGGCCGTTCAGCAGGAGGACCGCGAGATTGTACTGCGCCTTCGGGTCTCCCAGCTCCGCGGCATCGCGGTAGTACCGGGCCGCCTCGCGGGCGTTGGCCGGTATGCCGATGCCGTTCTCGTACATGACGCCAAGATTGTATGCGGCCGGCGCGAAATTTTGGCGGGCCGCCTCCCGATACCAGCGGAATGCCCCGCGCAGATCTTTCGGGCACCCGAGCCCCTCGGCATACATGCGCCCGAGATTGTATTGTGATGGCGGGAAGCCCTGCTCCGCGGCCCTCCTGTACCACCCCACCGCCTTATCGAGGTCCTTGCCAACGCCGTGCCCTTCCGAGTACAGGCGCGCCAGATTGTGCATGCTTTGCGGGAGACCCTGGTCCGCCGCCCGGGCGAACCAGTTTGCGGCAACCCCGGGGTCCGGGCGACCGGAGACCGCGCCCCGCAGCGCCAGCAGGCCGAGGTATTCCTGCGCGTGCGCGTGACCCTCGTCGGCCGCCCGGCGGAACCATCCCTCGGCGCAGCGGAAGTCCTGCGTCACCCATGTCCCATAGTAATAGCACTTGCCCAGCGAGACCTCGCCATTGGGTTCGCCCGCCTCCGCCGCCCGCCGGAACCACCCCACCGCAGCATCCAGGTCGATGGCGCCCCCGATACCGACCAGTTGGCATCGGCCGGCCAGCGCCTGGGCCTTTGGGTCGCCTCCCCCGGCGCGCGCGATCACGCCCTCGAAGTCGCCCGGGCCCATGGCCGCCCCCAGCGATTCCTCCGGAAGGCGCAGCCACTCCGCGATCCGCCCAGCGTCGGGGTCATCCCCGGAAAAGACCTCCCCCTCGAACCCCATCACGCCCGCCAAGACCGCCGCCAGCGAGATCCAGCGGGACGGAAAAGTCCAGCCCGCCAGTCTTCCCCAAGGACGTCTCGCTGCCGGCAAGGCCATCATCAGGACGGCACCACCAGCCGATAGCCGAAACCCCTGACAGTCTCGATGTATTTCCCCGCTTCGCCAAGTTTACCCCGCAGGCGCTGGACGTGCGTGTCAACGGTCCGGGTATCCATGGATGTGTCATACTCCCAGACCTCCGCCAGCAACCGCTCCCTCGTCTGCACCCGGCCGCATCGGTCCATCAGCAACCCGAGAAGCTTAAACTCCGTGCGCGTCAACCGGACCTCGTTACCCCGGAAGAGCAGTAGGTATGCCGCTCGATCAAGCACGAGTTCGCCGGCCGTCACATGATCCGACATCATGGTCCTGCCGCGCGTTCTCTCCAGGACCTTCCCGATGCGGACCACCAGTTCCCGTGGGCTGAAGGGTTTGGTGACGTAGTCATCGGCCCCCACCTCAAGCCCCAGGATCCTGTCGGCCTCCTCGGACTTTGCGGAAAGCACGATGATCGGCGTGGCCGCCGTCGCGCCGTCGCTGCGCAGGCGACGGCACACGTCCGTGCCCGCAAGGTCGGGGAGCATGATGTCGAGCAGGATCAGGTCGGGCTTTTCGTCGATTGTCTTGCGCAGGCATGCGCGTCCTCCGTCCGCGGTGATCACCTGATACCCGGCCTTCCGGATGGTCGAACCCAGCAGATCCCTCAGATCCTCATCGTCTTCCACCACCAGTATGCGTCCCAGCATGCGGCAAACCCCCGGGTGTTTCTCGACCGTCGCTCATCTCGCCCTCCCACGTGCCGCTTCCAGATGACGGGACCACGACATCGGCGCGACAAATCCGTGACTTTTCTCATCCGGTCCGGAACAGATGATTGTTGCAGCCGCGTGCCTTTTGTGTTACGTTCCCGTGACGATGAGACGGAACTGCCTGATCCTGTTGCCTTTGTTGTTCGCCATGGCCCTTGAGGCGACTGCGGCTGACAAGGGGTCCATAGGTCTCTATGTCTGGTCGGTCGGCGGTGAGGGCACGATCGCCGAAAAGACCCGGATGCGGCTGATCGCGGAACCCGGCATCGGCGACCCCCATGTCGTGCTGCGGGATTTCGCGAAAGGCACGCCGCTCCAGACCGTTGCGAACGAGATCGCCGGCGAACTCTGCGCCCGTGGCTTTGCCGTGACCACGGCGCACACGCAGGGGGATAAGATCCTGATCACGGTCAACGGCGCGCGCTCCCTGCGAGTCAGCTATTCGCCCTCGACGGTCTCGACTTCGCTCGCCGATGTTCGCGATCTCGGGGTGACCCCGGTCCTGCTCGCCCAAGAGCGCGTGGCCGCGCGCTGAGCCCACGACACGTCGCGGGTATTACACCCCCACCAGGCGTCGGGAGTTGGGCGGGCTCCGTCCGGCAACCTCCTCCGGCAAGGGGCGACGGTGCATTGCAGCCCACCCAAAACCGGATAGCATCCAGGCATGCTCGCCGACCCAACCCCCGCCCGCCGCGCCGTGCTCCTGGTGAACCTCGGTTCGCCCGACTCGCCATCCGTGCCCGACGTGCGGCGCTACCTGACCGAATTCCTCCTGGACCCGCGGGTGATCGATATCCCGTGGGTCCTCCGCCAGTTGCTGGTCCGCGGGGCCATCATCCCGAAACGCGTGCACAATTCCGCCGAGGCATATCATTCCATATGGACGCCCGAGGGGTCACCGCTCGTGCTGAGCAGCAGGAGATTGCGGGACCTCCTCGCCGCGCGGGTCCGGGTCCCCGTCGCGCTGGCGATGCGCTATGGCAATCCCTCGATCCCGGATGTCATCCGCAACCTCGCGGGCGACGGCGTCGACGACCTGCTCCTGATACCCCTCTACCCCCACTATGCCATGTCGAGCTACGAGACGGTCGTCGTCCGCGTGCGTGAGGTCCTGCGCCGCGCCGCACCGGGTTGCCGGCTGACCGTCCAGCCCCCTTTCTACGCCGACCCGGATTACATCGCCGCCCTGGTCGCGAGCGCACGCCCCTGGCTCGATCGTCCCCACGACCACCTCCTCTTCTCCTACCACGGCATCCCCGAGCGCCACTGCCGCAAGGCGGACGCCTCCGGTTCGCACTGCCTCGCGCGCCCCGATTGCTGCGACACTCCCCATCCCGTCCACAAGGTCTGCTATCGGCACCAGGTGTTTGCCACCACCCGCGCTTTCGCCGCACTGGCGGGCCTCTCACCAGAGAGATACTCCGTTTCCTTCCAGTCGCGCCTGGGCAAGGACCCGTGGCTCGGGCCCTACACCGATTTCGAGTTGGAGCGGTTGGCCAAATCCGGCACCCGCCGCCTTCTGCTCATTTCCCCCGCTTTTGTCTCCGACTGCCTCGAGACCCTCGAGGAACTCGGCGTCATGGGAAAGAAGACCTTCCTCGACGCCGGCGGCGAGTCCTTCGATCTCATCCCCTGCCTCAACGAGCACCCAAAATGGGTCGAGTTCCTCCAGCGCAGGGTCGAGGCATATTCGGGTCAGACATCATGCCCCGCAGACGGGGCACCGCCGGGGGTGAAAGTGCAGCCGAAGCCGTGAGGCTTTGGCGGCCAAACGCTTACGCGTTCGGCTACGGGAAGCGATGCGGCAATTCTCGAGCCAGATATCACCTGTGGTTTTGACTTTTGACCTTTGCCCTTTGACCTTACATTGCCCCCCATGGCACCTGGGAGAACCGATCCCCGCACCGCCCTCATCATTGGCGCCGGCGCCACGGGCCTCGGCGCGGCGCTGACCTTGCGCGGGGCGGGATGGCACGTCACGGTGGTCACGGGGGACCCCGCCGCCGGCGGTTCTGCCCGCACCTTTCGCGAGGACGGATTCCTGTGCGAGGCGGGCCCGAATACCGCGCTCCTGTCCAAACCCGAGGTGATCGCATTCATGGAAAAGCATGGCGCGCTGGCCCCGGCGCTCGATGCCGCCCCGGATGCCAAGCGCCGCTTCCTCGTGCGCGGCGGGCGGCTGCTGCCGATACCGACCGCGCCGCCCGGCCTCATCGCCACGCCCCTGCTGAGCCCATGGGGCAAGTTGCGCGTCCTCGGCGATCTCTTCGCCCCGAAGGGCACCGATGACAACGAGCCGGTCCTGAAGTTCTTCGAGCGCCGCATCGGCATGGGGGCCGCCCGCGAGTTCCTCGACCCCTTCGTGTCGGGGATCTATGCCGGCGATCCCTCGCGCCTCGTCATGCGCCACGCGATGCCGGCGATCTTTCAGATGGAACGCCAATACGGCGGGATCGTCCGCGGCTTCGTCGGCAAGGCCAGGGCGCGCCGCCGCGAGGGTGGCCCCCCGCGGATCAAGAGTCGCCTCGTCTCGTGGCCAGGCGGTTTCGCGGAGTTCTTTCGGATCCTCACGGGGCCCCTCGGCCCCTCGTTCCACCCCTCCACCCGCATCGAGGAGATCACCCGGCAGGGCAACCGCTTCATCGCCCGATCCGGGCGCGGCAATTTCGACGCGGACCACGTCATCATCGCCACGCCCGCGCGCGAGGCCGCGCGCCTCGCCACACCCCTCGCCGAACCCGCCCGCGCCCTGCTGGAAATCCCGCAGGCCCCGATGTGCGTCGTCCACCTCGGATATCCCCGCGAGCAGATCGGCCATCCCCTCGACGGCTTCGGCGCGCTCATCTCCCGCGCCCGCGGCATCCGCACCCTCGGCGTCCTCTTCTCCTCCACGCTATTCCCGGGGCGCGCCCCGGAGGGCCACGCCCTGCTCACCGCCTTCATCGGCGGGCGCAAGGATCCGGAGGCCCTCCACCTCAACGACCGCGATCTCACCGCGGCCGTCCTCTACGACATCGCGCCGCTCCTTGGCATCCGGGGCACTCCCGCCTTCCACCGCGTGACCCGCTGGCCCGAGGCCATCCCCCAGTACGAGGCCGACCACGACCGCTTCCTCGCCGCCTGCGACAAGGCGGAAGCGGATTGCCCCGGCCTCCACCTCGCCGGCAACTACCGGGGCGGGATCTCGCTGCCCGACTGCCTCGTGCAGGGGGTCGGACTGGCGACCAAGCTAATTCGAGAATAGGCCCGGCTTGGCAAAATGTAGCCGAAGCCGTGAGGCTTTCGCGCCCAAACGCTCGCGCGTTCGCCTACGGGAAGTGCTGCGGCAATTCTCGAGATAGCCTCATTTGCCCTACACCACCCACGGCCCCCGCGCGGGCCGATCCAGCATCCTCGCCGCCGCCCCGTCGCCGACGATCTCCTCTCTCACGGGATCCCAGGCGATCTTCCGTCCCGTGCGGACGGCGATGTCGCTCAAATGGGATATCGTGTCCGACCGAATCGCGGCCTCCAGCGTGCAGATGGTCGGCCGACGACTCCGCGCGCAATCGATGAAGTTCTGGTCGTGCCGTGGGCTATCGTACAGCCGCGAGTCGCCGGGCCCAAACTTCGTCCGCAGCCAGGCCGGATCGCTGGCGTGCACCGCCCTCCGGTCCACGCTGACCCACCCGCGAGTGCCGAAAAACGTCGTCCCATGGTCGGACGCCGTCCGATATTTTGCGATGACATCGCGCGCCGCCCGGTGGTCCATGAAACGCATCTCGATCCCGTCGGCATACCGGCACATCACGTCCCACGAACTGACCGTGTCGTACAGGCCCTTCGAGGGCAGGGTCCCGGTGCCCCAATACTCCACCGGGCCCGTGTGGTCGGCGTCCTTGCCCCACTGCGCGATGTCCAGAGGGTGCGCGCCCCATCCCGCGATGAAGCCCAGCGCATAGTCGTAGATGTGCCACGCCCCGTAACTGGTGCACCGATCCACCGTAAAGGGCGCGGGCGGAGCCGGCCCCAGCCACAGGTCGTAGTCGAAACCCTCGGGCACCGGGACCTCCTCCGTCGACCCGAACTCTTTGACGTGAAACGCCTGATACTGGCTCGAGATGTCGGCGCACCATGCCTCGATGCGCCTCAGTTCCCCGATGCGGCCATTGCGCACCAGCTCGCACGCGAACCGGAACTTCGGGTCCGATCGCTGCTGCGTGCCATACTGAAAAACTATCCCGCGGCGCCTCGCCTCCTCGCGCAACACCTTGGCCCAGCGCAGGCTCACGCCCAGCGGCTTCTCCACATACATGTCCTTGCCCGCGCGCGCCGCCGCGATCGCGATCGGCACATGCCAGTGATCCGGGGTGCACACCACCACCGCATCGATGTCTCCCCGCGCCAGCGCCTCCCGAAAATCCGCGCATGGCTTCGCCGCCGCCCCGTACCTGGACTGCTCATCCAGCGTTTGCACGAAACGCTCGCGCCGATCCCTGAAAGGATCCACCGCCGCGAGGTACTGCACCCCCTCCAGCGACGCCATCCCACGATGCACCGCACCCCCGCGCCCGCCGCAACCGATCGCCGCCAGGGTCACGCGATTCGACGGGGCCCCCGGGCCGCCCAGCACACGGGCCGGCACGATCATCGGGAAACCGAGCGCCGCAAACCCGCGCCCGAGAAACGTCCGCCGGGAATGCGTGGCGCGAGTCCCCCCATCCGGCGATTCGAGCATCTCGCACGTAGCCGAACGCGCCAAGCGTTTGGGCCGATCCACCTGCCTCCCCGGCCAGACGCCCGTGCGTTCGGCCACCATCCCCGCGCCCATGCTTTTCATCGCACCTCCTTCGCGTACGCCGCGACCGCCGCCCGCAATGCGCCGGGATCCCAGCGCCCCGCGTGCAATATCACGCGATAACGCAACAGCAATTTCCCGCGCGCCTCGATGCGCTTGGGCGAGTCGCACAGGAAGGCGGGATTCGTGTACCCGAACGGCACCGCCGGGTTGATCACGTAGAACCAGGGCGTCGGCGCGTTCGGGTTCTCCGGGTGATCGAGTATCGCGACCCCGCACTCCCTGCCGCCGATCTTCCCGCCAAATTCGGAGGCCGCCGCCCGTTTCCGGTGACCGTCCGTCGCCTGGACGCCCCCGCTGTCGACGACGGTCCAATCCGTGAATTCCTTCGAGAATCGCACCGATAGCCCCGCGTAGCCCCCGTGCGGTTTGCCATCCGGCTCGCCCGGGGGCGGCGTCCGATCCAGCACGACGGGCTCATCTGCCGCGGTCCATTCCATGCGCCAGTCGATCCGGTAGCCCCCGTCGGCCGCAGGCGCGGAGATGTCGAGGATCCTATCCTCGGTCAGCACCGCCTTTCCCCCGGACGGCTCATACGCCAGCCTCATCGCAATCCGCGCCGAACCGTCGGGCCGGGTCTCGGGCCTCACATCCGCGCACCGCGTCACCCCCACCGGACGGCCCGTCGCCTTGTCGAATTCCCAGTAGTTCACCCCGTTGATCACCTTCCACGAGAACCAGTGCGCGTAATGATGGATGTGATCCGGCGGGCTCTTCCACACCAGATTCCCGCCGCCGACGAGGCCCAGCGGATCAAAATAGGGGAATGGCTCCTTCGCCCCATGCGTGAGCCGCCACACCGGTTTGCCTGCCGACAGCAGCGCCACGGAATCATCGCCCTTCTCCCAGGAAAGGCCTCCGCCCGCCGAGGGCACCCCCGGCACCTTCGCCCCCTCTTTCCGCGCCGCATCGCCAAAGATCTCCAGTTCCCTGATCGCCGGGCTGCCCCCGTAATAGGCCGTGATGCGCAGCTCGACGACTTTGCAGGGGGTTTCTGGAAATTGTAATAGCAGTTGATTGTTATCGTACGTGGCGTCCGCGACCCTCTTGACCTCTCGCCCGTTGCACAGCACCGCGAGATCCCTGGCCGAGAATTCGTGGTGCCGGTAGCCCGTGATCCGCAACCTCGAGACGGTCGCCTCCTCTTTCAGCGTGACCCGCAATCGGTACTCCGGTTGGCCGTTCTGCTCGTCCCAATAGGTCGCCGGGTCGCCATCCACGGCGGCGCCCGGCCCGCCGGCGGCACCGTCCGCCTTGAGTCCCGTCGGGCTTTCGGCCTGGGCGCCCACCGCCAGATTCCGCCCGAGTCCCGGCACCGCCGCGCTGCCGCCCTTTGCCGAACCATCCACGAGCGCCAGTATCTTGCCGAAGGTCTCCCGCGCGGATTCCGGCGCCATGGGAATGGCAATCGCCAGCCGCGCCTTCGCCACCTCCGGTTCGGCCCGGGCGATCTTCGCCAGCACTTGAGCCGCGCTCTGTGCACCGGGCCCGCCTTTCGAGATGACATCCGCGAGCCCCGGGATCGCCGCTGGGCCCCCGAGTTCACCGGCCGCTCGCGCCGCGGCCTTGGCGGTCTCGGCATCCCCGCCGCGCGCCAAGGTCAACAGCGCGGGCACGGCAGACGTCGTGCCCCGGCGCCGCAGCACTTCGACCACCGCGGGTGCTGCGGTCGGATTAACCGTTTCGAGCAACGCGATGAGTCGCCCGTCGGTGGAGACCGCCCGCAATACCGCCAATCCGTCGGTCGCCGCGGCACGGTCTTCCGGTGATTCGCCCACCAGATGATCAAACAGGATGTCGAAATAGGGCTCCGACCCCAGCTCGCCAAGCGCGCGCAGACCCGCACCGCGAGCGGCGG
>JADLBR010000212.1 GCA_020847615.1 Verrucomicrobiia bacterium
ACATGAATGATGCGGCGCCCTCGAGTGCCGGCGGCGGGGCTATCTCGAAAATTGCCGCAACGCTTCCCGCAGCCGAACGCGCGAGCGTTTGGGCGCCAATCGCCCGAGGCGATCGGCTAGATTTTCCCGAGCCTGCGGTCCGGCGGTTGCCGGATGACGTCTCACCGCCCGCCCGCGCCCACGCCGAACCGCATCGGAGGCGCACCCCGCTGGTGTGCGCCGATGTCCGGCCCCGCGCCCTCGGGTGCCCCGCTGAAATTGGGGATGCGCTCACCCGCGCCCGCGCCGGGGCTCCCATCCGCCAACTGAAACCGCCCGGACTTCGTCGCCGGATCAAGACCGCAACCGCCCGCATAGACCGGTTCGCCGCGCACGCCGTGCGCCTCGCTGCCCTCCGGCACCTTCCCGTTGAACAGGTCGTAATCGAAATCGTTGTCGGCGTTATGAGCGTTCTCGCTCTGGCTGTGATTATCGGGCGAACGCACGTGGAGGATGTTGTTGCGCGACACCGTGTGCTTGACGATCCGCGTGCCCCCGAGCCCGCCGGTGGGGAGGTATTCGTCCGACCGAAAAAGCGTGTTGTGGAAAATGTACTGGAGGCCGGTCATCCAGTCCTCGCTGTTCGCATAGCCCATCTTCAGGAAGGGCCCGCCGCTATCACCCGGCCGTTTCTGACCGCGGCAGGCGACGTTGTTCCAGACGTACAGCGGCCCGATGGACGTGGCCGCGTTCCCGATCATGATCATCGACTGGGTGATGTAGTTGCCCCAGACGCGCACGTTCCGGTTGCCGCCCTCGACCTCCAGTCCGTCGTCCCAGCAGTGGCTGACGAGGTTCCCGTAGATATCGGAGTCGTGCCCGGGGGCGCCCTTGAAGCTGCCGTTGCTGCCGCCCCCGACGATGTCGTTGTACATGTGGTCCATGTCGGACCACATCTCGCAGTAGCGGATGACGTGATTGCCCGCGGTGTTGAACAGGGAGATGCACTGCGGCCCCGCGGTGTGCGTCGGATGGACCGGCTCGTACCACGTGCTGCCATCGCACGTGGGATCGTGCAGCTTGCAGCGCTGGATGACCAGCCGGCGCACCTCGGCGGCTCGCGACAGGATGGCCGAGTCGCAGTTGTTCCCAAAACCGGTCTCGGGATTCAGCCGACCCCAATCCGAGATGTCGCAATCCTCGATCACGATATCGTGACCCCCCTCGATCAGGATCGCGCCGACCGGCGACTGGCGCCTGGTGATGGCCCTCCCCGCACCCTTCAGCCTCAGGCCGCGCAGGATCACGTGAGACGCATCGATCGTCACGCAGGAGTCGTGCGCGTGACGCACGTCGATGGTCGCCCCGCGCCCATCGTAGATCCGGTAGGCGCCCGGCTTGCCCGACTCGGCGATCGCCAACGGCGCGTCGCCATCCCCAACGCGGACGGTCTGCCCCTCCGGAAAACCCTCCGCCCATGTCGTGCCCGTCAGCGTGGCGACGGTCGCGGTGCCCTCCAGAGTCAACCGCACCTCATACTCCGTGCCCGGATCAAGATGGACGATGCTCCCGCGATAGTCGGCCAAGTCCTCGTCGGTGCCGGCGATCGGGTGATACCGCATGGGAAGGCCCCCCTGCCATCCCGATGCACCCGCGCGCCGGAATCGGACCAGCACCCGCTTCTCCGCGCAACCACCCGGTGGCGACCAGTAGAGACCCATGGAGTGGAACGTGGGTATTGCGATCGGCGCGCCGTCAACCGCACGGGCGACCGACGACGCAGCGAATCCTAGCACGACGCACACGACGAGCTTCGCATTCACACGGATGCGACCCAGTGTGGCAGGCGGACCATCGGGTGGCGAGAGTGGATCCAAGTCAAAGGATGCCTGGGAGGGCCCGCGGCCTCGCGGGCCGCGTCGGCCATGGTGCCGGATATGCCGGTGGATGGCGGACGCCGGGGCCGGCGTCCCTCCCAACGTGAAGCAGGAGAACCGGCGGGTGATTCGTTGCCGACCGCTACCTGCCCTCAGGTTGCCTGGCGCGCGAAGAACGTCTCCATGCGGTGGTTGAGCTCATCGTAGAAGCGCTTCTTCATCGCCTCGAGCGCGGCGATCGACTCGGGGCCGCCGAGCCGCGCGGTCCCCTGCTCGAAGCGCACCTTCTCCGCAAACGCCTTCTCCATCTCGATGAGGGAATCCAGGAACTCTCGGGCGGCGCGCGAGTGCTCGACGCCATCGACGAGAGCGGTCTCGAGGCGCTTGTTGCGGGTCACGGCGATCAGGTTTCCGGACGCGAGCTGGTCCATGTAGCGGCGGTGGCTGTCGAGGAAGGCGCGGTGCTCGGCATCGAACGCGACCTCGTCCCGGTCCAGCAGGGTATCGTAGGGCCCGGCCTTGGTGAAGAACTTGACGATGAGCGGGATGGTGTCCACCAGCATGAAAAGCGAGGTGAGCACCAGATAGGTGTAGAACGCGAACACGCCGCCCTTCTCGCCGGCCTTGAAAAGCGCGTGGAGCGCCAGGGTCTGCGTCAGGATGTCGCGGCGGGGCTCGGCCTGGACCGCGTCGATGCGCCTGCGCTCCTCTTCGCCGATGCGCGCGAGGTCTTGTTGGATCCTTCCGAGTTCGACGAGGCGTGTATCGATCTGTTGCTTGATCGTCTCGCGCAGCGCATTCTGCTGCGTGACAAAGGCGCCCGCCTGATCCTCCTCGACCCTCCGCTTGAGGGCCGCGACGCGATCGGCCTCGGCCCTGTTGGAGGCCTCGATCTCGGCGAGGCGTGCCTCGAAGGCGGAGATGGCCCCCTGTTGCGCGGTGCGGACCTGTGTCTCAAACGACTTCTTCTCTGCCGTCAGGTGCTCGAGCAGGCCGCCGAGGCGCCTGGCTTCCTCGCGGCGGGGCTCGAGCTGGTCGGCGCGGATCGATCGCGCGCGGGGGCCCTCGCCCACGAGCCCCGAGCGCTGGCCGTTGAGCTCGCGCTCGAACTCGGTCTGCCAGAACTGGAGCTCGGCGTTCAGTTTGGTGTAGGCGGGGGTGATCTCGCCGATCTGTCGCTCGACCGCCCTGAGCCGCTCCGTGAATCGGGCGGTGGCCTCGTCGGTGGCCTTCTTGAGTTCCGCCTGCTGCTCGGGGGTGAGGCCGGGGATCGCGTCCGAGGCATCGGCGGACTCCTGGAGGATGAACTTGGCCTGGAACGTCTCGGCCCACCTGGCGCGCTGCTCGGCAATGCCGGCCTCGAGCTTCTCGATCTCGCCGCGCACCTTCTGCTTCTCGGTCGCGAAGGTCGCGCGGACGGTCTCGATCTCGGCGGCCCGGTCCTTCTCGATGACCGAGGTGACGGTGTCGCGGAACAGCAGGAGGACCAGCG
>JADLBR010000213.1 GCA_020847615.1 Verrucomicrobiia bacterium
CCGGCGCGGGGACGCGCCGCTTCATTCATGTGAAAACTTCTGGTGAGTGGCGGAGCGCCTAAAGGCACCACTACGAACATTCCCGTGGTCTTGTGCTCGTAGTGCCGCCTTCAGGCGGCTTACGTGTCACGCGCTATTGATTGATCGCTTGCGGTGTGATTCTGGGTGCCGCGAACTTTGAAGTTTCAGGTCAGGGGGCTGTCGGGATCGGACAGCCGAGGTCGCCGATGCGGGCGAGGGACAGGCCGGCAAAGGGACGGTGCCGGGAGGCCATGGCGGCGAAGACCGCGGCGATGTCCGGGTAGCGGGGTGCTCCGAGCGCCGCGAGGAGGTCGTTGAAGACCTCCCAATCGTCGCGGGCGGAGCCCGGCGGCGGGACCGCGCGATTAAGGCGCTGTATGCGCCCCTTGACGTTGATCAGCGAGCCGCGCTTCTCGGCGAAACCCGCGACGGGCAGCACGAACTTGGCGGCGGCGGTGGTCGCGTTCGGGAGGAGGGAAAATGCGGCGAGCCCGGAAATGCGCGCGATGGCGCCGGACTCGACGCCGGCGTCGGCCAAGTCTTCGCCGATGGCGAGGACGGCCTTGGCGCGCCCGGATTCGATGGCCTTGCGGATGTCGGGGATGCGCCGGCCTTCGGACGAGATGCCGAGGATGCGCGCGCCGGCCGAGTTGGGGTTGCCATCGTCGCAGACGAGCAGGTGGTCGGCCTGCTGCGGGCGGGGGACGACATCGCAGAGGACGGCATCGCCGCCGAGGCGCCCGCGCAGTTGCGACACGAGGAAGAGTTCCTCGTTGGTCATGGCGGCGGATGCCAGGATGGCGACCTGTCCCGGGTCGAGGCCGTCCAGGGATCTCGCGAGCCGTTCGATGATGTCCGGCCACTCCGCGGGGAGGGGATTTCCGTTGATGCGGGCGAAGGGGGCCGTGATGCGCCCGGGGGCGTGGAGGTGGTGGAAATTGAGGCGCCCGCGATCGCACATCCAGCACTGGTTGACGTCATCGTTCTCGCGCGGCGTCAGCCGGTGGACGACGCCCTCGCGCGAGGAGATGATGACATTGCAGCCGGTGCCGCAGGTGGTGCAGATGCCGGGGGTCTCCTTCAGGAACCAGACCCGCATCTTGAAGCGGAAATCCTTGCTGGTGAGCGCGCCGACGGGGCAGATGTCGACCGTGTTCAGGGAGTAGTTGCTATCGAAACGGCGGCCCGGGTGAATCGACAGGGTGGTGTGGCTTCCGCGGCCGGTGAAACCGAGGACGTCTTCCCCGGCGATGTCGCGCGCGAAACGGATGCAGCGGGAGCAGAGGATGCAACGCTCGTCATCGAGGAGGATGTTCTTTCCAATATCGACGCGCTTGGGTTTCGTGACCTTCTGTTCGACGAAGCGGCTGCTCGCGCCGCCGTACTCGAGCGAGAACTCCTGGAGCTTGCATTCGCCGGCCTGGTCGCAGATCGGGCAATCGAGCGGGTGGTTGATGAGGAGAAACTCCATGACGCCCCTGCGGCATTCCTCCACGAGAGGGGAGGCGGTCCGGACGCCCATGCCGTCGGCGACCGTGGTGGCGCAGCCTATCTGCGGGCGCGGGATCCAGGCGATCTCGGGCATGCCGTCGGTTCCGCGGATGGGCTGGCGGTCTGGGCCGAGCCTGGGCATGCCGATCTCGACGAGGCACATGCGGCAGTTGCCGACGATCTCGAGCTTCGGGTGGTAGCAGTAGTGGGGGATGAATCTGCCGTGGCGCCTGGCGGCCTCGATGACATTGGTGCCCTTGGGCACGCGGACCCACTCGCCGTCGAGCTGGATGGAGACGGTGTCGTCAGGCGGCACGGGGAACCTCCTTGGCGGGGGCGGTGGCCCTGGCGTCGAACTCGTCGCGAAATTTCTCCACGAAGCTCTGGGTGGGCCAGGCGCAGGCCTCACCAAAGGCGCAGATGGTGCGCCCGGCGATGTTGTTGGCGACGCTCGCGAGGAGGTCCGGGTCGGATGCGCGCCCCCGTCCGGACAGCATGCGCGCGGTGATCTTCTTCATCCAGAGGGAACCCTCGCGGCAGGGGGTGCATTGGCCGCAGGATTCGTGGGCATAGAACTCGTTGATATTGGCGAGGGCCTCGACCATGTCGCGGGTGTGGTCCATGACGATGATGCCGCCCGATCCTGCCATCGATCCGGCGTCGGCGAGGCTATCGAAATCCAGGGGGATATCCTCGAGGCCGAGCGAGATGGCCTCGACCGTGCCGTCCGCCTTGCGGCGGCGGATGGCGAAGGTATCGCCCGCGCGGAGGACCTTGGCCGATGAGCCGCCCGGGATGATGGCCTTGAGGCGGTTGCCGTCGCGGACGCCGCCGCAGACGTCGTGGATGAGCTGTCCGATGGTGACCGCGCCGACCTCGAACTCGTAGTAGCCGGGTCGCCTGACGTCGCCGGAGACGCACAGGATGCGCGTGCCGGTGTTGTTGGGCCGACCGAGCCTGGCGTACTCGGCGCCGCCCATGCCGACGATATGCTTGACGTTGCAGAGCGTCTCGACGTTGTTGACCACCGTGGGGCACATGTAGAGGCCGAGGACGGCGGGGAAGTACGGGGGCTTGATGCGGGGGTAGGGGCGCTTGCCCTCGAGGGATTCGATGAGGCCGGTCTCCTCGCCGCAGATGTAGGCGCCGGCGCCACGATGGACATGGATGTCCAGGCCGAAGCCGCTTCCGAGGATATCTTTGCCCAGGAAACTTGCGGCGCGGGCCTCGGCGATGGCGCGCTCGAGGATGCGGGCGCCCTCGGGGAACTCGCCGCGGATGTAGATGTACGCGAGGCGGGACCCGATGGCGTAGGCGGTGATGGCCATTCCTTCGAGGAGCTGGTGGGGATCCTTGTGGATGATCTGCCGGTCCTTGAAGGTGCCCGGCTCGGATTCATCGGCGTTGCAGATGAGATAGACGGGCTTCGTGTTGTTCTTGGGGATGAAGGACCACTTCAGGCCGCAGGAAAAACCGGCGCCACCGCGGCCCCGGAGCCCGGAGGCCTTGACCTCCGTGGCGATCGCGTCGGGACTTGATGCGAGGGCCTTGCGGAGCGCGTCGTACCCGCCGTGCTTCAGGTAGGAGCCGATGTCGGGCGAGTAGCCGGGCTCGTCGGCGTGCCGCAGGATCAAACGTCTTTCGGGGATGGGCATGGTGTCAGTCCCCTTTCCCCAGGCAGGCCTCGATGTTGTCCGGAGTGTTGGCGGACTCGATGAGGCGGTCGCCGATCATGGCGACCGGGGCGGTGCCACAACTGGCCAGGCACTCGACGAACTCGATGGTGTATTCGCCATCCGGGGAGGTGACGGGGCCGTGCGCGTCTCCGGCGGCGCCGGTGCGGCGGCAGAGTTCGGCGTACAGGTCGCGGGCTCCCGCGAGGGCGCAGGACAGGGTGCGGCAGACGCGGATGTGGCGGCGCCCGATGGGGGCCTGCCGGAACATCGGGTAGAACGTGACCAGCTCCAGGATGCGGATGGGCTCCAATCCGAGCCTGGCCCCTATCCATTCGACGCCCTGGCCGGAGACAAAACCGAAGGTCTCCTGCCAGAGATGGAGGAGGGGCAGGGTGGCGCTGCGCGCCGATGCCGGATAGCGGGCGATGATCTCGTCGGCGCGGGCCGTGAAATCAGCAGGGAGCTTCATCGGTCGGATTCTCCCATGACGAAGTCGAGCGATCCGAGGAGCGCCGCGACATCGGCGATCATATGGCCGGGCAGGAGCTTGGGGAGGATGCTGAGGTTGACGAACGAGGGCGAGCGGATCTTGAGCCGATATGGTGTGCCGCCGCCCTTGCTGCAGATGTAGAAACCGAGTTCGCCCTTGGGGTTCTCGTGGCCGAAATAGACCTCGCCCGGCGGGGCGTCGATGCCGGCGGTGACCAGCATGAACTGGTGGATGAGTTCCTCCATGCTCGTGAGGACCTTTTCCTTGGGGGGGAGGACGCCCTTGGCCTCGTGCGCGCAGATGGGGCCGGCGGGCAGGGAATCCAGGGCCTGGCGGATGATCTTGGCGCTCTCGCGGATCTCCTGCAGGCGACAGTAGTAGCGGTCGTAGCAGTCGCCGACGGAACCGACGGGGATCTCGAAATCGAATTTCTCGTAACCGAGGTAGGGATGGCGCCGGCGGAGATCGTACTCCATGCCCGAGGCGCGAAAGTTGGGGCCCGACATGCCGTGGGCGACGGCGTCCTCGAGGGCGATGACGCCGATGTCCTTGGTGCGATCGACGAAGATGCGGTTTCGCGAGATGAGACGGTCGACCTCGTCGATCCGGGTCGGGAGGCCATCGAGGAACGCGCGCAGGGCCGGGACAAATCCGTCGGGGAGGTCGCGGGTCATGCCGCCGACCCGGGTGTAGGCCGTCGTGAACCGGGCGCCCGTGAGCATCTCGATGAGGTTATAAAGGGTCTCGCGCTCGGTGAACGTGTAGAGGAAGACGGTCATGGCGCCGCAGTCCATGGCGAAGCACCCGACGCCGAGGAGGTGGGAGGAGATGCGCGCCATCTCGCAGCAGATGACGCGGATCGCCTGCCCGCGCGGCGGCAGTTCCCACCCCATGAGTTTCTCCACGGCGAGGGCGTAGGCGACATTGTTGGCGAGCGGGGCGAGGTAGTCGAGCCGGTCGGTATAGGGCACGAACTGGTTGTAGGTCATGTTCTCGGCGATCTTCTCGTCGCCCCGATGAAGGTAGCCGATGTCGGGTTCGGCGCGGATGATCGTCTCGCCATCGAGCTCGAGGACCAGCCGGAGCACACCGTGGGTGGTGGGGTGGGACGGCCCCATGTTGAGGACGAGGCGCTCGGCCTCCGGGCGCCCGGCGTTGTAGGCGTCGGCGTGGCGCGCGAAGCGCTCCGCGAGATCGGGCATCTCGAAATCTGTAGGCTCGTGGCTCACAGCGGGGTCTTGGACCTGGGCTCGCGGTCCTGGGCGAGTTCGGCGGGCCGGGTGACGAAGGGGCCGCCATCCATGGGGGCGGGAAGAGTGAAGTGGCCATCGGGGGACTCGCTCGGAAGGCCCTCGAGCGGGAAGTCCTTGCGCAGGGGGTGATGGGGATAGCCGTCCCACATCAGGATCCGGCGGAGGTCGGGGTGGCCCGTGAAACGTATGCCCATCATGTCGAAGATTTCGCGCTCGTGCCAGTTCGCGGCGGGCCAGATATCGCAGGCGGTGGGCGCTTCGGCGGCCTCTTCCGGGAGACGGGACTTGACCCGGAGGTGCTGCGAGGCGCCGTAGGAATAGAGCTCGTAGACCAGCTCGAACCGGGGTTCCTCGTCCCCATGATCGACGCTCGAGATATCGACGAGGTAGTCGAAAGCGCATTCGCGCTCGAGGTAGCGCAGGATCTCGGGGAGGCGCGCGGCGGCATGGACGACGAGCGTCGTCTCGCCCCGAAATTCGGGTGGCATGGCGACCAGCCCCGGGAACTCGGCGTCGAGCCTTGCCTTGAGATTTTCGCGGTTCATCGGCCTGGGCTCAAGCGGGTGCCGGCTGGAGGACAGCGCGCGCCGACGCGGTGCGGTCTATCTTTGATTGGAGTTTCATGAGGCCCTCGAGAAGGGCCTCGGGGCGCGGGGGGCAACCGGAGACGTAGACGTCGACGGGGAGCAAGCGGTCGATTCCCTGCAGCACCGCATAGCTCCGGTACATGCCGCCCGTCGAGGCGCAGGCGCCCATGGCGATGACCCACTTGGGGGCCGGCATCTGGTCGTAGATCCGC
Organism: Verrucomicrobiia bacterium; assembly: GCA_020847615.1. GTDB lineage: Bacteria > Verrucomicrobiota > Verrucomicrobiia > JADLBR01 > JADLBR01 > JADLBR01. The sequence continues at coordinate 5,731 of JADLBR010000213.1, forward strand.
TTGACCGCGAGGGCCATCTTGTAAGTGACCGTGCCAGAGACGATGAGCAGGTCGGCCTGGCGCGGGGAGAAGCGCATCACCTCGGCCCCGAAGCGGGCGAGGTCGTAGCGGGAGCATGCGGCGGCCATCATCTCGATCGCGCAGCAGGCCAGCCCCATGGGCATGGGCCACAGGGAGTTCTTGCGGATCCACGCGATGGCGGCATCAAGCTGGGTGAGGACCACATTGCCCTCGACCTTGGAGTTGTAGGCATACTCGCCGCTGCTCATGGCGAACGAAAACTAATCGAGGGGTACACCCGCGCAAGTTCAAACTCACGGGACCGTCGCGAAAGCGGGAGGCGGGGAGACGCTTGCGGGGTCGGGACCGGGGGAGATCCGGTGCTTGGCGGGTCAGCGGGGCGACTGAGAGAGGGCCGCGGGATCGCGGTCCGCGTCCAGGTATCTCTGTAGCGCGGCCTCCCCGAAGGCCTCGAGCGCCTCGGGATTGAAGGCTCTTTCGAACAGGGGAAAAACGGAGTGCTCCTCGCGCCGAAAGTGGGCGCGCGAGATCGCGAGCGCCCGCCTCAGGAGGCGCCTGGCTTCGTGCAGGTCTGGGGCGATGGTCGCGCGAGCGAGGTGGGCATCGATCTCCCGGTGGTCCTGGTGGAGCTGGAGCAACTCGCCCCTTTCCGCGAGCATCTGGTCCAGCGCGGCGTAGGCGAGCTCCGATTCCGCGCTCCCATGTCGCCTGAGGACGCCCTCGACGAGGCGCGCCAGCCGGTTGACCTCGCCCGGAGACCGCGCGTGGTCCAGGATCCCATCGATCTCGTCGAAGAGCGCCGCGAGCACCGCATGCTCCGCGACTAACAGATGGGTTAATGAGGGCATTAGGGCAAGTTACATTGCGTGTCAAGCCCTTGCAAGCCGGACGCAATTCATCGGGGGGACGGGTTGGCGTCTTACACAGACGCGCCACAACCCGATTTTCATCCCCGGTGGTCCACCGGCTGTCGGATGACATTTGGCCAGAAGCTTCATAGTTCGGGACACTGCGATTCAAGTCACAAGATGCATGGCATCAGCATGTTATACGTACACCGCCTAAAGGCGGCACGATGAGCCCAAGACCACGGGAATGTTCGTAGTGCTGCCTTCAGGCAGTCCGGGCCCACCCGATGTTTCCTTTCTGAATAATCCGGAGCGTGGTCGCTTCTGGCTATCGCCGCCCGCGCGCCGGGGGCAGGGCAGAAGGGTATGAGAGTGCGCGAGGGGGGACTTGAA
>JADLBR010000214.1 GCA_020847615.1 Verrucomicrobiia bacterium
GCCAACAGTTTGTGATTTCGAAAAATGGTGTTTGGGAGCGCGCGTCTCCATCCCAACCTGTTGCTATCGCGCGGTTTTCCCAGAGCCCGGACACTTCACAGCCCGCAAGGCTGTGAAATGTCCGGGCTTGCCAGGAACTTCAAGGTTCGCGGCACCCAGAATCACACCGCAAGCGATTAATCAAGAACGCGTGACACGTAAGCCGCCTGAAGGCGGCACTACGAGCACGAGACCACGGGAATGTTCGTAGTGGTGCCTTCAGGCACTCCGCGATCCACCAGAAGTTTCCACACGAATGATGCGGCGCGTGGAGAACTCTGGCTAGCGTTCCGCGCCGCGCGGTGGGGGCGGCGCTGACTCGGAACTTGCGCATCGCATCCCGTAGCCGAACGCGCAAGCGTTTGGCCGCCAATCGCCCGAGGCGATCGGCTACATTTCCCAAGCCGGTGGTCCGGCGGCTGCCGGATGGAGTCTGACTCAAGTCGTCCCGTCCCGTTGTGCGGCGAGGAGCAGGGCGCCGGCGGGGACGACGTCTTCGCCGAGCGCGGCGAGGCGAACGGGTGGCGGCGGGTGGAAGGCTTTCATGATGAAGCGTGGGAGCGCCCTTTCGACGGCGGCGCGCCAGGGTTCACCGATGAGGGAGAGTCCGCCGCCCAGGACGATGGCGGCGGGGTGGAAGAGGTGGACGACGTGGGAGAGCGCAAAGGCGAGGTCCTCGGACGTCTCGTCGAGGATGCGGCGCGCGGCGGGATCGCCGGCGGCGAGGGCGGCGGGCAACAGGCGGGCCTCGCCGCCCGGTGTCTTGGGGAGGCTGCGGCTCAGGGTGCCGGTGTCGCCCGAGGCGGGGAGGGCGCGGATCTTCTGATCCATGGCCCACCCGGAGCAACGATCTTCGACGGTGGTGCCGGAGCGGTCGAGGCGGATGTGTCCGAACTCGGCCTCGCCCGGTTTCGCGCCGTGGAAGATGCGGCCATCGGCGACGAGGCCGCCGCCGACGCCGCTGCCCGAGTTCGTGTAGAAGACGGGGTTGTCGCCCCTTCCGGCGCCGAGGAGCGCCTCGCCAAGCGCGGCGACATTGGTGTCATTATCGACGATGGCGGGGGCGCCGCAGAGATCGCGGAGCCAATCGGCGAGTGGAAAATCATCCCAGCCGACGACGTGGTGGGAGCAGCAGATCCTGCCGGTCTGCCAATCCACGGGGCCGCCGTAGCCGCAGCCGACGGCGGCCCAGCTGTGTCCCTGCCGGCGCCATGCCGCGACGGCGGACTCGATTTGCGCCCGGATGCCGGCGCCGCCGGCCGCGCGATCCACGGCGGCGCGATGGCGGGCAGCGACGATGCCCCCCGCGTCGCCGAGCGCCATCTGGCACTTCGAAGCGCCGATCTCAATCGCCAGGAGAAGCCGTTTTCCGTTTTCCGTCTTCGGTGTTCCGCTTCCCGTGGGCATGGGGCCGAGTCAACTCCCAATAACCGACATTCAACAACGAACATCCAACAACCAACCAAGAACTAAGAACCCAATTCCATGAACGCGTAGCAGAGGAGGTGGCAGATGAGCATGTGGGAGTCCTCGACGCGGCCGTAGTGGCCGTCGTCGATGGCGATGACGTGGGCGGCGATGTCGCGGATGCCGCCCGGTTTGGAGCCGCAGAGGGCGACGGTGACGAGGCCATTGTCGCGCGCCCAGCGGAAGGCCTTGACGACGTTGGGCGAAGAGCCGCTGACCGACATGCCGAGGACGACGTCGCCGGGGCGCGCGTAGTTTTGGAGCTGGCGGACGAAGACATCCTCATAGGCGTAGTCGTTGCCGAGGGCGGTGAGCCAGGAGACGTTGTCGTTGAGCGATATGACGCGGAAGCGGCGCCCGATCTTGTCGGAGGCGCCCTTGCCGAGATCAGTGGCGAAATGCGAGGCGTTCGCCGCGGAGCCGCCGTTGCCGAACGCGAAGATCTGGCGGTCGCCGTCCAATGCGGCGCGGAGGACGCCGACGAGTTCGGCGACCTTATCGGCGGGGACGGAGCGGAGCGCGCGGACGTGCGCGTCGACGTAGCTGTTTATCCAGGAAGTGGTCGGTGTCTCTTGGGGCATGGTGTATCCTCAGTTGATTTCGAGATCGTCGCGCGAGGGGAGCGGCGGGAAGGCGGCGTGGGGTTCGGCCTGATACCAGAAGGCGACCGATGCGATGTCGTCCTGGAGGGGCAGGTATCGGTGATTGGCGCGCCAGCCGAGGGCCTGGATGGTGACGCGGAGTTCGGCGGTGAAGCGGACGGGGTCGGGGATGTGCCAGCGGTAGAGGCCGAAGCGCATCTGGGAATTGTAGAGGCCATCGGGGCGCAAGACCTGGCAGAGGCCAGAGTACGGCGTGGTGAACTCGCGGTAGCCGGCGGCGTCGCCCTGGTTGGTGTTCGGGTCGCGGACGTGGAAGTTGTACGAGCCGCAGAAATAGTCCTCGGTGCCGGTGCCGCAGATGGTGGGGAACTCCTTGTCGCCATCGATGAAGAACTTGATCTCGCCCTCGCCCCACCAGCCGCTGCTGTTGACGCCCCAGCACATGTAGGTACCCGCATAATGGCCGCGGCCCCTCACGCCATCGAGGATGGTGTAGACCTGTTTCTGCGGGAGTGGGTTGACGCGCCGAAATTGGGCGTGGAGATAGGCCGCGTCGTCGGCGACCGGCCCGAGCGCGTAGTCGATCTGATAGTACAGCCGCATCGGCTGGTCGGCGATATTGGTCATGGTGATCTTGGCCTTCTTGCGGAACGGCATGGGCCAGTAGCAGTTGTAGGCGCTGCCGGGATTGACGCAGACGGCCAGCGAGTTCACCTGCGCGTAAGGCCCCCAGCCGTTGGCGAAAAAGTCGCCGACGGGGCACTCGACCGAGGGGTGCTCCTCGTCATCCCAGTGCATGCGCAGGATGCTGAAGCGGCGGTTGCCCGTGGGGGTCATCCAGATGTGCTGGATCGCCCCGGGGCCGGTGATCTCGGCGAGGGTGAACGTCTGGCCCGGCTTGATGTTGACGAAGGGGTTGACCTTCCATCCGCGACCGAGGTCGCGCGCGGCATCGGCCGCGGTGCCCTGCTCCAGGGTGGCCATGCCGCCCTTGCCCTTCTCGCCGGTGAAGTTTTCCGGGCTGATCGAACGGGTCTGGACATCCGAGAGGCGGTGGATGTTCTCGAGGCTGACGGCCAGGCCGTCGAAAGCGCGGGCGGAGCCGAAGCAACCGAGGGCCATGGCGATGGCGAGGACGGGGTGCGTTCTCATGGGTTGTGGGGCCGGAGTATGTGACGGAAGGCGGCGGCAAGGCAAGCCGCGTTCGGCTACGGGAGTTTTGGTGTCGGGGTGGTGGCGGGCTCGGGCCAGCGGGCCTTCCAGACATCGGCGGCGGCCTTGCGGAGGGAGGCCGGGTTCCAGGCGGTGGTGGTCGGATCGGCAACGGCCCGTGCGCCCGGGCATCGGGCTAGGAAGAGCAACTCGCGCCGCTCGCCGGGTTGCAGGGGGATGGCGTAGCGGATGTTGCCCGGGGGATAGAGGGACTGGTCGTTTTCGCCGCCGACATCGACGTATCGTTCGGCCGCGGGGCTGGAGGTGCCGGCGAGGATGGGGGCGTCATCGGGAGCGGCGGGCGGATCAAAGACCCAGATGGCGTTGAGGATGGGGTTGCGGTCCGCGGATGAGGGGTCTGGGGCGACGGCGACATCGAGGCGACCGTCGCGGTTCGCGTCGATGGCCGCGAAACGGACGACACCGGGGACATGGCGGCCCCAGCGGGCGACCGGGTCGATGCGGTGGGGCGCGGCGCCCTCGGCGGTGGCGATCATCATCCGGGAGTTCGGGGTTTCGTGGTGGCTCTCGCAGAAACCGAGGACGACGGTTCTCGCGCCACCGGGTGGAATGGCGAACCGGTAGCGGATGGCGACGCCGCCCATGCCCGCGGCGACGCTCTTAAAGGCTGGGTCGCAGGGGCGGTCGGGCTTGGCCCAGCCGCGCAGGGCCGAGACGCCGCCCGCGCAGCCCCAGTCGCGCTCCTCGCGCGATGGGAGGATGCCCCGCGGCAGCGCGAGCGAAGGCCTGCCCTCGATGAGGCCGATCGCCTCGCCGAGGTTCATCTTCTCGGGCAGGGCCAGTTCGATCAGGGCCTCGGCCGGTTGCTCGCCGCCGTTTTCGGCCAGGGCCTCGATAACGTCGGTGCCCTCGGGCCAGATCGGGGCGCGATAGGCCGTTTGGCGGAGCGCGACCGGGCCGGCCTTCGACACGGTGATCGCCGCCGGCATGGGCTCGTCCTGCTTCTGCTGCTCGACCGCAGCGCCGGCCGGTGCGACGAGGCGCAGGGCGACGGTTCCCCAGGGCTCGATCAGGGAGCCGTCGGGGGCGACCTGGGAGGGCTCGAAACCCGGTGACCGGATCTCGATATCTGCGGAAGCCGCGGCCACGGCGAGGCATGCCGCCGCCGCGAACGGGATGGGGATCCTCATGCGCCCTGCTCCCTGGGCGCGCGCTCGGGGGAGCCGACCATCTTGATGCCCCACATCTGGCAGAAGGCCTCGAGATCGCGCCGGTGATTGCCCGCCAACACCACCTGGTGGAAGCCGGCGACGTCGCGGACATCCTCGACCTTGTCCATCTGGATCTCGACGCTAGTGCGGCAACCGCCGGCGGGCGGCGTGTTGACGTTGCCCACCACGACGCCGGTGTCGACGATCAGCTCGTGCGGGCTCGTGAATCGCACCAGCGTGCATGGCCTTCCCTCTTTCCAGACGACCTGGAGGGCGACGCCGAGGTTGGATTCGGAATGCGAGCGGAGGATGTGGCGCTCGCGGGGGCCACCGAACCCGTCGAGCTTCGTCCCGCAGACGCAGTGCGCGGCGACCAGGACGTTCTTGACCGTCTCGGGGACCGGGTCGTTCATGAAGCCCGGTTTGTCGAGCAGGTAGCTGGAGAGCATGAGGGACAGCGCGCCGAAGACATCGGCCTCGCAGCCGTAGGTCACCCCGTGATCCTGGAACATGGACACCGCCATGCAGGGGGGCGTCGGCACGACGCGCGACGAGACCATGCCCAGGCAGTCGGAGGTGATGGCGTTTGCGCCCTCGTCCCGGATCAGCCGGCGGGCGGTCATGAAGGCGCGGGCCGCGTTGTGGAGATCGTCCCTGCTCGGCTCGACGACCCGCTCGGCGTTCTTCTTGGCGGTGGTGGCGATCTGCCGCGCCTCGTCGGTGAGGGGCATGCGGTTGAAGAGCTCATGGAGGGTATCGCGCGGGACGTAGCGGATCTTGGTGCCGAGCCGCTCGAGGACGGTTTCCTTGCGCTCGGTGCCCTTGAGGACGAGGAGCCGTGTCTCCTCGAATTGCCGCTTGGCGCGGATCATCCGGAAGGCCTGCTCGATCGCCTCGGTCTGGAGCGATGAGATGACGTGGATGCCAGGCTGGCGTGCCA
>JADLBR010000215.1 GCA_020847615.1 Verrucomicrobiia bacterium
ACGAGGGACTTGCCGCCTACGAAGAACGTTTTAAACAGCGCCGCCTTCGGAACATCGCAAGCATCGCAAAGGAAATGGGTTACCTGATCGCACCCATCCCCGCTGCGGCATGAAGTTTCAGGTCAGCCCCGGTCGGCAGACGCTTGCGTACGCGGCCTGAGGCATCGTAGAGTGAGCCGAAACCTCGGGGTGGCCCGATCAGTGGTGAGGTGCTTATGGCGTGCGCAAGGGTCTTCTGGGTCATGTGTGTTCTGGCCGTGGCGCCTTCCGGTGCCGTGGTGGGAGCGGGCGCCGAGGGGGGGTCGGCGGGGGCCCGCGCGGTGATCGATGCGTCGGGGTACCCCAGCCTGCAGGCGGCGATCGATGCGTTGCCCCCCGAGGGTGGCCTCGTGAAGCTGCCGCCCGGAAAATTCGAGATGGGTGCACCGCTGGTGCTTGAGCGCGGCGACGTGACGATCGAGGGCTGCGGGAGCGCGACGTGGCTGGAGAGCACCAACCTGGCGCGGCACGCGGCGATCGTCGTGCGGCCGCCGGCATCGGGCGGGCCGAAGGAGACGCTCTGGCGCGTGCAGCTCAGCAATTTCCGGCTCACGGGCTGCGCGGCCAGCGGCCACGGGATCGAGGCCATCCGGGTGAACGAGATCCTCTTGGATCGGCTGACGGTGAGCGGCCACGGGGGCGACGGCATCCGGCTGGACAATTGCTACGAGGACCCGCGCGTGGCCAACTGCCTCATCACCTATAACAAGGGCGCGGGCCTTCGGCTGATCGCGAATCACGACATCGTCGTGGTGGGAAATCACTTTGAGGAGAATCAGGACGCGGTGGTGTGCGCGGACGGCTTCAATCTCTGCATGTCGGGGAACAACGTCGACGACCACCTGGGCAACGGCGTCGTGATCGAGAACACCTACGGGTCCCAGGTGGTCGGCAACATGATCGAGGAGTGCCAGGGCACGGGCGTGATCCTCGACCGCGACGCCTACGGGATCACGATCTCGGCCAACGTCATCGCGCACGATTTCGGGGGCGGGGTGGACCTGCGCGACGCGCACGGCTGCGCGGTCACGGGGAACAGCTTTCCCCTGTGCGGGAAGTTCGCGATCCGCGCGGGCCCGGCTTCCGGGCGCAACGCGATATCGGGCAACGCCATAGCGGACTCGCACATCGGCGAGGGCGCCAAGCGCGTCAAGGAGGGCGAGAATGTTGCGGCGGGGATCGTGCTGTCGGGGGCGAGCCACATCGCGATCACGGGCAACACCTTTGGCGAGCTGTCGGCCCCGCCGATCTCTGTCGAGGGCGATGCGCCCTGCCGGAAGATCCTGATACGCGATAACGTTTTCACGGAAGGCGGCCCGCCGGAGAAGGGGCTGACCGAGAGCCTCGTGTCCGACAATCTCGGGCCGTGACGGGATCGGGTTGAGGAGGCCCCGCATGACAGTAGGTATTCCGAAGGAGATCAAGGCGGACGAGTATCGGGTGGCGGTGCTGCCGGTCGGCGCGCAGCTCCTGGCGCAGGACGGCCACCGCGTGGTCGTGGAGTCGGGGGCGGGGCTGGGCAGCGGCTTCGCCGACGCCGAATACGAGGCGGCGGGCGCCTCGGTGGTGAGGACGGCCCGTGAGGTCTATGGCCCGGCCGACCTGATCGTGAAGGTCAAGGAGCCCCAGGCGCCCGAGGTCTCGATGCTGCGGGCGGGGCAGGCGGTGTTCTGCTATTTCCACTTTGCGGCATCCCGGGAGTTGACCGAGTCGTGCCTGGGTGCGGGCATCACGGCCGTGGCCTACGAGACGCTCTCGGACGCGGACGGCCGATTGCCCCTGCTCACCCCGATGAGCGAGATCGCGGGGAAGATGGCCGTGCAGGAGGGCGCAAAGTTCCTCGAGCGGCCCATGATGGGGCGGGGCATCCTGTTGGGCGGCGTCGCGGGTGTCGAGCGCGCCAACGTCCTGGTGCTCGGCGCGGGCGTGGTGGGCACCAATGCGGCGCGCGTGGCCGCCGGACTGGGCGCGAACGTGGTGGTGATGGACATCAGCCTCGACCGGCTGCGCTATCTCGCGGATGTCATGCCGGCGAACGTCACGACCGTCTATTGCGACCCGCACGCCGTGGAGCGCCATCTCCTGTCGGCGGATCTGGTGATCGGCGCGGTGCTCGTGCCGGGCGGGCGCGCGCCCCGGCTGGTGACGCGCGAGCACCTGGCGCGGATGAAAAACGGGGCCGTGATCGTTGACGTGTGCATCGATCAGGGAGGGTGCTTTGAGACCAGCCGCCCGACGACCCACCGCGAGCCGACGTACATCGTCGATGGCGTCGTCCACTACTGCGTGACGAACATGCCCGGGGCGGTGGGGCGCACCAGCAGCCACGCCCTGTGCAACGCCACCCTGCCCTATGCGCGCGAACTGGCGGCCCGGGGCCCGGAAGGGTTCGCCGGACTCTCCCCGGGGCGCGCCGCCGCGGTCAACATGCGCGCGGGCCGCATCGTCAATCCCGCGGTCGCCGGGGTGTTTCCGGAATTGGCGGGCTAGACTGGAAAATTCCCGTCGCCGAACGCCGATCCTGTAGCCGAACGCGTAAGCGTTTGGCCAAAGCCTGACGGCTTCGGCTACATTTTCTGCCCCGGTGGTGCCCCGCCGCGCGGGGCCATTCACCCGACGATCCGCGAGATATCGATGAGGTGGAGCTGGCGGCCCTGGTCGGCGTGGGGCGAGTCGATCGTGGCCCAGCGGCCGTCGGGGCTCGTGCGGGGGTGCGTGTCGCAGCGCCATTCGCCGGAGTACTCTTTTGGGAGGAGGAAGCGGCCGAGGGTGACAAGTCGCCCGGTGGGCAGGTGGAAGAGGTAGGGGGTCTGCATGCGATCCTTGTCGGGGTACGTATCGCAGAGGATCCACTGGTCTTTGGTGTTGGGCACGTAGGTGCAGTGGCCGTCCCTGGGCATCATGCCCTCGATCACCTCGGACTTGCCCGTGAGGTCCTCGAAGACCTGGAAGCGCCATTCCTTAGCGTCGGGGCCATAGCCCGCGTAGGCCAGGATGTGCGACGCGTCGCGCCACACAAAATGCGATACCTTTCCGGAGGGTATCAGGAGATGGAGGCCGGAGCCGTCGGCGTTGGCGGTGAGCATGCGCGTCTTCCAGCTCTTGCCCTCGGCCTCGCCCTGCCAGCGGTGGAGGAATGTGAAGCGCTTGCCGCCCGGGGCGACGAGCAGGTGATTGAACCAGTGCTTGGCGTTGGGCGAAAAGCCGCCGGGCTGCGGGAGTCTGGCCAGATCGGCGAACGAGAGCAGGAGGGATTGCTGTCCCGTGCGGAGGTCCATCCTCCAGATGCCGGCGTCCTCGGGCGCGAGGATCTCGCGGTTGGGGTCGGGTATGCCCGCGTAGCCGTAGCCGGGGCGCGTGTCGTTGAGGCGGCGGAAATCGGGGGCGACCGCCCAGGTGCCGCAGGGGCTGATGGCGTAGATGGGATTGGGGAGGGTGCGGCGCTTGCCGGATTTCACGTCGAGGATGTGCGAGACGAAGCGGTCGCCCTCGCGGTCGTTCCAGATGACCTCGCTGGAGGATCCCGGGAGCCATTGGAGCATGCAGCCCTGCTGCCAATTCCACGCGCGGCTCTCGCCCAGCTCTGTCCACTTGTCGCCGTCGGAGATGTCCACCATGCCGACGCGGATGCGGTCATCGGCGGTCGGGGAGCGGTGCTCGAACTCGACCTCGTTGCAGAGGGCGAGGCGGCTCGACGGGTCGAATTGCACCTTGTCGTAGTAGGCGAACCAGTGGTGCCTCGGGCCGCGGGTGATCACGCGCACGGGTGCGGCGTCGGGGGCCTGCGCGCGGGCGCGCCCGAGTATCGCGAACGGCGCGGCGGCGCCGAGGAGCCGTCCGGAGAATTGGCGGCGGGTCAGTGGGCGGGACGGATGGGAGTGCATGAAAGACCCTATAGCGGTTGTGGCCCGTCCAGTCGAGGGTGCCCTATCGGCGGCGCGAGTCGTCCTGGCGGCATGCGCATAACCGCCTAATTCCGTCTTTCTTGTGGCACGCATCGGCGCGCGCGGAACTTTGAAGTTTCAGAGGAGATCGCATCCGGCAGCCACTGGACCACCGGGGGATGAAAAATCCTCACCTGCTTCGGCGCAAAGAGGTGCGAGGACGCACCGCAAAGCGCCGCGCGCGAAACCGGGCGCCGCGATGGCCCAGGATATCGCCTGATTTCGGCCGAAGGCCCGTGGAGTGCGGACCGTCCCCGGGCCGCTATGTGGGAGCCGACGGTATGCTCGAGCCAGCCCTGCCAGTAGCACGTCGGGTGAACCGAGGCTGCCTGAAGGCAGCACTACGAACGTTCCCGCGGCCTTGGGCTCGTAGTGCCGCCTTCAGGCGGCTTCCGCGCGACCAGCTCGATCCCGTGCCCCGGACGCCCGGTTGCCGGAGATCGTTCGATCCGCCCACGGGTCCACGGTCTGGCGACCGTGGCCACGAATTTTCGATTGTGGCTGCCGGACAGGGTCCGACTGCCTCCTAAGGTCGGATCGCCGGTTCGCCGAGGTGGCGTTTGAAAAATTCTGCCGCGAGGTCGACGGTCTGGTCGAGCCATGGCTGGCTCATCCAGAAGGGATGGGGGGCGCCGGGCAGCGTGTGGACAGCCGTCTCGATGCCGAGCGAGCGGAGTTTCTCCTGCATCTCAGGGCGCCCGATCTTGGCGGAGTCCTTTTCGCCCTCGATGAACAGGACCGGTGGAACGCCGGCGCGCACGTGTGCGATGGGCGATGCCTCGCGATAGACCCCGGGCTTCTCGGTGCAGCTTGCGCCGAAGAAGACGACCGCGTTGGTCGAGGTCTTCTCGCGGTTGGCGGCCTCGAGGTCCTGCGTGGCAGCCATCACGATGCAGGCCCGGACGTCGCTGGGGTAGGTGGGGTTGGGGCCGGGGCCCTCGAACTCGCGCTTGCCGGATGTCATGGCCAAGAGTCCCGAGAGGTGGCCGCCCGCCGATCCCCCCATGACGCCGATGCGCTTCGGGTCGATCTTGTAGCGCCGGGCGTTGGCGCGCAGGTGGCGGACGGCGGCCTTGCAGTCGTGCAGGGCGGCCGGGTAGGGGGCCATGGACGAGAGACGGTAGGCGACGAGGGCGGTGACGAAGCCGCGCTCGGCGAGGCGCTCCATCATCGGTTTGTCGGACTCGACCTGGCGCGCCTGCCAACCGCCGCCATGGATGTCGAGTATGCAGGGGTATGATCCATCCCGCTGCGGCACGTAAACGGAGATCTCGACCCTGTTGGTGCCATAGGTGGCGATGGTGTCCGTGACCAGTTTGAATCCCTCGGGGGTCTTGGGCACGACCTTGGCCCACTTGGGTTTCTCCGGTGGCTTGGCGGGCTGCCCCTGGGTCTCGGCTGCCGGGGCCAGGGAGGCCGCGCCCATCGCCGCGAGGGCGACCACCATGCTGCCTAAAGCACCCATGGCTTCCGGTACGAGCGGACCAGCATGCGGTTGGCGGCCTCGGCGCCGGGGCCGCTGAATTGCTCCGCGGCGGGATCCCACTTCAGCCTGGCCTTAAGTGTCATCGCGATGTTGCCCAGGTGGCAGACGGCCGCCGAGCTGTGGCCGATCTCGACGGGGGCCGCCGGCTCGCGCCGGCTCTTCACGCAATCGATGAAATTCCGCATGTGGTCGTCGGACTCGTAGAGGTGGATCTCATCTGGCCCGATCTTGTCCTGCAGGAGGCGGTCATCCGAGGCGTAGATGCGGTCGTCGAACGCCAGCCAGCCATCGGTGCCCTCGAATTTGACGTAGGCGAACCTCTCGCCGGTGTGGCACTCGAAGGAGGTGCCGTCCGAGTAGCGGCACCGGAAGCGAGCGGGGTCGGCTACGTCGAAGAGCGCGTGGGTGGGAAACACGCCGCCGAGGTCCTCCACCTCGACGGGCCCGGAGCCGTCGTGGCCCGTCGCCCATTGCACCAGGTCGATCATGTGGGCGCCGAGATTGGTCACGTTGCCGCCCGAGTAATCGCTGATGAAGCGGAACGAGTAGAGGCACCGGTCCTTGTGGTACAGGGCCCATGGGGCGGGGCCGAGCCACATGTCGTAGTCGAGCCACTCGGGCACGGGCTGCGGCTGCCAGCCATCGCGCGGCCCGACGCGGTGATTCTTGCCGATCTCGACGTAGATCTTCTTGATCTTGCCGATGCGCCCGTTGCGGATCAGCTCGCAGAGAAAGCGTGCGGACGGGAACGACCGGCGGTGGGTGCCGGTCTGCAGGATCCTGCCATTCTGGCGCACGGCGTTGACCATCGCCCGGCCCTCGGCGATCGTCAGCGAGAGCGGTTTCTCGCAGTAGATGTCCTTGCCCGCGCGGGCCGCGGCGATCGTGATGGGCGCGTGCCAGTGGTCGGGCGTGACGACCGTGACCGCGTCGATGTCGTCGCGCGCCAGCAGCTCCCGGTAATCCGCGTAGGCGTCGCAGCATTTGAAATCGTCGCGCCCCGCCTGCTTCGCGTAGTGATCCTCGACGATGTTCTTGGCCGAGATCCGCCCGAACCACGGGCCCTGCCAGCCATCCTTGAACCAGTGGCCGTACTGGTCGCTGGCGCTCACCGGGTCGCACGCCGCGATGATCTGCACGTCCTCGTTGGCCATGGCCGCGCGCAGGTCGCGCATCCCCATGCCGCCCACCCCGATGCAGCCCATGGTCACGCGATTCGAGGGCGCATTCTTCCCCAGCACGCGCGCGGGCACGATCACCGGCATGCCGATCGCTGCGGCGGCTGTCTTCAGGAATTCTCGGCGGGTGGCTGTTTTCATGGAAGGGGCTTACGGTAAAGGTTACGCGCGCCGGCGGCGTAGGACAAGGCTGGATGGGCAAGAGTCTGCGGGCGGGCCTGGCGCGGCCCGCGTGGTCACCGATGGGATCGCCCGATCTGCCCGCGGGTCCACGGTCTGGCGACCGTGGCTACATCTGGAATTTTCGAGTCAGAACTTGATCTCGACCATCTGGTGGCCGACGAGTTTGGGGAGGGTGAAGGAAGCGCGGCCGCCCTTATAGGAGAAAGGTAGGTCTTCCCCCTGGGGCACGGCCGTGAGCTTGGCGGGTTTGGAGGGGACACGGATGGAAGTCCTCACGTCGGCGAGCGGGATGACGTCCTCGATGATGTCGAACTCCTTGCCGCGGCGCTCCGGGATGTAGTGGAGCAGGTGGAGGATCCAGCGCTTCTCCCCGGGCTGCTCGTTGAGGGAGGCGATCGCCGTCGTGGGCGCCTCGACGCGGAGGAGGGGCTCGGGGAGCAGCGCGTCGAGCGCGTTGAGGAACAGGACGCGGCACCAGCGCGGGGCGCTGCGGTAGTATTGGGTGAAAATGGGGTGGGCGAAGTAGATGCAGCGGCCCTTCCGGACGATGGCGGGCTGTTCGACCTCGCCGGAGGAAGGCGTCTGCTTGTGCGAGCAGAAGTGCTCGGGCGTGCGGTCGAAGTACGAGCGGATCGCGGGCGCGAGGGTCAGGGCGCCATCATCCGCGGCGACGCGCAACCCGCGGAGGTACATGACGTGCTCGGTGGGCTCGAGGCCCTTGCCGATCTTGCCTGCGGGTTTGATGTAGTCCGCGTAGTTGTTCCTCGGGTAGCTGCGACCCCGCGCGGGCTGGCCCGAGCCATCGGTGGGCGCGTCATCGACCTTCGTGACGCCGAGCTGGGGGAGGGCGAAGTGCGCCTTGCCGGGTTCCAGCCCAGATTCGTACGAGGCGATGAGCGAGCCGCCCTTCTCGATGTAATCGGCGATCTTCTTGGCGAGGGCCTCGTCGACGGCGATCGCGTCCGGGAGTATGAGGACCTTGTAGGGCGAGAAGTCGCCCTTGGTGTCGAGGATGTCAAACTGCTGGCGGCCCTCCTGGAGCATGCGGACGACCCCCGCGGAGGGCTCGGGGATGCGCTCGCGGATGAATTCCTCCGGCGAGAGCACGGCGATGTCGGTCAGCGCCCTCGCGCCCCGGCACCACGGCTCCTTCTTCTCCACCTCGGCGTAGACCGATCCGATAAGCCGATACGTGGCGGCATCGAGGCGACCGGAGGGATGGAGCTGGTCGCCGATGGAGCACTTGGCGCCGAGCGCGAGCATCTGGAAGCACTCGAACTGGAGCGCGGCGGGATTCTTGTATGAATGGAAGTCGCCCCAGGATGTGTGGAACTTGCCCGTCATGCCGAGGGAGTCCTTGCCGAGGGTGCGGACGTAGCGGACAGAGAGCGGGAAGTGGACATAGCCCCACCCGCCGCTGGGGAGGGACTCCATCTCGAGATGCGTGTAGCAGTCGATGGTGGGCCGGGATTTCGGGCCGATGTGGCCCGCGTTGTAAAAGATGGTGCACTTCGCGTCCAGGGACCGGATGTGGTGCGTCAGCTCGATGCGGAAGCGGTCGAGGACCTGCCGGGCGTACCGGGCGACGTCATCGGGCTTGGCGGTGTCGATGCCCTCGGCCGCCATGCCCTTCTTGCAGAAGTCGCAGTGGCAGGGCTGGTCATCGACGATGTCGAGGAAGAGGCCGTCGACGGGGACCCGCTCGAACAGCTCGGCGAGGTGCCTCTTGAGAAAGTCGACGTAGGGGGAGTTCAGGCACAGCCGGCGATAGAAGCCGCCGTCGACCGGCCCCGGGGTGTCGCCGACGAAGCCGCCCTTCTGGTTCTTCATGATCCACTCGGGGTGGGCGTTTGCCGTGAATTGGTCCCACTGGACCGTGATGTAGACGGGCGCGCGGATGCCGCGCTTGTGGCAGGCCTCGATCTGCTCCTTGAGGAGGTTGGGGCGCTTCAGGTTCGGGTGCCTGCGCTCGGGAAACAGCTTCGTGTCATAATAGATCCAGCCGTGGTGGCATCGCCCGAAAACAGTGACGGAATTGACGTGCGCGTCGTGCAGCGTCGAGGCGAACTCGTCGGGATCGAACGCCTTGCCGACGTCGGGGATCGCCTCGCTGGTGTGGAAGTCCAGGTGCACCTGGCGGAAGGGCAGTTCGAAATCGGGCGCGATGTCCTTGAGGTCTGCGGCGGGTGCCAATCGGATCGCGGCGACGAGGGCGAGGAGGGTGGTGGCGGGGCGATGCATGGCGGGGATGTTTCCGCGGCGGGGGACGCGAGGGAAGTACAAAAGTGGGATACCCGGCAAGCCGGGGGTCATTTTGCGCGCGGGGACCGGCGACGGCCGGGATATTGCCCGGTCACGCGAGGACCCGGGTTCGCGCAAATGGGTGGACGGCCCCATGCGCGTTGCATAAAGTGCCGTGGCGTGCGCTTGATTGAGCGATGGACAATGAGCCATGGCATCGCTTCGGGGCTGATGGTGGCCTGCGGCCTTGCTGGGGCACCGATCGCCCTGCTGGGGACGCGTCTCGGCGCTGAGACGGCCGTCCGGAATCCTGGATTTGAGACCGGAGCCCTGGCCCCTTGGCATCAGGACAGGGAGGAGGGGGCCGTGCGCGATTGGGGGGTCGGGACGCATGATCCGCGGAGTCTCTATCGCAACTTGGGCCATGGTCAGATTGGACCGGTTAAAGGGGGGTGGTGACGTTCCAGCGTTTTCGGGCTATGGCCCCGGTCTGGCTTCCGGTGCTGGTGGTCTGCGCCGAGCTCTTGATCGCGGGCCAGACACGGCTCTGGGACCGGGACGAGGCGCGGTACGGGCAGGCGACCGCGGAGATGATTGCCTCCGGGGACTATCTGGTGCCGACGTTTAACGGCGAGCCGCGATTGCACAAGCCGCCGCTGATCTATTGGCTGATGTCGCTCGCGGTTCGGGCCGTCGGGCCTAGGGAGGAGGCGTTCCGCTTTTTCAGCTGTCTCGCCCTGGGCGGGACGTGCCTGCTGACGTACCAGATCGGGCGTCGCCTGTTATCCCGGGAGGCGGGCCTGTGGGCCATGGCGATATTGGCCTCGAGCGCGATGCCGATTTATCTGGGGGCTGCGGCGACCACCGATTCCGTGCTGCTCTTTCTGACAACGGCGCAGATGGCGATTTTTCTGAGGCTCGCGTCTAGTGGTGGCCGGGCGCGCGACGTGATCCTGTTGGGCCTCGCGATGGGGGGCAGTTTCTTGACCAAGGGTCCGGCGGGGCTGTTGCCCGCGATGGTCATGTTTGCGGTCATGGCTTCCGACCGCAGGGCGACGGGCGTCCGCCGCGCAGTCCCTGGGGTGGGTCTGGGCTTGGCCATCGGGGCCGCGATTTTCTTGGCGTGGGCGATCCCAGCGAACCATGCGACGGGGGGTGCTTTTCTGCGGGTGGGCGTGGGGTTCCACGTGATCGAGAGAAGCCTAACGCCCCTGGAGGGGCACGGCGGTGGCATCGCGGCATTCCTGTTCTATTACCCGGTCGTGGTCCTGGTCGGTTGTGTGCCGTGGGCCGGCGCCCTCCCGGCGGCGATATCATCGGTGGTTGGAGGGCGCGTTGGGGATGCCGAGTTCCGCCGCATCGTCGTGTGCTGGGCGGTGGTCCCGGTGGCCGCGATGGCATGCGTGCAGACGAAGCTGCCCCACTATATCGCCCCGGTCATGCCGGCGCTGGCTTTGGCGGTGGGCGGTGCGCTGGCCCGCTGGCGGCAGTCTGCGCCCGACGCGCGCGACGCGCGCTGGCTGTGGCCCGTGCTGCGGGCTGACCTCGTCGTGACAATGGGTGCGGGCTTGGCCCTGATCATCGTGCCACCCTATTTGGGCGTGCCCGGCCTCTGGGCGCCGAGCGCAGTCGCGGGAGCGATCGCCATGCTTGGGGCGGGCGCCTTTTTTTTGCGGTTCAAGAGCGGGGTCGGGCGGCTGGCACTCGGCACCCTCGTGGGCACGATTCTGTTTCTGGTCCCGGTGGTCTTTGGCGTGATGCCGGCGCTGGATGCGATCAAGCTGGGTCCCGCGCTGGGGGAAGATGTCCGGGCGCTCGCCGGAAGGGGGGAGAACGTGGCGTTCATCGGCCAGCAGGAACCGACGTCGCACTTCTACGCCGGGCGACGGATCGACGCGCTGGAGACCGCCGCGGAGGTGCAGGAATGGCTGCGCCGCAACCCCGGCGGGCTGCTCGTCGTCTCCCGGGGCACCAAGGATCTCCTCGAGAAGATCACCGGTCCCCTGGCGGCCGACACGGTCTCATCGCGTCGGGGTTTCAATTACGCGAAGGGCGAGTGGTCGGATGGACTCGTCCTGCGGGCGCGACCGTGACGGTGTGCCCGAGGGAAATCGGGTGTGGGTGGGCGTATTCCCTCCGCTCCGCGCCGGCGCCGGGAGTGTGCACGGCCACCCCGCCGGCCGCAGGTTCCCGGCGCGTCGCGAAACCCCATGAGGCTGTCGGGCTTGGCGAAGTCCCACAGGCTGCTAGAAGTCTTCTGATCCTCTGATGCCCAGGCCCAAAGATGGTTCCGCGGGAAAGACTCGTCGGCCCGATGCCGACAGGCCGCCCGCCGGCGCGTCGCGCTCATGGAAAAGCGGCGTGGGCACCCGGCGCTCCGCAAAGGGCCGCGCCCAGATCGTGGGATCATCGCGACAGGGGCGGAGGGTCAAGTTAGGGCGGGGCCCCGCGGGGCGCGGCGACAGATTCTTCTGGTCGGTCGTGGGGGCCCGCGACCGATGGCGTGATCGGGCCCGGACAGGTTCGGGCTCTTGGGCCGGAAGATTTCTCGCGGCGCTCTCCCGCGCGTGCTCGCGCCCCCTGCTGTCGATCGCGAAGAACGACGTGCTGGCCGTGATGCTCGTCGCCTCGGTCTTGCTGCATGTGGTGGTGCTGGGACTGTTCTGGGGGTTCAGGCTTCTCGGGGGCACGTCTCCGCGGGCGCCCAGGCTGGTGAGCCACGAGTTCTTCATCGACCTGGGGCCACCACCGCAACCCGTGGGGCCCTCCATCCGGTTGCCCACCCTCAAGCCTCCGCCGGGGATGGCCGCGGTGCGGACGGATCCGGCACCGGGAAAGCCGATCAATGTCCTGACGGTCCCGGTCCCATCGGCGATGCCCGGCTTGCTCTCGGGCGGCGACGACATCAAGTCCCGCATGCTCGGTTTAGGGGGAAGCCGCGATGGGATGGGCGGATTGGGAAAGGGTCCATTCGGCAGCGGAACCGGCCCCCGCAGTTTCTCGCTGGGCGGCGGGACCGTCAAGGCGAGCGCGATCATCGTATTGCTCGATGCCTCGGGATCGATGCAGTCGGACCAGAAAATGGAGCGGGCGCGGGAGAAGATGCGCGACATGACCAGGCGCGCAGGCGTCCGCGTGATGGCAGAGATCGAGGTGCCCAACTGCGCCTTTCACCAGATCGCGGGGCCCGGCGCCGACATCGGCTCGCCGGCCGACGCCGCCTACGCCATGAGCGCGGCAATGCGGCGATATCCATTCGCCGACGCCATCTACTTCTTCAGCGACTTTCAGGACACGGTCGCGCCCGAGGCGGTCGAGCAACTCCGCCTCATCGCGACGGAATGCGATCCCAAGGTGGCCGTCTATCTGCACACGCTGGAGCAGGAGCCAGACAGGGCCCTCGTCGCGCTGTGCCGCGCGACGGGCGGCCAGGTCCTGAGGTAGGACGGCCCGCCGGCCCTACGGCAGGAACTTGCCCTTCTTGAGTTTCTCGGGGAGGTATCTCTCCAGGACGAAGTTCAGGCCGTGCTTCGCGAAGGCCTGCTGCTCGATGCGGACCCCCATCTTGAGCATGTCCTCGAGCGCCTTCTGCCACTCCTTGTGGTGTTGGATAAACGGGTCGTTCTTGAGCGCATCCTTGGCGCGCTTGATGTCCGCCTCCTCGAGGGGATGCGTCGCGTCCTCCAACTTATAGTCTTTGATGTCCTGGGGCGTCACGCCGAGGAACTGCGCCTGCGGGACGCAGAAGAACCGGTTGATGTGGGCCGCCTGGCCGGAGCCGACCTTCAGCGTGCGATAGATGTTGCAGTACCCGTAGGGGTCACCGTCCGTGAAGGCCAGCACCGGCAACCGCTGGTCGTCGGCGAGCCGGCGGACGAAACGGCGGCACGCGCGGGTGGGAACCCCGCTCATGGACACCAGGACGCAATTCGCGCGGTCGAAGAACCGGTGGTGCACGAGGCGCTGGAAGAGCGACGCCGTCTCAACGACCAGGATGAATTTCGCCCTCGTCTCGAACCCGAGGTGCTCCACGCGCGAGGGGACACTCCATGCGCCGGTGCCGAGCTCCTTGCAGTTGATGCGGATCGGCTTTCCGGATGAGGGGTCGCGGTCGATGACGGTGATCGGGCCGCAGACGTCGCCCCCGCGCTCCTCGGGGATGTAGCCCAGCTGCTCGCGGTTGATGGCGAGCATCGCCTCGATGTCGTCGAGCAGCGCGTCGCTCTCGGGCTGCTCGTCGAAGCGGCACTCGCCCCAGCTCTTGCTATTGTAATAGACCTCGCGCTTGCCGGCGATGTCATCCTTGTCCAGCAGGTCGTTCTTCGTGGTGGCGAGCAGGCGCATGGACTGCGCGAACGTCTTGACCGTCGTGTACGATAGCGTGCGCGTGACCTTCTTGCCGAGGATCTCGAAGTGGCCCCGCCGCGTGTCGTAGCGCACGTTCTGGAGCGACCGCACGGGGAAGCTCATCGAGGGGCGCCTGGATCGCTGGACGATGTCCTTGAATACGGCGTCCGCGATGGCCGAGATCTTTCCGGACGCGGCCTTGCGGGACACCACCTCGGGGGCGGAAGGTCCTCTGGCGGGGGCTTGGCGGGTCGGGGCGGCGGTCTTCTTCGATTTTTTCGAGGGCATGGGGAGGGGTTCCGGGTTCTGGGTTCTAGCAGCCTGTCGGACTTTGCCAAGTACGACAGGCTGCTAGACGTCGAGATGGGTGCGCTCGAGCATCCCGCTGAGCTTGGTGACGACGGTCTTCTCCTGGCGGTCGTTGAGGGCGAGTATCTCCTTGAGGCCGAGGGCGAGGTGCGGGATGTAGCGCTCGATGAAGCTGCGCTTGCGCGCGGCCTCGTCGGCGCGGCGCTTGCGGCTCAGGTAGTGGGAGAGTTGCCTGCCGCAGTCCTGCAGGGCGAAGGCGATCTCCCGGATGATCTCCTGATAGTGCGCGATGGCCTCCTTGCTCTCGCTGGTGAACGGCACCCAGACGCTGGCGATGTGGATCATGATGACCATGGGGCCGACGGGGAGGGAGCCGCGGGGCTGGGCGAGTCCGTAGGCCTTCCAGTTGACGCCGATCGCGGCCTTGGTCATGGCGCAGGCGCCACCCATGTGGAGGAGGGGAACGCGATTGGCGAACCGCATGAGGCGGACGGGGTCCTCGGCGCCGAGGTCCTGGTTCTCGCCGGGTTTGGCGTAGGCGATGCCCGCCTCGATCTGGAAGGGGTTGCCCCGGTAGACCGCGGGGTTGCGGGTCTTGGCGGTGTAGAAGTCGGCCTCGATCTCTTTCTTGAGCCCCGCGATGATCTGCCCCTCGCCGATCGGCGCGAGGCAGTCCGTGGGCGGGCGCATGAGGTTGGTCTCCCCGATCGCCTTGTACAGCGCCTCGCTCTCGTGGTGCGCGATGCGGGCGGGGCGGGCGTTGGGGTACAGCTTGGCGCGCTCGCAGATCTCCTTGGCCGTCTTCGGGCTGACCCTGGAGAAGTCCTGGCACAGGGCGCCCTGCAGCGTCCGCGCATTCGTGTCCTTGAGCATGGCCATGAGCATGCCCAGCTCGACGCCGTGGGGGTGGGGCTTGATCTCCCGCGTGGGAGGCGGCATCTCGCCCACGCCGCGAAAGAACGACGTCCAGGGGGCACCCCCGTCGGCGGCGGTCGCCTGGGGGGCGCCGTCGCCCTTCTCGTCCTGCTTGGGCAGCAGCCGCACCCGGTAGTGGAGCTGCATGTGCGGGTTCACGATGGCGCACTGCTTGAGGTATTCGTCCACGGAGAGGCGCCCCCGCACGTACGCGGCCTCCATCTCGATGGAGACGCGCGTGCCGTGCGAGTAGGTGATGGTCTTTCCGGGCTTGCCGTCGGGCCCCGTCGGGAAAAACTCGGGGCACCACGCGCGCTCGTCGTCCGAGATGATCGTCGGCGCGTTGGTCTTGGTGTCGATCTGCACGGCGATGTCGTGCGCCATCTTCTGGTTGCGGGACCGGGACAGGATGTGGGTCGAGGTGCCCGTGGTGAGCTGGCCGTACATGCCCGCCGCGCTGATCCCGATGCCCTGTTGGCCGCGCGACATGCGGAGGCGGTGAAATTTCGAGCCGTAGAGCAACTTGGCGAAGACCTTGGGTATCTGGTGCCGCACGATGCCGGGCCCGTTGTCGGTGACGGTCACCCGGAATCGGTTTTCCGCGGTCTGCTCGATGTCGACGCTGATCTCGGGCAGGTGCCCGGCCTCCTCGCAGGCGTCGAGCGCGTTATCGACCGCCTCCTTCACGGTGGTCATGAGGGCGCGGCGCGGGCTGTCGAAGCCGAGCAGGTGCCGGTTCTTCAGGAAGAACTCGGAGACCGAGATCTCCCGCTGCTTCCGGGCCATGGACTCCGCGGTCTCGTGGACGACCGCCGCCCGCTTGCCCGCCTTTGGGGCGCTGGCCGCTCCCCCTCCCTTGGCCGGGGCCGTCCCATCGGGCACTTCCCTCTTCTGGGCGGGTTTCTTCGCCTTTGTCTTCATCTTCGGCATGCTCACCTCTGTGGTCGGCCGCGCCATCGGCGCCGGCTCGCAAATGGGCGGCAAAATAGCGGCGGATGGGGAAGGCGGCAAGGATTGGATTGCCGGATGAGTTTTTCGTGTTGACCCGCGGCGCCCCCGGGAGGGAAAATGATTGTCCGGTCGCTCCGTTGAGCGTCGAGGAGAATATCTATGAATAGCAAGAGGCGCGGTGGCGCCGCGTGGCGTCCGCTGTGGGTGTGCCCCATCTTAATGGCGGGGGGCAATGCGCTGGCGATCACCAACGTGTGGGATGGCGACGGGCCGACCGGGAACTGGGCCACCAACGCAAACTGGGTCGGGGACTCCGCGGCCTTTGGGGTCGGGAATGACGTCGAGTTCTACGCCGTGGCGACGAACCTGACGACCACGCTGGGCGCCGACCGGACGTTCAGCTTCCTCTATTTCGGTGCCGCCGCGGACTCGAACATCGCCATCACGGGCAACACCATGAACCTGACCAATGGCGGGATCGCCATCGACCAGGATGCCTCCGGTTCCCATTTCATCGGCTCGACGATCAACCTGCAGACCGACACCACGATCGGGCTGAATTCCACGAATGGTGGCCTCCTGACCGCCTCGAGATTCACGCAGGCCGGCAACCGGACACTGACGCTTTCTGGTCCCGGCGTCCTCGTGGCCTCGAATCCGACGAGTGGCAGCTACACATTCGTTCTCCGGAACGTCGTGATCACCAACGGCGCCACGGTGATCGCCCGCAGCGGGAACTCCAATCTCGGCGACGACGACCAGACGGCCTTCGCCATCGCGGACGGCTCCAAGCTCGACTATAACAATAACGGCGGGGACACCTTCCGGGGCATATCGGGCAGCGGCGTGGTCACCAACTGGCGAGGGGACATGGGGCTCCGGCCCCAGGAGACGCACACCTTCAGCGGGCAGTTCTATCAGGGGACTTCGGCCGTCTCCGTCGTGATCACCGCGTATGACCGTTCCTCCGCCGGCGCGCACAACAACATCGCGAACCTGGGCACGCAGCGCTTCGAGACCGCGATGAACCACACGGGGCAGACCCGCCCCGAGCTGGGCACCCTGGTTTTCGCGGGCGCCGATGGCGTCGCGACGAACACCTCCTTCGTCCGCGTGGGCCGGAACGACCGGGCGACGCGGCAGGGCACCCTGATCTTGGACAATTCCATCGCGAACAACAACAACCGCCTCCGGGACGCCGCCGAGATCGAGTTCCAGTCCGGCGGGCGTTTTGGGATCATCGGCAACGGCGCGACCAACACCGACGAGGCCATCGGTCTGCTGCGCCTCGGCAATGGCAACGCGCTGATCACGATCGATGCCGGCGCGGGCGGCGCCACTGTCCTGACCGCGAGCAACATCCACCAGAACGGGAACATCCAGCGCAGCATGCTGGTCCGCGGAGACAGCCTCGGATCCGCCGCCGGGCCCGATGTCGCCCAGTTCAAGCTCGTCGTCACCAACGGCCTGATGTCGGCCTCGGGAACCGACCCGGACCAGATCGGCGTCATCCCTTTCATGGTGGGCGACACGAACGCGAATGGGCGCGGCGCGGGCCTCGTGACCTACGATGGCGCGACCGGTGTCCGCATGCTCACCGCCTCCGAGTACACCAATGCGGTGGCCGCCGACCGGAACGTGCGCCTTGACGCCGACGCCAGCGTCGGGTCGTCCACCACGATCCGCTCGCTCCAGCTGGACGGCGCCGGTGTCACCCTCGGCATGGCCAGCAACGCCATCCTCAAAATCGACAGCGGCGCGATGTTCGCGGGCGGCGGACCCTCGACGATCTCGGGCGGTTCGATGACCTTTGGGCCGGTCACCACGGTGACCAACGCGAACGGTTCCTCGCGGGTCGACCGCATCGGCTTCATCCACGTGGCCACCAACCTCACGATAGACACCGCCATCGTCAACGACGGCGCCAATGCCGTGGGCATCACCTACAACGGACCCGGGGTCGTCACCGTCCAGGAGCGCGGCACCTACACCGGCAACACCTTCCTCAACGGCGGCGCCACGGTCCGCACCGAGGGCTCGGAGGTCCTGCCCGATGCCGCGGGCTTTTTCCTCGACGACGCGGGCACCGTCATCATCGGCAACGGGGCCACCGAGACCATGGGCGGCATCCGGGGGTACGGCAACACCCGCGTCCTCGTAGGCACCAACAGCACCCTCCGCGTCAACACCGCGGGCGGCAGCCAGGATTTCTTCGGCAGCCTCGAGGGGCCAGGGACCGCCACCCTCGTCAAGGTCGGCGCCAACACGTGGAGCATCCGCAACACCGCCTCCTTCTCCGGCAGCAACGTCGTCGTCGACGGTGGCTCCCTGAGGCTCATCGACCAGTTCGGGACGCTGCTCAACCCGAGGAATTTCACGGTGACCAACGCCACGCTCGATGTGGACAACCAGCCGGGCACCGACAGCCAGAACAGCGGCGACCGGATCAACAATGAGGCCGACATCGCGCTGAACAGCGGCACGTTCATCCTGCGCGGCAGCCGCAACAACGACATCGCCGAGAACGTCGGCGACCTCGTCTTCAACAGCGGGTTCAACACCGTTCAACTCGACGTGGACAACATCCAGACCAACAATTACACCTACCTGAATCCCAACACGTTTCTTCGTTCCAACGCCGCGACCGCGTTCATCCGGGGCGAGTTGCTGGGCGATCCGTGGGTCGGGGTCACGAACGGCTACTCGCGCCTGGCCAAGGACCGGGCGCAGGCCAATCCGTCGCTGGTGCTGACGCACCCGATCGCGGGGAGCAACACCCCGAGCGTCGGGATCATCCACTGGGCCTACGGGCAGGAGGACACCGTGGGCGCCGGGCTCGTGCAGTCCAACCTCGGGCTCGTGACCTACGACCGGGCGACCAACAGCGCGGGCGCCGAGAACGGCTTCCGCCTGCTCAAGACGAACGAGTACAACTACGGCACGTTCGCCCTCGGCGGCAACGTGTGGATCACCAATGGGACGGGCCTGCTCACGGGCGGCACGGTGACTCTGGAAAGCAACACCGTCGTGCAGGGCATGGTGTATCACAAGCTGAACACGAACGGGGCCGCGACGACCCTCCAGCTGGGCGCCAACCTCCTGACGATCGAGTCCGGCGCGCTGCTGTCGATGGGGGGGACGGCCGGCGGCCACAACATCTGGATGACCAACGGGACCAGCGGCGGGCTGACATTTGGCAACGCCAGCAACGGCTACGAGGCGGTCATACACGCCGCCGCGCGCTTGGATGTCTACGCCCCGATCCACGACAACATCGTCGGCGGCGTCACGAACAAGGTCACCCTCATCAAGTCCGGGCCGGCGGACCTGGTGATGCGCGCCCAGGGCGGCAGCAATTCCTCCTACAGCGGCGACACGTACATCAATGGCGGCACGCTGCGCGTCGAGGGACCCAACTCGGTGTCGTACGCGACGCCGTATGTGATCCCGACCAACACCTTCGTGCACATCTACAATCGCGACGCGACGTTCGACCTGTACGGCGCGGGCCAGATCGTCGGGGGGATCGATGGCGCGGGACGGGTGCTGGGTTCGGCGAATGGCACCACGACCAATCGTTTCGTGATCGACTACACGAACGGTGCGGCGATCGACCGATTCGACGGATGGATTGCCGACGGCGGCGGCGGCGGCGGGACATCCAAGTTTCTCGACGTCGTCAAGCGGGGCCTTGGCACGCTCGAGTTCACCACCATCGGGCGCACCAACACCTACCGCGGCGACACGATCGTGGAGGGCGGACAACTGCTGATGAATGGCACCCATATCTCGCCGAGCAACTTCACGGACTACATCGTCCGCGACGGCGCCACGCTCGGCGGCACCGGGCTCGTCCGAATCGGGGGGACATTCACCTTCGACGACGGGGCCACCCTGGCCCCGGGCAACGGCCCAGGCACCTTCACCATGGATGGTGATATGACCTTTGGCTCGAACGCGGTCTTGGCCTTTGAACTGAACGGGGCCGACACCACGCTCGGCGGCGGGGTCAACGACCTGGTGGTTGGCGTCAACAACCTCTACCTCGACGGCGTCCTTGAGATCACGGCGCTCGCGAGTTTTGCGGGGGCGACGACCAATGATTTCTGGACGCTGATGACCTATGACGGTCTCCTGCTGACCAACTTGCTGGATATCTCCCTGGCGTCGCAGTCGCTGCTGTCGGGCGGACAGCTTTTCGCGATCGATGACAGCTTCGCGGGCGAGATCCGCCTGACGGTGATCCCCGAGCCCCAGACGTGGGCGCTCGTCATGGTGGGCGTGGGCGCCGTCGTTTGCCTGAGGCGGCGCCGGCGATCCTGACGCGGGCGCGCGGCGCGCCCGGCGCATCGACGCGCGGGGCTTGCGCCGCCGCGGCGCGGCGCATTACATGGTGCGAGGAGTCGCCATGAGATTGAGTCCCCTGCGCCTGTTGCTGGCGCTCGCGCTGAGCCCGGCATGCGTTGTCCCCGCCGCGGAAGACGCCCCTCAGTCGGGCGGGAGGCCGCCGGAGTGGGTGTCCGACGTCACGAGGCAGGTGACGCTGGGCTCGCGCTACCTGCGATTCCCGGTGAAGGAGGGGGCGCCCAAGCGGAGCCTGGCCGTGGTGATCGAGGGTGGGCCGGAGCGGCGGTTCGATATTGAGCTGGCGGATGGCGAGGCCGACTGGTGGGCGTCGATGGACGTGGCGGAATTCAGGGGGCGGACCGCGACGATTCGCGCGGACAAGTTGCCGGGGGGTTCCGGGGCGCTCGCGGCGATCGATCAGGGAGAGACGATCTGGGATGCCGGGGGACTGTACCGCGAGGCGCTGCGTCCGGGGCTCCACTTTTCGCCGCGCCGGGGATGGAACAACGACCCCAATGGCATGGTCTTCTTCGGGGGAGAGTACCACCTGTTCTTCCAGCACAACCCGTACGGCACGAAATGGGGCAACATGCACTGGGGCCACGCGGTGAGCCGGGATCTGGTGCGATGGGAGGAACTGGACATCGCGCTCTATCCCGACCCGATGGGGCCGATGTTCAGCGGGTCGGCGGTGGTCGACCGCGACAACACCAGCGGGCTCAGCCCGGACGGGAGGCCCATCGTTGTGCTCTTCTATACGGCCGCGGGAAAACCGACCGTGCAGGCCATGGCGTTCTCTGGCGACGCGCGGCGATTTACGAAGTTCGCCGGCAATCCGATCGTGGGAGAGTTCACGGCCGGCAATCGCGACCCGAAGGTCATCTGGCACGAGCCGATGAAGCGCTGGGTCATGACCTTGTACGTGGGCGAGGATGAGCCGGGGAAGAAGGACCACAGGGGCAGGGAGGGTCGCGCGGATTACATCTATTTTCTGGGCTCTGCCGACATGCGGCAATGGACGTTCCTGAGCAAGGTCGAGGGGTTCTACGAGTGCCCCGATTTCTTTTCGTTGCCGGTCGAGGGGAAGCCCGCCGAGAGGAAATGGGTGCTGACCGGGGCGAACAGCGATTACATGCTGGGCGCATTCGACGGGGAGCGATTTGTGCCCGAGACCCCGATGCTCAAGGGGCACCGCGGGCGCGGTTTCTACGCGGCTCAGACCTTCAGCGACATTCCGGCGGAGGAGGATCGCCGCATCCAGATCGGATGGCTCCAGGCGCCATCGCCGGGGATGCCGTTCAACCAGGCCATGTCCCTCCCGCTGGAGCTGACGCTCCACCCCAACCCCGATGGTCCGCGGATCGCGTGGCAACCGGTCCGGGAGCTCCGCGCGCTGCGCGCGAAGACCGACGTGCTCGGGCCGCTCGTTCTGAAACCCGGCGACCCGAATCCGCTGGCGGGGCGCACGGGCGAGCTGGTGGAGCTGCGCGCGGAGTTTGGCGTCGCGGGTGCGGCGGTGATCCGCTTCGAGGTCCGCGGCGTACCCATCGCCTACGACGCCGCGAAGGGCGAACTCGAGATCGCGGGGCACAGGGCGGCGGCGCCCTTGCGCAGCGGGAGGGGCAACCTCGTCCTGTATGCGGACCGGACCGCATTCGAGATTTTCGCCGACGATGGGCTCGCCTACGTCCCCATGCCGGTGATCCCGAAGGCCGAAGATCGTTCGCTTGTGCTCTCCGTCGCGGGCGGCGAGGTTGAATTCCGGACGCTCGAGGTCCACGGGCTGCGCTCGATCTGGGAACCGGAGCGGTAGGCTGATACCTTAAAGTCCCGTGCACGACGACACGTGCCGCAGGAAAGACGGAATCGGGCGATTATGAGAATGCCCGAACGGGCTTGCCGATTTGGCATCGGCGCAGGAGCATCCTCCCATGCGTGGGACGAGAGCGGGCGCGCCGATGGATCAGCTTCTTCTTTTCCTGGTCGCGGTGGCGGCTGGCCCGCCCGCGCTGGCCGAGGGCCCGGCCCCGCCGATCCCGTCGCCGTTCAGCGTCGCCGACCTCTGCGTTGGCGAGTCGACGAACGTGGTGATGGCGGACGGGCGATCGATCGGCGTCCGGTTGATCAACATCGACGAGCGGCGATGCGATCTGCGCGGCGCGGTGCGGCGGGCCGAGGTGACGGTCGAGGTGGCGGGGGTGCGGGCGACCTTGGTCTCGGCCACGTACCACCTGCCGGTGACGGTGGGCGACGTTCAGGTCGATTGTCCGGTGACGCGCGGTTACACGGAGGGGTTCTCCAAGGACAACGTCTGGGCGCTCGACAAGGACGCGCGGCTGAGGCTGTGGCCGGCGGGCGCGCCCTGGATACAGCCCGGCACCTTCCGTTGCCCGCTGGAGCAACGCCTCTTTGCCACGGACACGCAGATGGGCAACGACCCGTGCTACGTCAATGCCTGCGATATCCCGGGCGAGAAGAAGGTCTACTATCACTACGGCCTCGATTTCGGTGGGGCGGAGGGGATGGAGCGCGTGGCCGCGGCGACCGATGGCATCGTCGTCTCCAGGGCGGGTGCGGTGACGGATGGCGATCACCCGCCGACCGTCAAGCCGAGGGCCGATGTCGTGTACCTGCGCGACGACCGCGGCTGGTACTATCGGTATAGCCACCTGATGTCGGTCGACCCCGCGCTGCAGCTCGGCGCGCGCGTGCCGATGGGCAGCCCGATCGGGGTGCTGGGCAAAGAGGGGGGGAGTGGGGGATGGTCCCACCTGCATTTTGACATCGTCATGCCGCAGCCCTCGGGGAGGTATGGCATCACCGACGGTTACGCCTTTGTTTTCGATGCCTATCGGAGAACGCACGGGCCGAAGATCATCGCCGTGGCGCGCCCGCATGTCGCGGCCTGGGCCGGCGAGGAGGTGGGGCTCGACGGGAGCCGCTCGTGGCATGCCGGTGGCCCGGACAAGATCCGCGCATACGAGTGGCGGTTCACGGACGGCGGATCGGGCGAGGGGGCCGTTGTCCGCCGGACGTACGCGCGGCCCGGCCATTACACCGAGGTGCTCAAGGTCTCCGACGATGCGGGGAACCTCGATTACGATTTCGCGGTGGTGCAGGTCTTCGACCGGGGGCAGCCCAAGCCCGTGCCGCCCGCGATCCATGCCGTGTATTGGCCGACGCTGGGCATACGGCCCGGGACGGAGATCACGTTCAAGGTCCGGACCTTTGGCGTGAGGCCTGACGAGGGGATGGAGACGTGGGATTTCGGGGACGGCTCGGCGCCGGTGCGGACGCGGTCCGATGGCAATGCCAACCAGCACGCCCCCGATGGCTACGCGGTCACGACCCATCGCTACGCGAGGCCTGGGCACTACATCGTCTCGGTGTCGCGGGCGGACGACCGGGGCCGCGCGGCGACCGGTCGGCTGCATGTCGAGGTCGGCGCGGATTAGCCCGGACA
>JADLBR010000216.1 GCA_020847615.1 Verrucomicrobiia bacterium
CCGTTGATGTAAAACGCCACGTGGGCCCCCTGTTGCCGGACCGTCTTGATGACGGCGGCAAACTCGCTCTCGGCACCCATCAGCGGGTCGGGGAACGGGAACCGGTTGCAGCGGTGCTTGCCCGCCGACACGCTGGGAATCATCTGCCCGCCGAAGCGGGCGAAGTTCAGGCCGAATTGCCTCGCCAGCGCGACCTTCTCCACGATGTCCTTGTCGAAGCGGCCCTTTCCGTCGAGCGGCAACGTCCATTCCAGCCGCCCGTCACACTGCTTGAGCCAGGCCGGCGGGTCGGGGGGCGGCGACCAACCCCGGAACCAGGCGCGGTACGCGTCCGCGCCCACGTGCCAGTCACCCGCGTGGACCCGCGTCACGAATTCGGCAGACGCCCAGCCCTTGCCGCCCGGCACGCGGGCGTACTTGCTCATCTGCAATCGCAGGCTCTTCCCATCCCGCGAGGGTTGGCTGTTCAACCCGGTCATGAGCACGGTCGGGTCATGGCTGCCAAAGTACAATCCGCAAACGGCATCGGCGGCGCCAGGGGCCGGGTCGGCCGGACGGCAGAACAGGTCCACCCATGCCATCGTGGCGCCACCGCCCGAGTAGGTGCCGGTGCGTTTGCCGTTATGCTGGGGGTCGCCAATCAGTCGCCCGCCGCCCCAGGCCGGCCAAACCAGAAAATTCTCCGAGGTCCGGCCCCCGATACGCAGGCCGCCAAGGATGGGGAATGCGACCTCGACGATCTCTGTGTCCCGCGCCCTGTTCTCCAACTCGATCGTCCATCGCACTTCGTCGCCGTGATCCGCCAGCGACGCCCGGCACGTCACGTTTACCACCCCACCCGCCTCGCCCGGAACCCGGTAGTCTAGCCGCAGCGTCTGCACGTCGCCCTCCCGGGTCAGGGAGTGCGCGCCCAACGTCCCGGGGCCCGGCGCCAGTTCCCGCAGCCGCTTGTCCGTTCCCCCGCCGAGATACCTCAGGCCAAAGAGAGACGACGCGGGCGCCCCGGTCGTGTAGTCCACACCCGCGGCCCTGTTGCGGATCGATGTCACCCCGCCACTGGCCGCATCAAACTGCAGCGCCAATCGAGCGTTCGCCAGCTCCAGGGACTCGCCCGACGCGCCCGACCCGGCGCCCACCGCCATGGCCGCTTGCGCTAGACCCGCCATCACCACCAATCGCCACACCAGCCGCCGGAAGAAGTGTCGATGTCGCATGGGCAAACCGTCCTCTCCAAAGCCAACCGATCGAAAGCACGACAGCAACCGGGTCAACCGGGGTCAACTCTCAATTCCCAACGCCCGGTATTCGGCGAGTTTCCGTTGCGCCTCTTCGCTTCGGGCGGCGCGCGCCTCGAGCCGCTTGATGAGCTCCAACACGCCGGCGCCGTTGCGGTGACCCAGTTCGCGCCACATGACACTCGGCCAGACACCATGTACCGATTCGCCCGAGGCATGCCCTCTTCCTTAAAGCCAAAAAACAGGCCCAAAAATCGCCCCCCGCCCAATCCCAACCCTCTTTCACTTCAACAAATCCCGTGGTCCGACCCCGAACTACACTTGGCGTGCTTGGCGCGAACCGTCCGCGTGGGATCAGGGTCGGGTGACGCGGAGGCGGACGAAACGGGCGGAACCGGTGCCGCGCGGGAGGGTGACCTGGACGCGCTGGGTGGGACCTTCGTCGCCGGGGAGGTTGATTTCGGAGACGCCGTCGGTGTGCCAGTCGTCGGGGAGGAGCGTGTCGGACCATTCGACGATGAAGCTCAGTTCGCCGATGGCGGCCTGGTTGCGGGTGTAAACGAACAGGAGGGATTCGCCGCTGGGAGCCAACGAGGCGGGGATGGGTCCGTACTGGCGGGGATTACCGTCGGTGGCGAACTCCATGAGGTTGGGGACGCCGTCGGGCTCGTAGTCGTGTCCATCCGCGCCGACGCCCTGGTTGGTCATGCAGCCGAAGTGGCGCAGGCGCCACGCCTCGAGGGCCGTGATGCCGGTGCCATTAAGGGCGATATCGAATGGGTCCTCGTCGGGGTCATTGCTGCCAATGTGGAGCGTCGCGTTCCGATCACCCGGGGTCCCGGGCGCTAATGTGACGACCCATGCGTTGGTGGCGTAGGGCGCCAGGCTGGTCGTTGAAGGAGCGACCACGGTGAAATCGCTGGCGTGCGGGCCGTCCACACTGGCCGCCAAGTCGGCGAGGTTCGTGCCGCCGGAGTTCCGCGCGGTGAATGTCCAAGCCGCGTTCGTCCCAACAGTGACGCATCCGAAATTCACGCCGGTGCCGCTGGTGATCTCCTCGCCCGACGGCAGCTCGACGCTGATGTTGGGCGGGGGCAGCCAGCCGCTCTCGTAGCGGAGCGCGGCGAAGTCGTACCCGGAGCCGGTCCAAGTGAGCGCCCCGAGCACGATTTTGCCGTCGCATTGGATTTCCATGGCATAACCAGAGTCGGATGATGAACCGATAGGCGTGATTACGACGCCGCCGTAGAAAGAGGCATCCGGGCTGCCATTGGCATTCCTGCGGGCGAGGGCAACGTCCAAAGTGCTGCCGATAATAGACGCGCCAGCGAGCAGGATCTTGCCGTCGCCCTGCACGGCGATGTCTCGGACCCACTCGTTGCCGGCGCCGACCGGAAACGTCAACCTGCCGTCGCCTTCAAATGCGGCGTCCAAGACCCCGTTGGTCAGGTAGCGCACCACCGCAAAGTCGTCGTCGGACCCGTTCGATGCCTTGCCGGCCACGAGGATCTTTCCGTCGGGCTGGAGTGCCATAGCCCAAGCGAAATCGTTGGTCGGACCGACGGGCGTGATGACCTTGCCATCGCCACTGAACGAGGAATCCAGGCTGCCATCGGCGTTGAGTCGCGCGACCATGAAATCATAATCGTTGGTGGTGCTGATGCGGGAATATCCCGCGACGACGATCCGGCCATCGGGCTGGAGCACCACCTGTCCCGCGAAGTCGGCGCCGCCATCGAAGTCGGTGCGGACGGTGCCGCCGCTGCCAAAGGATTCATCGAGGGAGCCATCGGGCAGGTACCGGACCACGGCTGCATCCCCCATGGCGCTCCCGACCAAAACGATCTTGCCGTCGGGTTGCAGTGCCAGGCCGTAGCATTGATCGTGGCCGCTGCCTATGGGCGTGATAACCTTGCCCCCATTGCCGAAAGTCGTGTCCAAATTGCCGTCGGCATGGTATCGGACCACCGCAAAATCGTAGGTGGTCCCGGTATGGGCGTAACCCCCGACTATGATCTTCCCATCGGGCTGAATGACAACGCCCTCGCCATAGCTGTTGCTGCTCGTCACGGAAGTGATGACCTTGCCGTCGCCGGAGAATGTCGTGTCAAGGCTCCCATCGAGGTTGAAGCGCGCGACTGCGAACTGATCCGGCGGCACGGTCGCATATCCGGCGCACACGAGTTTGCCGTCGTGCTGCAGGGCCACGGCGAGGACTTGGTCGGACCCTGGTGTGAGGCTTGTGATGGCTATCCCATCGCCATCATACGTCGCATCCAAATCGCCGGGGGCTGCGCGGATGGTGGAGGCCCAGATAAGCAGGGCTGTCAGGAAGTTCGATCCTCGAAGCACAAGGCTAATTTGGACGGGAGGGATGCGGGATGCAAGGGTCAAGGCGGGTTCGGGTTCGAGGGGCGGGCTGCGGGGTACTGGGCACGAGGGATGTCTCTCGGGGTCGGACCACAGGTTTCTTCGTCTCATCAAGGGCTTATGCGGCACGAACGACCGGATTGGGACCCTTAAAGCCGATTTTCGACCCCGAAAATGGCCCGTAACGAGCCGTGCTCTCGCGC
>JADLBR010000217.1 GCA_020847615.1 Verrucomicrobiia bacterium
CGATATCGGAACCCGGGGCGAGATCGCGCGACTCGAGCGCGGAGAGCAGGCGTCCGATCTCGGGGTCGGATGCGGCGGCGTGGTGGAGGGAGGCGATCTCCTGGAGTTGCTGGGCGCGGCGGTCGGCACTGTCCGGGGGCAGGTTGACCTGCTCGTCCCAGCCGAGGAGGCCGAGGACGGAGCCGATGGTGTCCGCGCGCTTGAGGCGGCGGACGAGGTCTTCGTATGTGGCGTCGGGCATGCGCGGGATGTTAGCAGAGCGGTGCTGGCGCGCCAGTGCCGATCGGGGGATTGCGTCTCCTATGGCTTTGCTCAGGACAGTCGCGTTGAAAGGCCCAGAGCGAACGGGGGGACGTCCGCATGGCGAGGGTGGGTCGGCCGTGCCGACGCTCCGGCTGTAGCCCATCTCGCGCAGAGATGGGCCGCGGGTGATGGGTCCGCGCACCACGGTCTGGCGACCGTGGCGACGCCACTGGAATTTTCTGGGTTGAAGGCCGGGGGATGCGGGCCGAGACTTCGGGCTTCATGTTGGGAAGAGCCGCGAGCCGCATTGTGCTGTTTTGTGCGCTCTCGGTGTGCCCGGCGCTGGCGTCCGAGCAGGGGTGGCCGGTTTCCGGGGCGGAAACGCGGCTGATCTTGAGGCGGTCGGCGGATTCCGCGTGGCCGGCCATGGCGGGCGAGGTGATGGTGTGGCCGCAGGGCATATCGGCGAAGCGGCTGGGGGTGGCGGTGTATGGCGAGGATGGCGCGCGTGTGGCCAGCCGGATCTTTTGGGCGGCGGAGGGGGAGCCGGTCAAGGTGCTGTTCGATACCTCGGGGCAGCAGATGCGGTACTTGCTGTACCTGACGACGGGCGGGGGTTCCGCGACGGACGCCTGGGAGCCGGAGGCGGGGCTGATGATCGAGACCCGGAAGTTGCCGGACGGGGAGTTTGAGACCGCGGAGCAGATACTGGGGCTGTGGGGCAAGGCGGATCGCGTGGAGGGGCGGAGCTACGTGCCGAGGATATTCCTGGGCGTGAACCCGCATGGGCCGACGGCGGATTTCATCGCGCGGTTCCGGGGATATCTGCGGATCGAGGAGGCCGGGCGGTACGAGTTCGCGACGGCGTCCGACGATGGCTCGGTGCTGATGATCGACGGTCAGGAGGTCGTGTCGTGGCCCGGGGTGCATTACGCGCGGGGGGGCGTCAGCGGGAAGTATTCCGGCGAGATCGATCTGGGTCCGGGAAGGCACCGGATCGATTATTACTGGGTGCAGAAGACCTCGTACGCGGCGGCGGTGGGCGCGTGGCGGCCGCCGGCGGCCGAGGGGGTGGTGGTGATCCCGCAGGGCGCTTTCGAGCCGGTGGCGAGGTTTGAGGTCGAGGGTGTGGACGCGGCGCCGGGCGATCATGGCGAGTCGGTGTATCTGGAGTGGTGGACGGTTTACCATTCCATGCTGGACGAGCTGGGGTTGTTCACCGTGGAGTTTCGCGTGCCCGGTGCGAAGCCCGAGTGGGACTGCGTTTTCCGGATGGACGATGGGGTGACGCTGTCTGGGCCTCGGGTGCGCCACACTTTCGTGAGGGCCTCGCCGCGCGAGGTGCGGCTGGACGTGACGGTGGGGGGCAGGCCCCTGAGGAGCCTGCGGCAGATCTGCCGGGTGCAGCCGCGCTGGAATCAGGGCGAGATGTGGACGGAGTTCAACTTCCTCAAGCAGCGCGAGGAACTGATGGGCCGGGATCATGCCCGGGTCCCGGTGGATGACCTCGCCGCGCTGATCGCGCTGGCCGGGCGGCTCGGGGACCGGGGACTGATCGCGCTGCTGGGCGAGGTCTGCATGGCGCGAAGCAAGGAGTTCAAGGCCGGCCACTGGGAGGGATTTCTCCAGCTGGGCCGCTACTATGCGGGCCCGGACATGCGGGATTATGCGGCGGCGGATGCGGCGCTGCGCGCGGCGGTGAGGCTCGCAGGGAAAACGGAGCCGGGCAGTTCCACGGCGAGATTGGGGCTGGCCCTCTTCTTGCTGGACGTGGTGGGCAATCCGATCGAGGCCGAGGCGACGCTCAAGGGCGTGGTCTGGAAGCAATTGCCCGCGGCGGATGTCCGCAAGTGGCAGATGGCGCGCGCGGACGTGCAGATGGCGCTGGGCCTCGGGGAGGCGGCCAGGCGAATACTGGCGGCGCTGACCGACCCGCCGGACCCGACGAAGCGGGTGGCGATGGAGCTGGCGCGCCGGGCGAAGCTTGAGGCGGCGAGGGATTACATCCGGCGCGGGGAGCATGCGGCGGCGATCGATGTGCTGGACGACATGGAGGCGGCGTCGGCGCTGGAGCGGATGTCGCTGGAGGTGGGCCTGCTGCGGGCGAAGGTTTTCAAGGGCCGAGGCGAGTACCCGCGGGCGGTATCGCTGTGCCGGCGGCTGCTCAGCGTGGCGGGGGCACAGAATATTGAGGACGCCCGGGCCGAATTGCTTTACACGTTGATCGAGACGGAGCGAGCCATGGGACGCACGCAGCAGGCAGATCGGGAATTCGCGCGGTTGCTGGAAGAGCACCCGCTGAGCGAGGCGGCGGCGCGGGGCAA
>JADLBR010000218.1 GCA_020847615.1 Verrucomicrobiia bacterium
ATCGCGATGCCAATGCGCTGCAATTGCACTGCCCGAGCGGCAACTCGCGCATCGAGCTCGCCCACTGGAATGGGGTGTTGACCCAGGACGTGGCCATCGCGACCGCCAACGGATCGGTCACCAATGGCGGCTGGTACCACGCGGCCATCGCATTTGATCGGGCGGCGACGAATTCTGGTACCATCCGTCTCTACCTCAACGGCGCCTCGGTGGGCTCGACCAACGTTGCGCTGGCCATGGATCAGGTGAGGCCGATCGCCTTCGGCGGGCACAACCACGCGAGCGCGAATCCCGAGCGCATGCTGGATGGTTTTCTGGACGACGTGGCTGTGTTCGCCGCGGACATCGGGCCCGATGGCGTCGCGGCCCTTGCCGCGCGCTCGGTCGCTGGCGCGCATGGTCCGCCGGTCTCGGCGACGGCCGAGGTCACCGTGCTCTCTCCGTTCATGGTCTGGCAGCAATCGCATTTTGGCGCGGCCTGGACCAATGGGGCCATTGCCGGCGAGGGCGCGAATCCCGACTGGGACACGCTTCTGAACCTGATCGAGTACGGCACCGGGGGCAACCCGATGTCGCGCGCCGCGGCCGTGTCGACCACGTGCGCCAGCGATGGCGGTCGCCTGACCATAGGATTCACCCGCGATCCAGCGGCCACCGATGCCACGCTCACGGTTCAGGCCGGGGATGATTTGGCGGGGTGGACGGACATCGCGAGGAGTACCGGGGGGACGGCGTTCGTGGGGCTAGTGCCGGGTGTGGTGATCACAGAAGTCGCGGCGGGGCCGCTGAAGAGAGTGGTCGTCCGCGACGCGGAATTGATGGCCGGCCACCGCCGGCGGTTCCTCAGGCTGGTCGTCGGGCATTAGCCTGCATATTTCACGCGCATGCGCGAAATATGCAGGCTCAAAGGAAAACCGCGCTCTGAAATACGGGTCCCCGATCGGTTTTCGGCACCGGAAACGCGGCCAACAGTTTGTGATTTCGAAAAATGGTGTTTGGGGGCGCGCGTCTCCATCCCAACCTGTTGCTATCGCGCGGTTTTCCCAGAGCCCGGACACTTCACAGCCCGAAAGGCTGTGAAATGTCCGGGTTAGCCAGAGACTTTGGCCCCGGGTGGCGTGTCGGAGAGACGCCCCACCAGCGCTCGCGCGCAGGACGCCCGCGGGTTCGGCTGTGTTTTCATCCCCGGTGGTGCCCCGCGGCTCGAGGGGCGTGGGCCTCAGGGCGATGCGGCGATCGTCGGCGCCAGCGGGTCATTGGTTTTCATCAGCCGGCGGATCTCCTGGTGGGTGAGGGCGCGTCCGGCGATGAACAATTCGTCGATCTCGCCAAGGAGTCGCTCGTCTCGGGGACGATTGCCGGGCGCGCGACCGATCCAGAGCGTGTCTGTCGCGGGAGGCTCGGGATGGGCGACGGTCTCTTCGGGGGGGTGGGCGGGGCGCTTGGGCTTAGAGGCGGTGGTGGCCTCCAAGCGGCCGTCGACATAGAGGCGGACGTGGAACTGTTTGCCGCCGCGGCCTGTCGGCACGAGCGTGGCGGCGACGTGGTGCCAGGCGCCGTCGCGCAGCGATGTATTGCCGACGATGGCGTCGGGGCCGCGATCGGCCCTCAGCGCTCCGATGGCGCCCTGGCCCGGATGGCGATTCCACGCCAAGAGGGTTGCGGGCGACCCGCCTTTCTTGCTCCTGGGCTTTTCTTTCCATGCGACGAACGTCCCGCCACCGACGAGGGGGGCATCGGCCGGGAGGCGCACCCAGAAGGCGACGGTGCGCGCCGAGTCCGGGGCGATGCCCGACAGAGAGGCCGTGGCCGAGAAGGCGCCATCGCATCGCAGCGCCCTGCCCCAGCGCCCCTCCGTCCGCGCGGCGAGGCGCTTGGGTTCGGCGCGGAAGATGGCCCGGACGGGGCTGAGGCCGCTGACTTGGCTGGCCGCGATCTCCTCGTCGTCCCCGTCGAACGACCACCGTGCAAAGGCGAGCGGGGCGGGGGGCACATCGAGCGTGAGGCGCTGCGCGAGGCGCTCGATCCTGTGGTCGTGGTCGCCTATTTCGGTGGCGCCGGTCTTGGCGAAGCGCCGGGCCTCTTTCTCGCGCAGGATCACGGGCTCGCCTCCCGCGGCGGCCTCGACGGAGCCCTTCAGGACAATGACCTCGGCGGCGCCATCCTCGTCCGCGACCACGGCGAATTCCGTGCCGAGGTCGACGACCTCGACGGCCGGGTTGGAGATGCGGAAACCGATGGCCTCGGGGGGCACTTGGGCGCGCAGCGTTCCGCGCCTGAGGGTGGCCGCCCAGGCGGAATCGAGTTCGAGCGAGGCGGGGCCCTCGATGACGACGACGGCCCCGCAGTCGAATGCGATCTCGGCCATGCCCCCCTCGATGGCGATGACTTGGCCTCGGCTCAGGTGTTGGCCGGGCGCGGGCGGGGTGCCGCTGGCGGTCCATCGGCAGTCCCTGGTCTGGAGCAAGACGGCCACGAAGCGACCGGTATCGAGGGATGTCTCATGGGTTCCCGGGAGCGAGCGCAAGACGGCAACCAGGAGCAGCGCCGCCGCGGCCGCCAGTCCACCGGCGATCCACCACATGGCCGGATGGCGGATGATCCGGGATGGCGCGGGCGCATCCTCGGGCGCGTCGGTCTGCAGTTCTGCGGCGTAGTGACACAGGCTGGCCGACAGCCCGACGTACCGCACGTAGAACGCCCGCGCCTCGGGGGACTCGAGCAGCGATCTGGACAACCGTTCCCGGCCCGCCTCGTCGATCGTCCCGTCGATCACCGCGTCGCAGAGCGCGACGAGATCGAGGGAATCGGCGCCCGCGCCGTTCATGGCGTCCCCTCCGCCGCGAGCCGAGCGGTCACGCAGTCGAACAGGAGTTTCCGGATGCGGGCCAGGGCCTTGTAGGCGGCGTGCATCGATCGCCCGGACCGGCGCGCGGCTTCGGCGACGCCGCAACCGGGCTCGTAGCGCGTCAGCATCATCTCGCGATCGCGCGGGTGCAGGCGGGCGAGGCAGTGCTCCAGCGCCTCGTGCCGCGCGTCGAGCTCCTTCCCCATCGATGCGGCCGTGGCGGCCACCGCCTCCATCACATCCTGATTAAAAATGACCTTGGAGCGGGCGAACTTCTGGCGCGCGTTGCGAACGCGCCAGTGGGCGATCTGGCAGGCCCAGGCCACGAAATCGGTCCCGGGGCGGAACTCGGAGAACTTCTCGCAGATGACGAGGTTGGTCTCCTGGAGAAGGTCGTCGGCGGCATGGCGGTCGGGCACCATCGCGTAGATGTAGGAAAAGATGCGCCTCTGGTGCCGCGTGATCAGCGCGACCAGTTCTTTTTGCCGGTCTGTCTCGCGGGCGTCAGACATTTGGCGGGTCGCCGCGGGGCCGGGACCGCGGCTTGGTCGCGGGCTCCGGCCCCCTCGGCCTCAATCGGGGGACATCCCCCTCACTGTTTCTTCTTCTTCTTGCCTTTTGCGCCGGGCTTGATGGCGTCGAGCTCAGTGTCGCTGAGTTTGCCATCGTTGTCGGTGTCGAACTGTTTGAGGCGCCCGTCGGGCTTCTTCTCGAAGTCCTTGACGATGGCGTCCTTCTCTTCCTTCTCCAGGGTGCCGTTGGCGTTGGCATCGTACTGGGCGAAGGCGTCCTTGTGCTTTTCGCCTTTCTTGCCCTCGCCCTTGGCGGCCAGGCCCGTGGACGGGAGGGCGACGCCGAGGGCGAAGAGCCCGAGGACAGTCGCGGTCAATCTCATCATGGTATTATACTTTCGCTTTCGATTGCGCCAAATTCACTCCCGCGCCGGGGTCGCAATCGCCCCCCGGGAGGGGCCGGCACAATCGCCGGTCTACTAGGGGATAGCGCGGGGATTGCTTTTTAGGACAGGGGGCGGCCCTGCGCGCGGAGGTGGCGCACCTGCTCCAGCAGCGAGGCCGCCTGCCGCTCGAGGTGGTCCAGATCGGCGCGCTGCTGCTCCGCCATCGCCTCCTTGTGGCTCTCTGCCGCGATCTCGGCGTGCATCTCGGTCATCCCGTTGAGGATGATCCCTATGAAGAGGTTGAGCATGATCATGGTGCCGATGAGGATGAATGAGACAAAGTACATGATCACGAGGGCGGGGTGTATTGGGCCGACCATGCCGAGGGCCTGGGTGGCCGGTTGGCCGATGGTGTCGGCAGGATAGAGTTGAAGGTCCATGATGTCGGTCCATCCCTCCAGCGTGATCACGCGAAAGAGTGTCAGCATCGTGAGGGGTATGGAGCCGAAGTGCCGCGGGTCGGAGTCGCCGAAGAGGGACACGCCCATGACAGCGTACATGTAAAACAGGATCAGCAGCAGGAGGCCCACGGACCCCATGGACGAGATGCTCTTGAGCAGGGCGCCGACGAGGAACTGGAGGCGGGGCAGGGCGGAGACGAGCCGGAGGACGCGCAATATGCGGACCAGGCGGAGGACTGCGGCAAAGTGAGATTCGAGCGGCAGGAGGCAGACGGCGACGATCGCGAAATCGAACACGTTCCACGGGTCCCGGAAAAAGGTCGGCCAGGATCGGCCGAGGGCGCCGATGCGGATGAGGATCTCGAGGGCAAATAGTCCCATGATGGTCCAGTCGGCGACCCGGAGCAGGGCGCCGTGGCGCGCCATGAGAGCCTCGCTCGTCTCGAGCCCGACCACGGCGGCGGCCGCCAGGATGGCGGCGATCGCGGCGCGGCGGAACGCGCGGGATTGCGCGATGCGCTGCAGGGCCGCGGTCATGGTGCGGCGGGGGGCGACGGGCCGACCGCCGGGGGGACGCTGCTCGCCGGGCGGAGCAGCGAGACCACGATCGATGCGGCGAGGATGGTCGCGACCACGGCGAGCGACAGGACGGTGTCGATCTTGTAGGGCGAATGCGCGAGAAGCATCTTGATCCCGACAAAGACGAGGATGACCCCCAGGCCGATCTTCAGGTAGTGGAACTTGTGCATCATGCCGGCCAGGGCGAAATAGAGCGAGCGGAGGCCGAGGATCGCGAACACGTTGGAGGTGTAGACGATGAATGGGTCGGTGGTGATCGCGAAGATGGCGGGGATGGAGTCGACCGCGAAGATGAGGTCCGTGAATTCCACCAGGATCAGCACGACGAACAGCGGCGTGGCGCAGCGTCGCCCCGCCTCGACGACAAAGAATCGGTCGCCGCGATAGTCTGGGGTGACCGGCATGAGGCGCTTGAACCAGAGGACGATGGGGTTGCGATCGGGGTGTATCGCCTGCTCCCGTTTGAAGATCATCTTGATGCCCGTGAGGATCAGGAAGGCGCCGAAGACATAGATGATCCAGACGAACTTGGAGATGAGCACGGCGCCCACCGCGATCATGATGGCGCGCATCACCAGCGCGCCGAGTATGCCCCAGAAAAGGACCTTGTGCTGGTACTGGGCAGGCACGGCGAAGTAGGAGAAGAGCAGGGCAAACACGAACACGTTGTCCATGCTCAGGGACTTCTCGATCAGGTATCCCGTGAGGAACTCGACGCCCTTCTTTTCGCCAAAGTGCCACCACACGCCCGCGTTGAAACAGAGCGCGAGGGCGACCCACACGATCGTCCATGTGATCGATTCCTTGAACGAAACCGCGTGGGCCTTCCGGTGGAAGACGCCCAGGTCCAGCGCCAGCATCGCGAGGACGAAGGCGTTGAACCCGATCCAGAGCCAAATCTGATCGATCATAGGTCGCCGTTTTCCGGCAGCCGCTTGTATAGCGGACTTCGCGCCTGGCGCAACTGGCGGCCGGGCGCCGCGTCGGGGGCCCTGGCCCGGGCACGATGGGTCAGGTGATCTCTTCCTTGACGGGATCCCACCGGACCTCGCGGCGGAGGCGGTACGATTCGACGCTCATCAGGGCGGTGGCGATTTCGATGAAGGCCTCGTCGATGTGGCACTTCGGACGATTTCCGGTGCGGGCGCACTGGAGGAAATCATCCATGTGGTTGGGCCACTTCTCGCCCTTGGCCGGGTCGTAGGCGTAGGTGGGTTCGGGCATCTTGCCCATGTGGGGAAAGGCGGGTCCGTCGGGATAGATCCAGAAGCGGCTGGCGCTTTGCCCGATGGCGCTGAAGATGAGGCGGCCGTCCTTGCCGATGTATTCCGGGGGCTGTTCGCGGCGGGAATTCATGCAGCCCTCGAAGGTGAGGGAGCAGGCGTGTTTCTCGAAGCGGTAGGCCGCGAGCCATGTGTCGGGGACCTCGCGCCCGTCGTCGTAGTGGGCATTCAGTCCGGTGCACGCGCAGGTGTCGGGTATGCCCCAGCCGAGGACGCACTGCACCTGGTCGGTCTCGTGGGTGAGGAGGTC
Organism: Verrucomicrobiia bacterium; assembly: GCA_020847615.1. GTDB lineage: Bacteria > Verrucomicrobiota > Verrucomicrobiia > JADLBR01 > JADLBR01 > JADLBR01. The sequence continues at coordinate 6,320 of JADLBR010000218.1, forward strand.
GCCGGCCTGACCGGTGCCGTACGGCCAGTAGCAGCGCCAGTGCCAGAAGTGCTTTTCGTCGAAATCGATCTTGGGCGCCGGGCCGAGCCACCTGTCCCAGTCGAGGTCTTTGACCACCTGGGCGGGGTCGGGCCGCTCCCACCAGGAATAATACCCGTACCATCGCCACGGGGCGCGGTCGCGAGTGCCGTTGAAGTACCGGCCCGTGTGAATGAGCGTGACGGGCCCGATCCGGCCCTCGCGGATGAGGCGCCCGGCCTCGGCGGCCGCGGGGAGCTGGCGCCCCTGATGACCGAGCTGGAAGACGGTGCCCGATTTCCTGACGGCCGCGCGCATGCGCTTGGCCGACGCGATGGACGTGGTCAGGCCCTTCTCGCAGTAGATCGCCTTGCCCGCGGCGACGGCGTCCAGGACCATCTGCTCGTGCCAGTGGTCTGGGGCGGCGATCACGACCGCCTCGATCTTTGGGTCCGCCAGCAGTTCCCGGTAGTCCGCATAGCCCCTGACCTCGGCGTTGCCCGACGCCTCCATGCCGCGCTTGAGGTGCGGGCCGTAGACGTCGCAGACGGCGAGCACCTTGGCCTCGGGCACGGCGCCCGTATACTTGATGAGGTCCCAGCCGCGGGTGCCGGTGCCGATGTGGCCCAGGCGGACAGGTTCTTTGGTGAGGTCCGCGCCGCGCAAGATTGCCGGGGCCGCCACCGCCGCCGCGCCGGCAAGCAAGAGGTCCCGCCGTGTGATGGATGGGGGAAGGCTCATGGTGCGCCCATGCTGGGCGAGCGCAGGACGATTGCGAGGAGCAAATCCGGGAGGCCACGACAGCTGTGGCCGCGCGCGGTCCCGCCCGCGGCCAGATGGGCTACGTCTCGGCGCGGCGCCGCCTGAGGCCGGCGAGGCAGAGCAATGCCGTGCCGATGAGGAGGGCGCACGCGTCCGGCTCGGGGATGTGCCAGGCGAGGCCGTAGAGGTCGCTGTTGGGGGTGTCGCCGGCGACGTCGTAGATCTCGCCTCGCCATATCACCCGGAGGGCGTACTCGCCGTCGTAGGGGACGGTGGCGAAGATGTGCTCGACGTTGCCGAAGAGCGTCTCGGAGCTGGCGACGAGCGTGTCGGGCCCGCTGTAGGCGAGGTGCCAGAGTTCCAGATCGAGGTTGTCGAACTGGACATCGCTTGCGTTCGGGACGTCGCCGATCGGGTCGACGCCGCCGTCGAGGGACCGGTTGACGAACCAATCGAGGGTGGCGATGAAGAGGCCCCCGGCGACGAGGGGGTCGGTGATGCGGTACTCGTTGACGGGATCGGCGTCCGACACGAGACCGAGGTCCCAGCCGACCATGCCGACGTCGCCGCCCTCGTTGCCCGCGAGGCCCGACGTGCCGGCGAGGTATTGGTCAAAAGTCCTGTCGAGGTTCAACAGGCCCGCGCCGGTGCGATAGTCGAGGGCCTGGGTCGTGGTCAGCACGCCGTCTGCGAGCGCGGTGCCGTTATCCCACCCGTCCGGTTTGCGGGCGGAATTCATGAGCACGGCCTTGACCACGCGGCCATCGATGGACTCGCCGCCCCCGAAGGTATCGTAGCCGGCATCGACGACGAGCGCGGCCCCGCCGGCGACAATCGCGCTGGAGAAGCTGGTGCCGCCGATGCCGTTGTAGTACAGGCCCGGACGCTGGTCGGGTTCACCCGGAGCGGGTTCCCAGGGATCGGTGCCCCCGGCGTTGGAGCCGGTGGTCCCCGTGTAGGCGGCGAGGACCAGTGCCTCGCCGGGCGCCGCGAGGTCGACCGCCGCGCGGGCGCCCGCGACGGTCGTCCCCGTGGCCGGATTGTAGAAATCGTTGGGTCCCGCCATCGAGAAGTCGGAGACGGCCCCATACGGCGGGCTTGAGATGTCGGAACCGGCCGAGGCCACGGTGATGCTGTTGTAGCCGGATCCCATGCCCACGACGGGACCGGAGGGTTCGCCGTCGCCCCTGTTGCCAGATGGCAGCGTGACCGTGGTTCCGTTCGCGAAAGCGAGGGCGTCGAGCGCCAGGGTGAAGGGGTGGCTCCCATCGGGATCCGCAAAGCCCCAGCTGCTATTGACGACGTTGGCAGGGACCGAGACCGAGATGCCGGGGGCGATGGGCACGGGGACGCCATCCCGCATCGTCGTCTGATAGCCGTAGAGGAACGATTGGCCGCTCACGGAGAATCCGCCGCCCGAGCCGAAATCGGTGGCGATGGCCGTCGAAGCCATGAATGCGCCGGGCGCGATGCCGAACTGGTACCAATAGTAGCCGCCACCCGGGGCCTCCGGCCCGAGGCCGTTGATCGCAAATCCGACGGCCGTGGCGTGGGAGTCGTACTGTCGCGCGGCGCCCTCGATCGACGGATCGTTGAGGAATGTGTCGACGTGCCCCAGGGTCTCATGGCCATCCCACACGTGGCCCGCCTCGACATTGGCGACGACCGTGCTGTTGCCGTAGAATCCGGCGTAGTAGAATCGGTCGGCTCCCACGATCTCGTTGATGACCTGCGGCAGAGGCGGGTCGGGGTAATAGCTGGTAGAGATCACCCCGGGGGATTTCGCGGCCCACAGCGAGGCCGCCCCCAGCAGGATCCGAGCACATCTGGACTTCCAGCCCGAGACCATTGGCCGGATCTATCCAAGGGCGCCGTTGATCCGCGATATGGCCTCGTCGATCTCCTGCTTGCTCTTGAAGCCGATGGTGACGGCGTCGACGCAGCCGCAGGTCATCGTGTGGCGGATGGATCGCTCGCGATCCTCGGCGTTGGTGAAGTCGCCATTGCCGATGATTTTCATGCCGAGGACGCCGCGGCCCTTGTCGTGCATGGCGCGGATCTCCCGCATGGCGGCCCCGTAATCGCCGGGGTCGGTGAATTTGTCCGAGGGGCCGTCCATGCGGTGCGCGCTGTGGTTGACGCGCACGAGGTGGACGTCGACCCAGTCGACCAGCGTGGCGCGGGTGAGGCCGGGCAGGCCATGGCAGGAGACACCCTTGGCGCGGATCATGCCCTTCTTCTTTGCCTCGTCGAACGCGGCCATGAGATCCTTGAGCTGCTCGTGCCAGTCGTTGACGGTCGCGCAGTGGATCATGAGGCAATCGAGGTAATCGGTGCCCAGTTCCCTGAGGTAGCGCTCGATCGTCTCGATGGGCTTGTCGGAGACGCCGGCCTTGCGCCAGGGCATCTTGGAGA
>JADLBR010000219.1 GCA_020847615.1 Verrucomicrobiia bacterium
CCGATCCTAGCAGCCTGTCGGACTTAGCCAAGTCCGACAAGGCTGCTAGACCTTTGAGCCTGCATATTTCGCGCATGCGCGTGAAATATGCAGGCTAGCGTGTTCGCGCCAGTAGTCTGGACTGCTGAGGATGCCCTGTTCGTTCAATGCCAGCAGCGCCTCGTCGCTGCTATCGGGCGTGCGGACGAACGGCCCGCGGGCCAACACGGCGGAATAGTACACGAAGAAGGGCGTGTCCCGATGGCGCAGGTGGCGTATCCGGCATGCCGCAAGACGTTGGCGATCGTGGGATGCCTGCCGGGATCGATCTCCGAATTGCCGTTGCCCGTGGCCCCGGTGCGGAACGGATACTTCCCCGTGAGCGGCGCGGGGAGGCGCCACGGCTGGCGCGAGGCACGAGGCCACGATCAGCAGGTGGGCCATCGGTGTCGGGCCGACGGCGGGCGCGGCCGGGACGGTCTCATTTTGCCCGGCCATGGGATCGTTGGCCGCCGCCCACGTCCGGTGGGCTCCACGCGGCGGGTTTCGGGTCGGCGACCCTCAGGGCGGCCGCGTCGCCGAACCGGCGCATCTCTTGCTCCATGAGGCGCGTCATCTCTTCGATCCTCGCGGATTGGTCGGGTCTTTCGGAGATATCGGTGGTCTCGTCGGGGTCGTTGAGGATGTCGAACAGTAATGTGCGGTCCACCCTCGGGAAGCGGAGGAGTTTCCAGCGACCGTCGAAATAGGCGCGCTGCTCGGACTTGTAGGCGAAGAGAAGCCGCTCCCTGGCCGGCCTTGCGGGGTCGCGCAGCGTTGGGCCCAGGTCGATGCCCTCGCTGGCGGGCGGGGCGGGGACCCCGCAGAGGGAGCCCAGCGTCGGCATCACGTCGAAGAGATAGCACATGGCGTCCGTTGTCTTGCCGGCGGGTATGCCGGGGCCCGAGAAAATCAGGGGGACGCGCATCGAGTGCTCGTAGACGTTCTGTTTTCCGATCAGGCCGTGGCCCCCGCGCGCGACGCCGGAGTCCGCGGCAAAGACCACGAGGGTGTCCTTCGCGTGGGGCGATGCCTCCAGCGCATCGAGGATGCGCGCGATCTGCGAGTCGAGGTACGAGATGTAGCGATAGTATTCGGCGATCATCTCTTGGACCTTTTCCCGCGGGCGCGGCCAGGGCAGGAGCAGCTCGTCGCGGATCGCCATCTCTCCATTATCGAAGGGGTGCTGGGGCAGGAAATTCCTGGGGGCCGGGATCGTGGAGGGATCGTACCTGACATCGAAATCGTCCGGCACGATGTGGGGGTCGTGGGGCGCATCGAACGGGACGTAGCAGAAGAAGGGCCCGCCCTCGTGTTCCTTCAGGAAGCGGATGGCCTCGTCGGCGAAAACCTCGCAGGCGTGCCTGGGGGCGATCTGCGGTTTTCCCAGCCGGCCATCCTTCATGTCGCTGAGTTTGGCCCGCATGGGATCGGTCATGCCCCCGGCGAACACCGAGCGGGCGATCTGGAAGCACCTGGGCAGGGAGTCGGCGCCGTTGTGCCATTTGCCGCTCATGAACGTCGTGTAGCCGGCGCGACCGAACGCCGCGGGCCACGTCTCGTCCCGCATCAGTTTCTCGTCGATGCGGAAAAGGGACTGGCCCGAGAGGAGCATCGCCCGGGATGGGACGCACGTCGCGCCCTGCAGGCCGCCCTGCATGTAGGCGCGGCTGAAGGCGATGCCGTTGCGGGCCAGGCGGTCGAGGCCCGGCGTGCGGATGACCGGATTGCCGAGCGCGGCGATCGTGTCGGCGCGCTGGTCATCGGCGAAGAGGAAAAGGACATTGAGTTTGCGCGGGGCGGGTGCGCCCGTTGGCGCGGCGGCGGACCCGATCGCGCAGAGGAGACACGGGAGGACGGCGGCGGCGAGCGTTTTCATCGTAGAGCCGAATTATGCGCGTTGGGTCCGCGCAATGGAATACCCGAAATGGCGCGGGATGGCGCGTCGCGGGGGTCCGTGGCCGGGGTATCAGGAATTGACTTTGGGTGCGCCGTGGCGAGCCTAGCGCCGGAGGCCATCTTGGGACGCATCACCCGAAAGCGCGAGGCTCGCGAGCCGAGGTATTTCAGCTCGCAGATCTCGCAGGCGCGGCGTTTTTTCCTGGGGCTGGGGGCCGGGGGGGCGCGCGGTGTGGCGGTGCTGAGCGGGGGTGTCGAGCATTGCCGCCCCGACTACCTGATCGACCGGGCGGGTTTTCGGTGCCCGGTGATAGAGTTTGTGGCGCGCGGGGCGGGGCGCCTGGAGATGGGGGGGAGGGACCACGATCTGGCGAGGGGGGTCGTTTTCATCTACGGGCCGCATGTGCCACACCGGATCAGCGCCGACCCGCGCACGCCGCCGGTCAAGTACTTCGTCGGGCTGGCGGGCGATGGGGCGGCGGGGCTGCTCCAGGAGGCCGAGCTGGTGCCCGGGGCGGTGCTAAGGGCGGCCCACGCCGAGCAGGTGCAGGACATTTTTGAAGAATTGATCCGTCTGGGGCTCGGCGACCACGCGCGGCGGGCGAGGCTGTGCGCGGTCGCCGCGCAATACCTGATCCTGAAACTGTCGAGGGACGCGGCTCCGCGGGGTTCGACAGAGGCGCCGGCGCGGGCGACGTACGAGCGCTGCCGCAGGCATATCGAGGAGCACCACCGCGAGGTGCGGACGCTGCGCGAGGTGGCCACCGCTTGCCACGTGGACTTGGCCTACATGTGCAGGCTGTTTCAGCGGTTTGGCCGCGAGAGCCCATTCCAGTATCTGCAGCACCTCCGGATGAATCGTGCGGCCGAGATGCTCCAGGAGGGTGCAACCGTCAAGGCGGTGGCCGTGGAACTCGGCTTCAGCGAACCCTGCAACTTCTCCCGGGCCTTCGCCCGCGTGTTTGGCGTGGCGCCGGGGTTCCTGCACCCGAGGGGAGGGGCTTGACCGGCGCCTTGCCGATCCCGTAAAGCACCGCCGGAGGATTTGTATGGCCATGCGGTATCGTCGATTCGGGCGCACGGGACTGGATATGCCGGTCCTGACCTGCGGGGGCATGCGCTACCAGCACTCGTGGAAGGACGACCCGCCCGAGACGATCCCTGCGGACAACCAGGAGAACCTCGAGCGCACGGTGCGGCGGGCGCTGGAGCTGGGCATCAACCACATCGAGACCGCGCGGGGCTACGGGACGTCGGAGATCCAGCTCGGGCGCATCCTGCCGACGCTCCCCAGGGACGAGATCATCGTCCAGACGAAGGTCTTTCCCTGCGAGGACCCGAAGGGGTTTCTCGAGACCTTCGAGCTTTCGATGGCGAATCTTCGGCTGGGCCACGTGGACCTA
>JADLBR010000220.1 GCA_020847615.1 Verrucomicrobiia bacterium
GGCACCGTCGCCCGTTGCTCTCGGGGCCGGGGGCCGACGGTCTCAAACGAGCAGGGCCGCATGCCGTGACGGGTGTAGATGGAGCCCGGCGTGATCGCCACCGGCCAGCCCTCGGGGCCCGGGAAGGGTCCGGGCAGCACGGTGTCGTTGGACCCATTCCCGGTGCTGGCGCACCATTCGCCGTAAGGGATCATGCTGTCATGCGCGCCGTAGCTACCATCGACGCCGACCTCCAGGTGGCGGGTGGTGCTGGCGATGAGATTCCCCCGCGGGAAAAACCCCGTGTTGGTGGGCGCGGTGCCCGTTTGGAAATGGAAGAGCGCGCCGTTGGTGGTGATGAGCAGGTTGCCCTCGATGTGGGCCATGTCGTTCTCGTAAGGCTTGCCCGAGGCGCGGCGCGCCAGGCTGCGCCCGCAGGGGCCGAGGATATTGTTCCGGATCTGGCTGCGTCGCCCCTTGATGTTGAAGGCATCCATGGTATCGCGCACCAGGTTGTCCTCGATGCGAAGGTAGGAGGCGCAATCGTCGATGTAGATGCCGTTGCCGCCATACACACTGCATTGCACGTTGCTCACCACGTTGCCGCGGATCACGCAGCCGATCATGTTGCCGTGGACGTAGATGCCCCCCAGGTCGTTGGAGCAGGGCATCGACGCCTGGCCGATGTCGTGGATGTGGTTATTGGCGATGAGGGTATCGAACGCGCGGAAGACGCCTTCGTCGCCCGTCGAGCCGCCGCCGCAGTTGATGGCGGTCATGTGTCCATCGTGGATGCGGTTGTGGGCGAGCACCGAGCGTGCGGCCATTTCCACGATGAGCGCCACCGAACCGGGGAACACCCGGCCGTAGCCCGAGATGTCGTTGTCGGTCACCCGGAGCCGCGTGAGGCGCCCGCGCTCGTTCTCCTCGGGGGTTTTCTCACGCCAGGTGCCGACCGCCTTGATGGCGCCGCTGCCCAGGTCGCGGAAGCGGTTGCCGCTGATTTCCACCTCCGCGTTCCCGTAGGCGAGGTCGATGGCGCATTCGCCCAAGCCCTCGAAGACGCAATCCCGCACGGCGACCTTTCGGGTGCCGGAGAAAATGAGCAGGCCGGGGCCGTAGTTGCCCCACCAATTCCCGGTGCCGCGATGCGCCTGATGGTCGATTTCGGAATGGCGGAAGGTGATCCCTTCGATGGCGAGGCCCGTCAGGAAGGCGCCTTTGCGCCAGTCCCCCTGAAAACTGAAGTAATTGGTGAGGCGGGGCGCCCAGGCATCGAGGGAAGCGGCGCTCTCTCCGGGGAGAGGGATGTAGTAGAGTTTGCCGTTCGGTCGGTCGAGGTACCACTGGCCCGGCTCGCGCAACTCCTCGAACACGTTGTCCATGTAGTAGGAGGCGCCGAGGTACCAGGTCTGGTGGGGGTACGGAGTCTCCTGCTTGATCCAATCCGCCACGCCGTGTGAGGGATGGGAATGCACCAGGGGCATGAACGCGCCCCACTTGAAATACGCCGTGCGGGCTGACAGGTCGACGTTGGTGAGCGGGAGCCAGGCGTGCTGCCAGTAGTGCAGCACCATGGCATTCACGTCGCCCTGATTCGCCCAGGCCCGGATATCGCCCTCGCGGAAGACGAAGCGATCCTTGTAGGCGGTGGAGAGGATGCGCCCCTCCTCGGAGGGGATGAGCTGCTCCACCCGGCTGTAGCCCTCGCGCGGGAAACGCGGCCGCTGCGCCCGGCGCCCGTTGACGAACAGTTGTCGGAAATACCAGGCACCGCTGCGCACCTCGGGCAGCTCGGTCACCAGGCAGGGGGCCCCGGTGGAGGGCACCTCGCCCGCGATCCAGCCCCCCAGCCGACGGGCTCCGGTGACCACGGGTTTCGCCCCCGGCGCCGCCCTGATCACCAGGGGCCATGCGTTGCTGAGGGTGAGATTCACGGACCCATCCAAAACGTGAAGACCATCCATCAGGATGATGTTCGCGGGTTCCGAGAGCGGCCCCGGGCCGAGCGATCGAGTGGACTGCGCGATCGCGTGGGGGATGCTGCGCACCGGCAACGCCGTGGTGAGCCCTGAGTTCGTGTCGGATCCCCCGGGGGAGACATACCAGGTCTGCGCGTGCGCCGCGGCCAGCGGCGCGAGCAGCAAGGCGGTGAGGACGCCGAGCTTGAGGGCGGCGTGGACCCGTTCGGCGGAGTTCATGGCCCGGGATGTTCTCTGGTGCCAATTGCCCAGCCGCGGCCGGACGGAGGACCGGATTGCGGTTTGGCGTTGCGTTTGGCGCCGGCGATGGGCGGCGGAAGACTTTGTTCCCAACGACTGAACATCGCCTTAAGCGACGCGATCATTTCGGGATTCTCCGATGCGAGATCCTTCGTCTCGCCGGGATCGTCTGCGAGGTTGTAGAGTTGGTCGGTCTTGCCAAGCCGCAGACGCCACGGCCCCGAGCGCACCGCACGGAGCGGGTCCTGCGGAAAATCGAGCCATCGCCAGAACAACGCCTCGTGCGGGTCGCCGGTCTTTTGACCGAGCAGATACGGGAGAATATCCACGCCATCCAAATTCGCCGCGCGCTTCGCCCCGGCGGCGACCGCAGCCGTCGCGTAGATGTCCAACGTCGAGAGGAGGCCGGCGAATTCCTTCCCCGCCGGAAGCGTGCCAGTCCAGCGGGCGATGTAGGCTTCATGGACCGCGCCGTTCCAGTTGGTGGCCTTGCCGCCGCGCCATGGGTCGTTTCGGGCTCCATCGCGCTCCCAGCCGCCATTGTCGCCGACGAGGAAGATCAACGTGTTGTTTTCGAGACCGGACTCCCGCAATTGCGTGAGGCATTTCCCAATAGCGTCGTCCAGCGCGATGAGCGTGCCGGCCAAATATTTCCTCGGGCCGCCTATCGAAGCCGGAACGCGCTCCAGATACTTCGCCGGCACATCCTCCACTGGTGAATGCACGGCGAGCGGCGCGAAGTAGAGGAAGAATCGTTCCTGCTGATGCCGTTCGATGAAATCCGCCACTTCGCCACCTTGAATCTCGGTCCAGTACGTTCCATCCTTGCCGAGATAGGTCGGGCTGCCCGGGACTCTGGGTTTTCCTGGCGGGCGCCTGGCAACTTCACAGAACCCGCGATCCAACGGCCCTTGCCGCGCATCGCCCAAGTCCCAGCGGCCAACCATGCCGGTGATATAGCCTGCATCGCGCAAACATTCAGCCAACGTCGGATGATCGGCGGGAATCGGTTCACCGCGGTTGAGGTTGCCGTTGACCCGGAATCGTTGCGGATAGAGCCCCGTCATCAGCCCGGCGCGGCTGGGGCTGCACACCGGCATCAGCGTGTAGCCGTTAAGGCACCGCACCCCATCGCGCGCCAGGGCGTCGATGTGCGGCGTCGGGATGTCGGGGCATCCGAAGGCGCCAACATCGCCATAGCCAAGGTCGTCGATCAACATGACGATGATGTTCGGCCGCCGGGCTTCGGGTGCGCCAGCGGCCAGGCAAGGCGTTGCCATCACGAGAACGGCTGCCAGCGCCTGCACTTTTCGAGGACTCTGGGTTGTTGGCATGGATCTTCTTATTTGACGGGCGAGGTCGGCTCGCGGCCCTGGAGGACGAGGGCGACGTTTTCGGCGCAGAGTTTCCGGGCGGCGAGGCGGCTCTCGCGGGTGCCGCCGCCGACGTGTGGGGCGAGCAGGACATTGGGCATCTGGCGCAGTGCGGCGGGCACCTCGGGCTCCTTCGCGAAAACATCCAGCCCTGCGCCGCCCAGGTGGCCGTTCTGGAGGGCCGCCACCAGCGCGCCCTCGTCCACGACGCTGCCGCGCGAGGTGTTCAGGAATAGGGCGCCGCGCTTCATGAGGGCGAACTCGCGCGCCCCGATGAACTGCCGCGTCTCGGACGTGAGCGGGACATGGATGGAGATGACATCCGATCGCGCGAGCAGATCCTCCAACGGCGTGCCGCTGCCATCGGCGCAGGCGCTGCGGCTGTGACCGAGGACGCTCATGCCGAACGCGCGGGCGCGCTGCGCGACGGCGCGGCCGATCTTGCCGAGACCGACGATGCCGAGGGTCTTGCCGGACAGGAGCATCCCGTCCCAGATCCCCGGCTGGAACCCTTGCCATCGGCCCGAGCGCACGTAGGCATCGGCCTCGTGGATGCGGCGAGCGACGCCCAGCAATAGCCCCAGCGTGAAATCCGCGGTGGCATCGACAAACGCGTCCGCCGCATTGGTGGCCCAGACCCCGCGGCGCGTCATCAGATCAAGATCCATGTTGTCGGTGCCGAGCGCGACGCTGGCGACGATCTTGAGCCGCGGCGCGGCGTCGAGCAGCTCGGCGTCCACGCGCAGTTCGGCCTGATTCACGATGGCGTCGGCATCGGCCGCCAGGCGCAGGACTTCCGCTCGGGGCATGAGGTCGCCCCCGCCGGGCCCCATGAAGACCTCGGCGATGCCCGCGAGCGGCGCGAGCACGTCCTCCCCCACCTGATTGGTCCAGATGACCTTTTTCATCGCGCGAGGACGACTAGGTATAGAACGCCCGATCCTTCGGCGGCACCCGCACGCCCGGGTGGGCCTTGAGGACCGCCTCGTCCACGTCGAAGCCGAGGCCGGGGCGATCCGGCAAGACGAAGAACCCGTTCTCGATCGGCAGCGGGTGGGAGAGGCAGCCGTCGCGCCAGGGTACGTCCTTGAGCATGAACTCCTGGCGGAAGAAGTTCGGCACGGTCGCCATCGCGTGGGCGGAGGCGATCGTCGAGAGCGGGCCGTTGGGGTTGTGCGGCGCGATGGGGACGTTGTAGGTCTCCGCGAGGTTGGCCATTTTTCGCATCTCGCTGATGCCGCCGCAGCGCGTGATGTCGGGCATGACGACGTCGGCGGCCTGCCGATCCAAAATGCCCCGCAACATGAATCGGCTGTGCAGGCGCTCGCCGACGCACACCGGAAGGGGGATCTTGCGCCGGATATCGGCGATGGCGTCGGGGAATTCGGGCAGGGCCGGCTCCTCGTACCACATGCAGTTGAAGCGCAGCGCGGCGAGCCGATGCGCCATCTCGACCGCGGTGGGACCGTTGAGGAAGGCGTGGGTCTCGATGGCGATGGCGACCTCTGGTCCGGCCGCCTCGGCCACCGCCCGGACGACATCGAGCGCCAGCTGTTTCTGCTTTTCGGTCAGGCCGTTGGTGTCGCTCAGGTCGTCGCCATACCAGTAGCTGACGTGCGCAAAGGGATCGAATTTCAGCGCCGTGAATCCCTGGGCCGCGGTTTCCCGCGCCTGCCGCGCGTATTCCTCCGGCGTGTGCCCGCCGCTGATGAACCAGTAGTTGGCATACAGCTGGATCTTCTTCCGGTAGGCGCCGCCCAGCAGGTCGTACACCGGCGCGCCCAGCGCCTTGCCCCGGATGTCCCAGAGGGCGATGTCCATCGCGCTGATCGCCGAGAGCAGCGGGCCGGCCTGGCCGAGCCAGTTCATGTCGCGGTACACCTTGGTCCAGAGGTAGTCGATGCGGCGGGCGTCCTGGCCCACGATGAAGTCCCCGACGTGGCGGCACGCCGCCTCGACCAGCGGCGAACCGGGCCAGTTCGTCGCCTCGCCCCAGCCGTGGATGCCGGCATCGGTCTCGACCTTGAAAAGGGTCCAGTTGTACTTGATCCCCTCGACGAGATAGGTCTCGCAGCGCGTGATTCTCATGGTTTCCTCGCATCCATCGTGCTGACGGTTTCGGCGTAGGCCAGTTTACCGGTGTAGGCATCGTGCCAGCGGACGATGACCTGCGGCTCGCCGTACGCGACCCACTGATCGCCAGGCCCATCCGGTTTCCCGACCCTGGCGACGTTGTTGACCTGCACGATGCCATAATACGCGTTGCGGATGCGCTGGTACGGCATGTTGTTCGGGAAGGCCGAGAGCCAGCGGATCTGGACCTGGCGGCCCTGGCTGTCCCACGTGCCGCCGAGCGGCGGATTGCCCAGCGTGCCGAGCGGGTGGCCCGTCGAGCTGAGCGGGCCGCACATCATCTCCCACACGTTGTGGGTCACGCGCACGGACGCCGAGTGGTGGACGTCGCCGGTGAATATGAGGACCGGCTTGCCCAGCGCGTCGAGGGCCTCGATCAACTGCTCGCGCTCGTGGATGAAGGACGGAAAGCCGTCGCCCTTATCGTCGCGGTCCGCCCCGGGCTTCGTGCTCACGTGCGCTGCGGTGTGGTAGATCACCCACGGGTCGGGCGATATCAGGAAGATGAACTGGGCGTCCGTGTCCTTCACGCCCTCCAGCAGCCAGCGGCGCTGCGCCTCCCCGAGGATGAAGGTCTTCGCGTCCGTGCGATCCTTCGCGTTGTAGCGCGTGCGCTCGCCGCGCGTGTCCAGCGCGAAGAAATGGCAGTTGGCGACCTTCCAATCGTAGTAGTGGTGCGTCCCGATGCTGTAATCGACGACCGCGTCCCTTTTGAGCGCGGGGCGGACGCGCAGCCGCTGGCGGTCCACGATCTCGGCCAGCCCGTACACCCCGGCGTTGGGCGGCGCATCGGCGCGCTTGTGCGACTTGGCATCCCTCGTGTACGGCTCCACGTGGATCGTGCTGACCGTCTCGGGACGCAGGCCGGAGAAATCCGCGCCCGCGTCAAAGAGGATGTCGTCGCCCGCCTTCACCTCGGCCCGGCCGATGCGCACCGCCCCACTCTGCGGCCCGGTGAAATTCGCCCAGCCCGCGTACTCCTGATACGCCGCGAGCCCGATGTCGCGGATCAGGTGCGGCCCTTCGCCGAGCCCCACCTCGCCGCAGCCATGGATGTCCCACCCCACGTCGTGGTCGTCGAAGGTGAAAAGGCCCGGCATCCCGCGGAAGAGAGACGCGAACGAGCGGCCCCGGCTGTAATACAATCTGTAATTCGCGCGAACGCCGTCGGCCGTGCCGTCGCGGAGTTCCTCGTAGATGATGTCGCCATTGACGATCGCGAACATCGCCTCCTCGCCGTGCTCGCGCCGGAGGGTGTCGTAGGCCGGCGGGCTGGCGTAGTGCCCGCCGCTGATCGTCGCGGGCTCCTGCGAGGCGCAATGGCCGATCGCGAAGCACACGTTGAATAGCCCGCGCGGGTTGTGCTTCGGGTCGGCGCAGCTCTTCTCGTCCGGCAGCGTCCGGAACGATGGCCACGGGCCGTGGAATTCGGGCCGCGTGTCGGCGAGTTGCCCCGCGATCCGAACCCCGTAGAAATAGCGCATGTCGGGCGCCAGGCCCGCCAGGTCGACGGCGCCGGTGTTGTCGCGCGCGGCGGTCGTCTCGCCGGCGACCGCGGGGGACGCCCCGTTGATCGGAATCGCCGTGCCGTAGACGACCTCAAACCGCGTCGGCTGTGCCGTCCGCACCCACACCCGCATCGAGGTCGCCGCCGGCCGCCCCAGCATCGGCCCGTGCGTGAGCCCCGCGACCTCATAGGGCAGGACGTCGTTCGCCACCGGATCGGGCCAGGGCGACGCCGCCAGGGAAAGGCCGCACGCGAGGAAAAGCGCGGCAGCCGCGTGTCGGGTAAAGCCCGGCCCCGGCCATCGCGGGAATTTCGTCCTTCGGGAATCCATGGTTCTTGCCCCTGCCATATACTGATATATCAGTTCCGGGACATTGATGGCAGCCGGGATGCGGCTTGTCAACACCGAAGGGCCGGGGCGACCGTCGCGGCGGATCCGCGCGAAACCGCGAGGCGTTGGCGGCAAAACGCTCACGCGTTCGGCTACGGGATGCGATGCGCGATTTTCGAGTCCATTCGGGACATGCGATCGGGGGATTTGACCGGGGCGATTGCGATCGTAAGCTCTGACGTCATGATCGCGATCTCCCCATTCCGGGCCGTGTTGTTGATGGCCATAGCGCTGTGGTTCCTGCCGCCGGGCGAAGCGCTCGCGAAGGACCCGCCGGAAGCGAAGGGAGTGGCCATGGCCGCGCAGAAGTACCCCGACTGGAAGCGGCGCGTCGAGGCGCTCCGCGTCCGCTGGACCTACTCGTGGACGGCGGATGGCCCCGAGGACGTGCCCGCGGGCGTGGAGTTCGTCCCGATGATCTGGGGGGATCGCGGGAATCCCGGGGCCACGTGCGAGCGGTTGGCGGCGCTGCAGAAGGCGGGAAGCCACAAGAGCCTCCTCGGGTTCAATGAGCCCGACGGAAAAGACCAGGCCGACATGACCGTGGAGACAGCCCTCAAGATGTGGCCCTTGCTGGAGAAGACGAGGTTGCGTCTCGGCAGCCCGGCCACCGTGCACGCGGATAACGCCTGGATGACCGAGTTCATGAAAGGCGCCGAGGCGCGCTCGCTGCGCGTCGATTTCATCTGCGTGCACTGGTACGGAGGCCCCAGCGCCCCTTCCCTCGTCCGGCACCTCGAGAAGGTTCACGATCTATACGATCGGCCCATCTGGATCACGGAATTCGCGGTGGCCGACTGGCAGGCGAAGTCGCGCGAGCAAAATCGTCACTCCCCCGAATCCGTCGAAGCATTCCTTAAAGAAGCGCTCAAGGAACTCAAGCGCCTCAAGTATGTGGAGCGCTTCGCCTGGTTCGCCGCCGACCCCGACAGCGGCCCCCTGGGTCCCTCCGCGCTCTTCGATGCCAAGGGGGAACTCACCGCAGTGGGCGAACTGTACGCAAAATTTTGAGGTGGCCGGTTCCGCCAGATTGTTGCGGCGATGATGCCCTCCCCCGAGACCAGCGCCGCGGGGCGCTTTGTCACCACGCGGTGGAGCGTCGTGGCGCGCGCCGGCGGGGACGATTCGCGCGCGTCGGATGTGGCGCTGGCCGAATTGTGCGGTGCATACTGGTACCCGCTCTACGCCTACGCGCGGCGGCGGGGGCACGCGCCGGAGGAGGCGCAGGACCTGACGCAGGCATTCTTTGCCCGCCTACTGGAGAAGAATTATGTGGCCGACGCCCGGCAGGAGAAGGGGAAGTTCCGCGCGTTCCTGCTGGTGGCGATGAAGCGGTTCATGGCGGATGAGTGGGGCCGACAGCACGCGCAGAAGCGCGGGGGTTTTCGGGCGATCGTCTCGATCGACCAGGGCTCGGCGGAGTCGCGCCTGGCGGCGGAGATGTCGCACGATCAGTCACCCGATCTCCTATTTGATCGCCAGTGGGCACTGACGCTATTGGAGCGGGTCCGGTCGCGGTTGCGGGACGAGTACGTGGCCAGCGGCCGGGCGGCCCTGTTCGAGCATCTCGAGGGTTGGCTGGCCCGGGAGGAGGAAGCGTCGCCGCACGCTGAGATCGCCGCCCGCCTGGGCCTGACCGTGCCCGCGGTAAAGATGGCGGTGCGGCGCCTCCGCGGTCGTTACCGCGAGTTGCTGCGCGAGGAGATCGGCCAAACGGTGGCCGCGCCGGAGGACATCGACGGCGAGATCCGGCATCTTTTTTCGATTTTTGGGCCCTGATGGGCGTTACCTTTTGCCCCGGATTTCTAAGAGGGGGTAGAAGGAGATGCGACCATGCGCGTGGAACATACGGTGACCCCGGCCGAGCGCCGCTGCCCCACCTGCGGCGGGGCGTTGCCCGCCGACACGTCGGCGGAACGCTGCCCCCGGTGCATGTTGCGGCTGGCGCTGGGCACGGAGGATGGTGGGGATCCAGCCCCATCGCCCGCGAGGGATTCTCAAGGCACGGGTTTCCCGGAGGCGGGCGAACCGTTTGGCCATTATCGGATCCTGCGGCGCCTGGGGCAGGGCGGCATGGGCGCGGTGTTCGAGGCGGAGGATCTGGACAATGGCAGGCGGGTGGCGCTGAAAGTGCTGAGCCACGCGCTCGACTCTCCTGATGCCCGGCAGCGGTTCTTCCGCGAGGGGCGTTTGGCGGCCTCGATCAACCACCCCAATAGTGTCTACGTGTTTGGGACCGAGGAGATCGGCGGCACGCCCGTCATCTCGATGGAGTTGGTGCCGGGCGGGACGCTGCAGGAGCGGATCGCCGAACGGGGCCCATTGCCGGTGGCCGAGGCGGTGGATGCGGTGTTACAGGCGATCGAGGGACTCGAGGCCGCGCAGCGCATCGGCGTCCTCCACCGGGACATCAAGCCCTCGAACTGTTTCGTGGACGCCGAGGGCCAGATCAAGGTGGGCGACTTCGGGTTATCGATCTCCACCGCGGTGCGGACGGAGTCGAACCTCACCGTCGAGGGGGCCTACCTCGGCACACCGGCCGTCTCCGCCCCGGAGCAATTGCGGGGGGACGTGCTGACCGTGCGCTCGGATATCTACTCGGTGGGCGTGACCCTGTATTACCTGTTGACCGGCAAGATGCCCTTCGAGGCGGCGCACACGGTGCAATTGCTCGCGACCGTGCTGGAGAAGCCCGCGGAGTCGCCCGCGAGGCAGCGGGCGGCCCTGCCGAGAAGGCTTTGCCAAACGGTGCTGCGGTGCCTCGAGAAGAATCCCGACGCGCGCTTCCAGGATTACGCCGGACTGCGCGCGGCGCTGCTGCCCTACGCCTCCACCGCGCCGAGCCCGGCGACGGTGGGGTTGCGATTTCTGGCGGGGCTGCTCGATCTGGGGGCATCGTCATTCATCTCGAGCGCGATCGGCATCGCGGCCGTGGTACTATCCGGACTGCAATGGGTCGCGGGACCGCAGCAGGATGCGGAGTCGTCGTTCTCCGGCTGGCTCGGCCCAGATGTGTCGCTGAATTTCTCGCTGGGGTTCTCGTATCAGCACCTGGAGCCGTCGGCGATGGCGGCGCGTGTGGGCCTGTATATTCTCGGCGCCCTCCTGATGATGGCGTACTACGCGGTGCCCGAGGGGTTGGCGGGCGCGAGCCTCGGCAAATGGATCTGTGGCCTGCGGGTGACGGGGCCCGACCGGAACGTGCCCGGTCTGGCGCGCGCCTTCGCGCGGGCCGCGCTCTTCTGCGGCGCGCCCTATCTGGCGGTCCTGGTGCTATCGGGGTTTGATCCTGGCCGATTCCTGGATCCCGGTGCGCTCCCGCAGTTGTTGGGGATCGGGTCGGCCTACTACATCGCGCAGGGTTTGCTGTTCTGCACGGTGCGGCGGCACAACGGATTCGCGGCGGCACACGATTTGGCCACGGGCACCCGCGTGGTGCGAAAGCCAGCGCGCGAGGCGCGGGTGCCGCTGGTCCAAGAGGATGACGGCGCGATGGCCACGGACGCATTGCCGACCGTGGGTCCGTACCACGTGCTCGGTGCGTTGACGGCGTCCGGCCCCGGCGATTGGCGGCTGGGCTATGACGCCCGGCTCCTGCGCAAGGTATGGCTACACGTGGTGCCGCCGGGGACCCCGCCCGTCGACGACCGGCTCAAGGCCATCGGTCGCGTTGGGCGCCTGCGCTGGATCAGCGGCCGCCGATCCGAGGCCGAGAATTGGGACGCCTACGAGGCGCCCGGCGGCAAACCCCTCGGTGCGCTCATTGGCACACCACAGCCCTGGGAACACGCGCGCTACTGGTTGCTGGATCTCGCCAACGAGATCGCCGCCGCGGAGAGGGACGGCACCGTTCCCCGCGCCCTCGGGTTGGACCGGGTCTGGATCACCGCGGATGGCCGCGCCAAGTTGCTGGATTTTCAGGCGCCAGGGTCCGAGGCGTCTCTCGCCGTGCCACCGTCAACGTTTCTCGAGGGTGTGGCGCGCGCGGCGCTCGGCGGCGGGCCCGATGTGCGCGTGCCGATCCCGCTTCACGCGCGCCGGTTTCTGGAGACCATGCCCACACTGGAATCTGCCGAGGCGGTCGTCGCCAACCTCAAGCCACTGCTGCATCACGTCGCATGCGTCACGCGGCGTCGGCGTGCGGCGCTGGTGGCGGGTTGCGTCGTGCTGCCGATCCTGCTCACGGTTTTTGGGCTGTTCATGGATCGGTTGATGGAACACTTCTGGCGCAGTCAGCCCGCGATCTCGGAACTGGTCGAACTGCTGAACCATCGCCGGGTCGCGCGCATGGGGCTGCTGCCGAAGTCGGAGGCCCGCGTGGACGACCGGTCGCTCGAGATCTACATTGCCTCCCATTACCGTCACGCGATCACCAACCCAGCCATCTGGCAAAGCTTCTACGCAAATCGGATGATCACCGGAACGGAACGCGAATTCTGCGAGCAGAGCCTCGTCGCGCATCCCGAGCCCGACGGGCGAGCGATTGCCGATGCCGCGGCCACCGTCGGCAAGGTCCTTCGGTCGCCCGAGAGGCGGGCCGAGGAGGCCAAGATCCGGCGCGAGCCGTGGTTCCCGCTGGCCGTCGGTGTCGTCGTCCATTACATATTCGTCGCCATTCCGGCGCTCGTGGCGGCGGCGCTGTTCCGGTCCGGGCTCGCGATGCTGGTCTGCGGCGTGGCGGTCGTCCGCGCCGATGGGTTGCCCGCCTCCCGATTGCGGGTCCTTTGCCGGAGCCTGGTCGCGTGGGGACCGTTTCTCGTGTTCCCATTCCTCTGGATGGGGATCGCGGCGGTGGATGGGGACCCGAGCGTCGTGGGATACGCGCTGTCCACCGCCGTCGCCGCACTATCTGCCGTGTCCGTTGCGTTGCGCGGGCGCGGCCTGCAGGATCGCGTCGCAGGCACATGCCTGGTTCCGCGTTAAAGACTCAGATAAGGAAGGAGGGCACCATGAGAGAAGACCACGAAAGGGCAATCGGATCCGGGACTCGTGAGGCGAGATTCGCCAAATGGGAACAGACGCGAGAGAAGGGGCCTGTTCATTACATCATCGTGTACGGCTGCCTGGGCTGGGGACTGCTGACGGGCGTCGCGTTCAGCATCGTCTTCCCACTCGTGATGGGATCAGGTCCGAGCTTCGGGAAACTGGCGCCCATGGCCATCCCGGCCTTCGCCATCGGCGGGTTGCTCTGGGGCACGATTATGTGGCTGCAGCTGGAGCACGGGTATCAGCACTCGCGAGAAAAGGGAGGGGACCTTCGCGGCGGTGATGAAGGCCGGTAGCGGAACGCGCCGGCCGATGGCCGTGGGAGCGAGGCGGTTGCCCAGACCGTTTGCGATCGACCCGCAAGAGCCAGGGCCATCGTGGGCTGCCGCGTGAACGCGGCACTACGAGCGGGAGGAGGATTCGTAACGAGCGGGGAGAAGGGCTCGTAGTGACGCCTTCAGGCGTTCCGACGACCCGGCGACCGAAGGCCCTTGCACTACGAACGGGAGCCCCTCTCGACGCGCGGGGCCGGGCGCGGTAGAGTGCCGAACCCTTGTTCCTTATTGAGATGAAGACTTGCACCGCAACCATGCTGGCCATTATCGCCGCGGCATGCCCCGCGACCCCGGGCCATGCCGCAGGCCAATATTTCACCGCCGAGTACCCGCCGTCATCCCAGACGAACGAGCTGCAGATCGGTGTGACGCACGCGCTCTGGGTGCCCGGTGGTGCCGCGCCATTGCGCGGGCTCATCGTGCATCAGCACGGCTGCGGCGAGGGGGCCTGCAAGGGTGGCGCGACGGCGGCATACGACCTGCACTGGCAGGCGCTGGCCAAGAAGTGGGACTGCGCCCTGCTCGGGCCATCCTATCACCAGAAGGAGAAGGAGAACTGCCGCCTCTGGTGCGATCCGCGGAATGGTTCCGGCAAGGTGTTCCTCGATGCGCTGCGCGACCTCGCGGCCAAATCGGGACATCCGGAATTGGAGCGCGTGCCATGGTGCCTGTGGGGGCATTCGGGGGGCGGTTTCTGGGCGAGCCTGATGCAGACGATGCACCCGGATCGAATCGTCGCGATCTGGCTGCGGTCGGGCACCGCGCTGACGGCGTGGGAGCGCGGCGAGATCCCGATGCCCGAGATCCCCGCCGCGGCGCTCGGGATCCCGGTGATGTGCAACCCCGGGGTCGAGGAGA
>JADLBR010000221.1 GCA_020847615.1 Verrucomicrobiia bacterium
ACCAGGCGCTTGCCCTCGTCGACCGTCAGCGTCAGCGGTTTCTCGCAGTACACGTCCTTCCCGGCGCGCACCGCCGCCATCGAGACCAGCGTGTGCCAGTGGTCCACCGTGCCACAGATCACCGCGTCCACGTCGGCCTGCGCCATCAGTTTCCGGAAATCCTTGTGCGCTTTCGCCCCGGGAAACGTCACCTTGGCCTTCTCGAGATGCGCCGCATCCACATCGCAGACCGCCACGATCCGGCACCCCAGGGCGGCCGCCATCTTCGCGTCGCCCGTGCCCATCCCGCCGCAACCCACCAGCCCGATGCCGAGCCCCTCGTTGGGCGACGACGAGGGCGCGTCCGTCGGCTGCCCCTCGCACTCGTCCAGGAACCATCCGGGCACGCCCGCCGCCGCGGCCGCCGCGGCCCCTGCCCGCAAAAATCCCCGCCGGCTGATCGAAAAATTCGGACGACTCATGGCGCACAGCATGGGGCGGCCGGCCGGCATTGACAAAGCCCAGATCCATTAAATAGTTGGACCGATACGTTCCCAAATCTAATCCTTCGAGGTTCCCCCCCATGCCCGACCAGCCCATCACGCGGCGCGATTTCGTCGAATCCCTCGCGGCGGCCCTGGCCGCTGCCTCCCTGCCGGGCATGGCCCGGGCGGACGATGCGCCCGTTCTCGGACAGGGCGCCTACCGATACCGGCACGTTCCGGGCTGGGGCGTGCTGGGACCCGACACCCCGGTCAAGGACTGCCACGGCATGGCGCAATCCCGCGACGGGCGCATCTTTTTGCTGACCAACCACACGGCCAATAATGTCGTCATCTACGACAAGGCAGGCCGGCTGCTTGGCAAGTGGGGCACCGATTGGCCCGGCGCCCACGGGCTCACCCTCTTCATCGAGGACGGCGAGGAACGATTCTTCGTCACCGACCACAACCGCCATCAGGTGTTCAAGACCACGCTCGACGGCAAGGTCCTTATGACCCTGGACTGGCCCGAATCAACGGGCAGGTACCAGAGCGCCGAGCAATACAAGCCGACGCACGTGGCGGTCGCCCCCGATGGGACCTTCTTTGTCACGGATGGATACGGCCTCAACTACGTCACGCGCCATGACCGGGCCGGGAAGATCATCGGCTGCTTTGGCGGCGCCGGGGACCCGGGCGGGCTCAGGTGCGCCCACGGGATTCACGTGGATCTGCGCGATCCCGCAAGGCCCTGCCTGCTGGTCACCTCCCGCTCGGAGCACCGCATCAAGCGGTTCACCCTCGGGGGCGAATTCATCGACGCGATCCACCTCCCCGGCGCGATGCCTTGCTTCATGATCCCGCACGGCGAGCACATCGTGGTGCCCCACCTCAAGGGCGCCAAGAAACCCGAGGGCTCAGACACCGAGAACGGTTTCGTCTCGGTCCTCGATCGCGACAACCGCGTCGTCTCCAACATCGGCGCGGCGCCGCCCGCTCCCGGCCCCGATGGCGCGCCCCGGCCGATGTCGGCCTCCGGCACGCTGTTCCGGTACCCGCACGGCCTGATGCTCGACGACGAGGGGAGCATCTATGTCGCGCAGTGGAACTCCAACGCGACGTACCCGATCAAACTCCAGCGGGTCTGACGGGCCGCCGGACTTCGCCAGGGCCGACCCCGCGCAAACCCGATCGCGCCCCAAGAATGACGGCCGCATCGCCGCCGGCCGACCCGATTCCCGCCACATTGACTTCTTACCCGCCCACCCTACCATCGATTCTCCCGTATGCCGTCTATGACTGATCATGGCCCCGGTTCCACGATGGTGATCCTCGCGTGCATCGCCACCGCCATGGCGACCCCGGCCCACTCGCAGGACGCCATCAAGCGCGTCAAGATCGACCTGGCACACGTCGAGGAGATCGCGCAACGGCTCGCCCAAGAGCCCTATCGCCCCGAGACGCCTCACGGCGAGGACGCCGCCGCCATGAAGACCCTCGCCGCCCTCAAGTACGACCAGTACCGGGCCATACGCTTCCTCCCCGAGCGCGCGATCTGGAAGTCCGAGAAGCTCAACTTCCACATGCACCTCTTCCACCTGGGCTACCTCTTCACCCAGCCCGTGCACATCAACGAGTTCACCCGCACCCACTGCCAGCGCCTGCGGTTCGTCCAGGACTTCTTCTCCTACGAGCGCAGCGGCATGGCCGCGCGGCTCCCCGCCACCCTCGGCTACGCCGGTTTCCGCCTCCACTTCCCCCTCAACAGCCCAGAGGTTTTCGACGAGTCCATCGTCTTCCAGGGCGCCAGCTATTTCCGCGCCCTGGGCAAGGGCAACGTCTACGGCCTCTCCTCGCGCGGCCTCGCGCTGAACTGCGCCCTGCCGGGCGTCACCGAAGAATTCCCCATCTTCAGGGAGTTCTGGATCGGAAAACCCGAGGGCGCCCAGCGGACCATCACGATGTTCGCCCTCCTCGAGTCCGACAGCGTGACCGGGGCCTACCAGTTCGACCTCGCGCCGGGCGATGCCACGACCGTCGACGTGCGCGCCTCCCTGTTTTTCAGAAAGGCGAACGCACTGGTCGGCATGTCGCCCTTCAGCAGCATGTTCTGGTTCGGCGAGAACTCCCGCCAGCGCTTCGATGACTACCGGCCCGAGGTGCACGATTCCGATGGCCTCGCGATCAGGACCGCGAGCGGCGAGTGCATGTGGCGCCCCGCCTCCAACAACCCCCCGCGCATCGAGACCCACTCGTTCAAGCTCGGGGGCGTCAAGGGCTTCGGCCTCCTCCAGCGCGACCGCGACTTCAACAACTATCAGGACCTCGAGGCCCTCTACCACAAGCGCCCCAGCATCTGGGTCGAACCCACCAGCGACTGGGGCCCCGGCGAGGTCCGCCTCGTCGAACTGCCCACCCAGGAGGAACTGGCCGACAACCTCGTCGTCTACTGGATCCCCGACGTCAAACCCGAACCCCTCAAGCCCTTCCGCTACGCCTACCGCCAGACCTGGGGCATGATGGATAACCCCTCCGGCGCGGGCTGCTGGTCGGTCGCCACCCGCAGCGGCACCCACCCCTGGGCCCCAGGCGTCCGATTCATGATCGTCGAGTTCGACGGCCCCCGCCTCCGCGGCCTCCCCCCCGACAAGGCGCCCGACGCGGTCGTCACCGTCGCCAACGATGCGCCCGTCGCCGTCGAAAACGTCCGCACGCAGCGCAACCCCATCAACGGCGTCTGGCGCGCCAGCTTCGAGGTGCGGCCCGCGTCCACCAACACGCCCCCGGCCCAGGTCGGCCCCATCGAATTGCGCTGCTGCCTCAAGTCCGGCGAGGATTACCTGTCCGAGACATGGACATACCGGACCCAGCTCTAGTCCCCGCCGCCGACCCGGCTTGGGAGGCCGGCCTCGATGGCTGGGACGAGGCCTACTCGCGCGTCGAGGCCTACTTCTCCGCCCTGCGCATCCGCAATAAGCTCCTGCTGAGCCGCCTCGTCTATCGCGTCCTCAAAAACGCCGCCAGCCTCCAGCGCCAGTCGGGCGGCGAGCCGCAGGTCCTCGCCATGCAGGCCGCCGCCAAACTCGTCGCCGAATGGTTCGAGCGGGTGCTCGAGGTCAAATTGCCCGAGGAGCGCATCGCCGGGCGCGGGCGCCTGGCCCTGCTGCTCGCGGACATGCCCGGACGCTGGGAGCGATACTTCCTCGCCGAGCCGCCCTGGCCCGACGAGTTCGTCGAGAAGATGCGCCGCAGCTACCTCAACGCCGGACCCAAGTTTCAGAAGCGCACCATGACGCCTCGCCCCATCGAACTCTCGGCCATCGTCACCGGCGCATCCCACACCTGGGAATCGCTCAATCGGACACCCATCATCCGCGCGATGATCTCGTGGACCCTCGTCGCCACGCTCGTCACCGGCCTCGTGCTCTTCATCTGGTGAACCCCCCCGACGACAGCGCGCTGGCCACCCCGGCGGCCCAGCCACCCGACCCGGCCCCCTGCCGTGCGCCGGAGAGTTCCGCCGCTCCCCACCCCCGCTTCCGCCGCCGTCCGGCCTTGCGCTGCCTCCTGTTTTTTGGCACCGCCGCCGCGCTCTCGGCCATCGGCTGCGTCCTCATGGCCGATTTCCTCTGGCGCATCGGCTACAACGGCCCGCGCCTGCTCCTGCTCGGCCTCTTCTGCGTCCTGTTCTCGGTCCTCTGCCTCGGGTTCACCCACGCGCTGTTCGGTTTCTTCCTGCTGCTCCCCCGCGAGCGACGCGGCGGGGCGCCCCCCCCAGAACCGGCGCCTTCCCGCGCTCCCCTCCCGACGACCGCCATCCTCTTCGTCGTCTACAACGAGAACGTCTCGCGCGTCTTCGCCGGCCTCCGCGCCATCTACCGATCGATCGAGCGCGAGGGCCAGCTCTCGAATTTTGAATTCTTCGTGCTCAGCGACACCCGCACCCCCGACCGCTGGGTCGAGGAGGAGATGGCCTGGGTCCACCTGTGCCGCGAGGTCGGGGGCTTCGGCCGGATCTTCTATCGGCACCGCCGCGATAACGTGAACAAGAAGAGCGGCAACATCGCCGACTTCTGCCGCACCTGGGGCGGGCGCTACACCTACATGATCGTCTGCGACGCCGACAGCGTCATGGCCGGCGCCGACATCATCCGCATGACCCGCCTCATGGAGGCCAACCCGCGCATCGGCATCCTCCAGACCGCCCCGCGCATCTTCGGCGGCGAGTCGCTCTTCGGGCGTGTCCAGCAGTTCTCCAACGCGCTCTACGGGCGCATGTTCTGCGCCGGCCTCGATTTCTGGCAGTGCGGCGTCGGCAACTACTGGGGCCATAACGCCGTCATCCGCCTCGAGCCATTCATCGAATACTGCGATCTCCCCGACCTCCCGGGCCGCGAGCCCTTCGGCGGCAAGATCCTGAGCCACGATTTCGTGGAGGCGGCCCTGATGCGCAAGGCCGGCTGGGAGGTGTGGCTGCTCTACGAACTGGAGGGCAGCTGGGAGGAGGGACCCCAGGCGCTCATCGAGAGCGCCAAGCGCGACCGCCGCTGGTGCCAGGGCAACCTCCAGCACACGTGGCTCCTCTTCTCCAAGGGCCTCCACCCCGCCAACAAGCTGCACCTCTTCATGGGCATCATGGGCTACTGGACCTCGCCCCTCTGGCTCGCGTTCCTCGCGCTCAGCACGTGGGTGTCGCTCAACCACAAATGGAGTGGCCTCACCACGATCCTCCCGGCCCAGGGTTTCGTCGGGGAATTCGTGCACCTCTCCCTGCTCCAGCACGGATTGCTCGTGCTGGGCCTGACCCTGGTCCTGCTCGTCGGCACGAAGCTGTTGGCGTGGCTGTTGCTCGCCACCAACTCCGCCCGCGCCCGCCAGTTCGGCGGACTCGTCAGGGCCGGCGTCGGCATCGGGATCGAGTTTCTCCTCTCGACCCTCGTCGCGCCCATCCTGATGCTGTTCCACAGCCGGTTCATCCTCTTCATGTTCCTCGGGCGCTCCGTCGAGTGGAAGGCGCAGAAACGCGGCGCGGGCGAAGGCACCGGATGGCTCGAGGCGGCCGCCGCCCACGGCGGCCAGACGCTGCTGGCCATCGCGTGGGGCGCGCTGGCCTGGGAGATCAGCCACCGTCACTTCTGGTGGCTGAGCCCGGTGCTCCTCGGTCTCCTGGTCTCGATCCCGCTCTCGGTCCTCACGAGCCGACCGGCCCCGGGCCGATGGCTGCGCCGCATGGGCCTGTTGCTCACGCCCGCAGAATCCGAGCCGCCGCCCGAACTCGCGGACGTCGAGCACGCGCAATCCAGCGCCCCACCTCCCCTGCCCTTGCACACGGACCCCGCTTTCACCGGCCTGACCGCCGCCATCATCGACCCTTACGTCAATGGCGTCCACGTGTCGCTCCAGGAGGCCAGCGGGGCCGACCACGACGACACCCTCCAGGCGCTCGCCGACCGCCTCGTCCACGACGGCCCCACCGGATTGACCGACGAGGAGATCCGCAGCCTGCTCAGCGACCCCCAGGTCGCAATCGCCATGCACCGCCGCATCTGGGCCGCCGCATTCCGCGATGTCGCGCCCCACTGGCGCCGCGCCATAGACGCCTACCGCCGACCCATCGCGGCCTGAGCGCAATTCCGGCGCATGTCCATTCGGGATGCCTCGCGGGACACCCCGGCGCGGAGATGCCCGCGTGGGTCGCGCGCCCGTCCCGCCCACAAATCGTCGCGCGGATCCATGAGAAAAACCAAAAAGTGGGGTAGATTGGCCCGAGAGGACGGTCGGGTGACCGCCCCCGCGTCAACTTTGTTGCGCCCCCCGGCGCAATAGGGCGGCGCGCATGGATACGAGAGAAGACCGACAAGAACAGAAAGGGCAATCACGCACATGAAACTCACTCACTGGTTCTGCCTCGCCGCGGCGACGGCGTTTGGCGTCTCGGGCCTACAGGCTGGCCCACAACTGCATACGGTGACCCCAAAGCGAAATTGGCTCGACGTCGGCCCCCCGCCCGATTGCCGGCCGGCACGGGAGTGCAAGGAATTCTGCAAGACCTACCAGTGCCCCAAGTGCAAGACGGACCTTATTCCGGTCCGCGTCAACCTCAAGGGAACGAAGGGCGCCCTGAGCCAGTACCGCACGACGGAATATCGCTGCCCCGATTGCAGGTACTTCATGCGGGCGTGCGTCTCCAAGAAGTGCTGCACCTCCTGCAGGAAGCGCTGACCGGGCCTGGCGATGCAGCCCGGGCGCGGTCCCGAGACCGCTCCCGGGCTGACCTGAAACTTCAAAGTTCGCGGCACCGATAATCACACCGCAAGCGCTTAATCAAGAACGCGTTACACATAAGCCGCCTGAAGGCGAGACTACGAGCCCAACGCCGCGGAAGTGTTCGTAGTGGTGCCTTTAGGCACTCCGCGACCCACCAGAAGTTTTCACATGAATGATGCGTCGCCCTCGGGCGCCGACGGCGGGGCTAGACCCGGATGACGCGCGGCCAGTTTCCCCCCTCGGCCACGCATCCGGGGGCGCAGCCGGTGGGCCTTTGACACGCGCCGCACGATGAATTAGCCTTTGTCGTAGTGGCATTAAAGACACTCATCTGCGCATACCTGCTCGCCGCCGTCGCGATTCCGTCGTGCTGCTGCAACGCGGAGGCGTGGGGTGCGGCCAGCCGACCGACCGCCGCGCACGCGTGCTGCGGCGACGCGGCGGCGGATGACCACGCGCCGGCATCACCCGACTGCGATTGCGGCTGCAGCCAGGACCTATTTCCCCAGAAGTCACCCGTCACCACCGCCGACGGCCCGGCCTTTGAGCCCGAGGGGGCCCGGATGGCCGCGCCCTGCATCGCGGCACAACCTCGCCCCGGCCACGGCATCGCCTCCCATGCGCTGGCATGCCACGACCCCCCGGGTTTCGGCACCCATCGCTTCCTGATCCTCCTCCACCTCCGCTGCTGATCGTCCCGCGAGGGCGGCCGGGCCATGACCATCGCATGACCGATGCTTCGGTCTGCCCCGGCCAATGCACGCAATACCCCCGAAAACCTCACGCGGGGATTCGGGCACACATGGGGAGACGACATGGCGATCGATGCAGGACCGGATGACGAATGGGCGATGGCCCGGCTCGCCGAGGGAGATGGTTCCGCCCTCGATGAGCTGATGGAACGCTGGGCGGAAAGCGTGGCGCGCTTCCTGGCGCGGATGGTGGGTGACAGCGAGGTGGCGACCGATCTGGCGCAGGAGGCCTTCGTCCGGGTCTACGAGGCCCGGCGGCGTTTTCGGGCCGGGTCGTCGTTCCGGGCATGGCTCTTCACGATCGCGGCCAATCTCGCGCGCAACCACAACCGGTGGCGCGCGCGCCACCCGGCCGAGCGGCTCGGATCCGCCGAGGGTGAGGGCATCCCCGATCCGCCCGACACGAGGCCCGGCCCCGATGCGGAGGTCGAGCGACGGGAATTGGCCACCGCCGTTCGCGCGGCGGTATCGCGGTTGCCCGACGATCTCCGCCTCGCGGTGGTCCTGGCCGAGTACGAGGGCCTACCGCAAGATGAAATCGCGCGCGTCACCGGTTGCTCGCGCAAAGCCGTGGAGATGCGCCTCTATCGCGCCCGCGCCGAATTGAGGAAACAGCTGGGCCCG
>JADLBR010000222.1 GCA_020847615.1 Verrucomicrobiia bacterium
ACAGTTTGTGATTTCGAAAAATGGCGTTTTGGAGCGCGCGTCTCCATCCCAACCTGTTGCTATCGCGCGGTTTTCCCAGAGCCCGGACACTTCACAGCCCGCAAGGCTGTGAAATGTCCGGGTTAGCTTTCTGACTGTCGCTCCAGAATGACCTCGAAGTATTTGGCGGCCCCGTAGAGGCCCGACGGAGGCGCAAATACCTGAATGAGGCGCCACCCGTCGGCCGCATGGTCGCAGACCACCTGCTGGTACTCACCGCTGGCGCCACTCTTTGCTTCCAGCCACCCCTCACCAATGCGCACAAACTTGTACTCGTATTTCTGGCTCATGGTCCCGTTTGCCTTTCTTTGTTTTTTGGCTTTCCGACCCCGCCGCTGCGATTCCAGAACGAGGCGCTGACCTTCATCCCCCGCGCCCCACGCCTCTGGATCATCTCGACAAGAACTGCGGCACCGAGCAGCCCGAAGAACCCAAAGAGACCGACCAGCGCATAGCACCTGTGCCATCCCGGAATCGGGATTGCGCCCAAGAATCCAAGGCAGCCCAAGAAGCCCAGCGCCGAGCAGTCGATGAGCCTCGTCGCCACCGACGACGTGAACGTCGTGCCAAACGCGATCTCGATCATCCGGACCCAGCGTGATTTCGGCAGGCTGTCGCCGCCCGGGCTCGCCCCGGCACCGGGTTCGTCCAGCGACATCAATCTCTCCACCGGCATCGTCCTACCCGCCCGGATCCGGATGCCGGTGATCATCAGCGCCGTGAACAGGGCCACGAACATGGCGTTCGGGTTGACCCTCCCCTCGATGGCGAGCGACGCGATAATCGCAATCGACGACATGAGGAGCATCGCCGCGACGAAGCCCAGCAAAACGCCATGCCATTGAAACACCCGCCGGCCGCCGCGGCGCCCAACCACGGCGATGTGCCTCAGCCAACTTTCCCTCGCATCGTTCGGCGCCATCCCCGAGGTTTCCGCGGTCGTTGTCCCGGGTGGTGAGATGGGGTGGACCAGGACGCCGCATGCCTCTGCGGCGGCGATCATATCCCGAAGCGACCCGGGCTGCCTCATGTAAATCCGCAGCGTCAGGTCGATCGATCGCCACCAGCGCCCGCGCGGGGCTTTGGATCTGATCTCCAAGAACTCGCCGAACACACGGCTCTCCCCGGACGTGACCGACTCGAATCGCTCGCGCTGGTCGTCCGGCGCTTTCCCCGCAAACCATATGCTGAAACGTTGGTTGATCAGCCCAAAGAAATGCGAGGCGAAGAGAAGGCGGCGGTCCGTCACATACAGCCCCGCCGCCCAGAATGGCGGCAGTGAGAAAAACAACCGGTAGACGAGAGGGAGCGATTTATTGAAGACCGCCCAGAGCCGTTTCTTGCAATGGATGATCCTCTCGCCCCGCAGCAGTTCCGGGAACGTGCTGTCCCCGAATAAGAGCTCGTCCCGCGCGACCCCTTCAGTCGAGACGTCCGGTCGGACTTCCGGCGTGGCCGCGATGGTCTCAACCGCCGTCTTCACCTGGCTGGCCTGCTGGTACCGCCGCTCCGGCTCCCTCTCCAGCGCCCGCAACACCACCTCATCGAGCCGCACATCGATGATCACCTTCTTCGACGGTGGCTCGATACGTTGCCCGGGCAACTCCCCGGTGAGCATCTGGTAAAGCACCACGCCCAGCGCGTAGATGTCCGCCCTGTGATCCACCTCTGCCGGACGCTCCCGCTGTTCCGGGGCCATGTAGCTGGGCGTTCCCATGACCCTGTCCGCGTCGGTGAGTCCCGCCCCGCGCCGCTCCGGCCCCAGCCGTTCGGCACCGGCTGCAGGCGGTACCCCGGACCCGGCTGCCGTCCCCGCCAGCTTGGCCAGCCCAAAGTCCGCCACCTTCACCCGGCCCCGGCGGTCCACGAGGATGTTCTCGGGCTTGATGTCGCGATGCACGATGCCCTGGTCATGCGCGTATTGCAGGGCATCGCACACCTGCGGCACGACCGCCAGCGCCTCGCGCGTCGAGAGCCTGCCCGCCTCCATCAGCTGCCGAAGGTTCACGCCATCCACAAACTCCATCAGGAAGAAGTAGAGTTCGCCCGCGCGCCCGAATTCGTGGATGGTGACGATGCCCGGATGGTTCAGTCGCGCAAGGGCCCTGGCCTCGCGGGTGAACCGTTCCGCAAAAGATGGGGCAGCGCCTACGTCGGGCGGCAATACCTTGAGCGCAACCAGTCGGTCCAGTTGCTTTTGGCGGGCCTTATAGACCGCGCCCATGCCGCCTCGGCCAACGAGTTCGATGATCTCAAGGTGCGGGAACAGCGGCCCAAGCTCGGCGGGCGATGGGGGCACGAACGGGATGCCGCCGCCGGGATCGTCGGGCCATTCGGTGGCGGCGGCCCCCAGAAATCCCGCGGCGCAGCGCGGGCAGATCCCGCCAGCCGAACCAGCGAGCATAGCGCCCCCGCAGCGCGGGCACCTCTCAGACATCATATCTTCCATACTTATGAAATCCAAACCCCGGACGCATTGTTACAGAGAATCCCTGGGTCCTCAGCCTTCGCCCAACGACGCCAGCACATGGCGCAGTTCGTCTTCCGCATCCTCCTGCGAAGTGACCGTGTCGGCGATGGTCTCGCGGAAGACCTCGCGGAACCGCCTCCGCAGCCGGTGCATGGCCACCCGCGCCGCGCCCTGGCCGACTCCCAGCGCCGCCGCGAGTTCATCATAGGGAATCGCGCCGCGCTCGGCGGTAAGATGGGGCATGAGATGGACGAATTCCACCGACCGTCCCGCCTCCGCCTGCTCCCGCCCCAACCGCGCCAGGGCATCCTCCAGCAACGCCAGCGCCCAGCGCCGCTCGTACATCCGGTCCGCGCCAAGCGGCGCCCCGCCGTCCTGCTGGAAAAGCCGTTCGCCGATCGCCGTGTCAAATGAGACATGGGTATTCCGCCCCCCGCGCTTTTGAGCGCGGACCCGCCCCCACTCCTTGGCGAGGAACCGCTTCATGGCCATCCGAAGGAACGTGCGGAAACGCCCCTTCTCTGGCTCGACCGCACGCAGGTATTGCTTCGCGAGCAGGCGGGCGAAGAACTCCTGCGTGAGGTCCTGGGCGTCGTGCGGCGAGTGGCCCAGGCTGCGCACGTAGGCGTAGAGCGGATACCAGTACGTCCGGCAGAGGGTCTCCAGCGCCGCCCCGGAGTCGGGCGAAGCCGGGTCTTTCGCCGCCAGCACCACCGACCAACGCGTGGTGACAAACAGCGGCGCGCCCCCGATCGGCTGCGATGTCTCGGGCATGCGGATACCAGATAAAGATACAGAAAATGTGACCCTTGTGACAACCCGCCGTGGGCGCGGCGCCCCCTCTTTCAGGGCCGGGAAACCCCGGACGCGCGCGCCGATTTTGTAGTGATGACGGTCACCGACTCCGCCGGGAGTTCGATCGCGGCACCGCCCGCGATCATGTTGGTCGCGATACCGTCCGCGCCAATGAGGTACCGGGTGAGCTCGCGCGGAAGCGGCACGGCGGACGAGATCGATGCCTCCCGCGGTGACTCCGATCGGTTCACGAGCGATACGGAGACCGCGCCGTCC
Source organism: Verrucomicrobiia bacterium (assembly GCA_020847615.1). Classification (GTDB taxonomy): domain Bacteria; phylum Verrucomicrobiota; class Verrucomicrobiia; order JADLBR01; family JADLBR01; genus JADLBR01. The sequence goes on from JADLBR010000222.1 coordinate 3,581, forward strand.
GCGCCCTTCACGGCGAACGGCACCACCGCGACATCCGATGAGGAGGTGGTCAGTATCGTTCCGTCGAACAGGCGGTTGTACAGCATGAAGACGAATGCGCCGCTGAAGAATTCATAGCCCGTGGACATCTTGCCATAGGTGTTATCGGCGTCGTTCCAGGCGACGAGATAGTCCGCCCCGCCGGATTCCGCCGCGGACTTGAGGAAAAGCGCGTCGTACACCGCGCTGCGACCGCTCACCATCAAGTGCCGCGCCGCGTCCGATTTCCAGTCATAGAACATATTCCACTCGTCGATCCATATCGGGAGCGCGAGCCTTCGGGACGCGAGCGATTTGCGCACCTTGGCGATGTCGGCGGAAACCGCCTTCCCGTAGATATCCCCCACGCGCGCGCCCGGATCACCCGTGGCGTACCAGTGATAGCTGTAAAAGGCGATCCCTTTGCCCGCCTCCTCGAGGAACTCGACCGCCTGCGCGGGCATGCCCCACGACCACGCGTTGCCTCCCACGCGGATCGAGGGGTCCCTCGCCCTCATCGCCTTCGAGCACGCGCGGAAGATGTCCGCCAGCACCTCGCCGTCGCCTCTCTTATCGTATCCGCGCAGCTCCGCCTCGTTGAGCACTTCCCACCACTGGACGCCGGCCCGGCAGACGTTGTTCACGTGGCCCACCAGATCCGCGCACCACGCCGCGTAATCGGCGACGCGCGACTTGTCGAGGCGCCTGTCGCCATCCTCGTCCATCCACGGCGGGGGCCCGCTTATCGTGACCATCTTCACTGGGAATCGATGCGCGAGCGCCGTCATCACGCGACCGACGGCGTTTGTGTCCCAGGCGCGGTTTGGCACGTCGATCCACTTCGCCATCCCGGCGTTGTGGAAACGCACGACGGTAACGCCCATCGCGGCGAGGTTAGTTTGATAGGCGGGCGATTCGGCCACTTCCGGGTCGAACGCTCGCCAGAGATTGACGCCGTACAGGTTCCGCGAGGCCTTGCCGGCGGAGGTTTTCCTGATCGTGATATCCGTGCCCATGGCGGCCGCGACGGATAGCCATGACAATGCAATCACCATGATCCACGCATGCACGATGAGCCCCTCTCTCGTCTGCCCAGTCGCGGGCATGAATCTCGGCGCGGCGGCAAAATCTGGAGGGGCGTCCTGCCGGCGAATCAGTTCCCGCCTACCGCGGCGCGGGCACTTCTCAGTTTCGGTGTATTTCATCACTATCGAAATACCGAAACCACCCGCGTTGTTACCAAGGATCTGGTTGCCGGAATGCGCTTGTGCCCCGAAAATTCCATGCAACCCTTGGCCGCATAGCGCTCTTTCCCCATGCGAACCCCCCAGCGATCCCACACGTCGATCCTCGCCGCGCTCGCGTTGTCGATCCTCGTTGTATCAGCCGCCGATCTTTTATCCGCCACCGGCCCGCCGTCCGCCGCCGAGCCCCCGCGCATCGATATCGAGCACGTCTGGTCCGGCCACCCCGTGGGTTTCTCCCTGCTGACGGAGAGGGACCGGCAGTTCGTCGGCTATTACGACACCAACCGGCAACTGACGATCGCGCAGCGTGCCCTGGGCGAGACGAAGTGGAAATTCACCCGGTTGCCCTCGAGCGTCGGCTGGGACAGCCACAATTACATCACGATGGCCACGGATCGAGACGGCCACCTGCACCTGTCCGGCAACATGCATGTCTCGCCGCTCGTCTACTTCCGCAGCAAGTCACCCCTTGACGCATCCACGCTCCAGCCCGCGACTCCGATGGCCAGCGCCAAGATCGAGAAACGCACGACCTACCCCCGGTTCTTCACCGGACCCGACGGCGCGCTCCTCTTCAAGTACCGCGACGGCAAGAGCGGCGAGGGCAACGACATCGTCAACCGCTACGACCCGTCCACGAAGAAATGGCGACCCCTCATCGATACGCCGCTGACCGATGGCGTCGGGCAGATGAACGCGTACTTCTCTGGACCCGAGCCCGGCCCCGACGGCTACTACCATCTCTGCGGCACGTGGCGCGACACATCCGACTGCGCCACCAACCACAGCCTCTCTTACGCGCGCAGCCGCGACCTGATCCGCTGGGAGACCGCCGGCGGCAAGCCCCTGAAACTGCCCCTCTCGCCCGAGAACATCGACATCGCCGACCCCGTCAAACCGGGCGGCGGCCTCATCAACGTGAGCTACAACCTCGGCTTCGACAACGCGAAGCGCCCCGTCATCGCCTACCACCGCTATGACGATTCGGGACAAAGCCAGGTCTTCTGCGCCCGCTTCGAGGGTGGCCGATGGATCGCGCGCCCAGTCACCCGATGGAAAGGCTACCGCTGGGACTTCGGCGGCGGCGGGTCGATCCCCAACTCCGACGTGGGTGTCGGAGAACCGACCCCCGCGGGCGACGGCAAGATCGAACTCTCGTGGCGCAGCCCCCATGAATCGGGCACATTCCTCCTGGACGAGAGGACCCTCGAACCCATCGGCAAGGCGCCCCGCAAGCCCGCTGAATGGCTAAACCCCGAGGGGTTCGGAAAGATCGAGAACCCGTCTCCCGGAATGACCCTCCAGCGCGCCTGGGACCAGGGCAAGAACGCGCCCGCCGCTTCCCGCTACGCCCTCGTCTGGGAAACACTGGGCGCCAACCGCGACCGGCCACGCCCCGGCCCGCCGCCGCCGCCCTCGATGCTCAGGCTGTTCCGACTGGAGCCCGCCAAACGCTGACACGAACGCAGGAATCTCGCGCGGGGACGCAGGGGAAGACTATCGGCGGTTTCTCCGG